>DATDMD010000039.1:0-11134 GCA_036518975.1 Baekduia sp.
TCTCCTGCGACTTAGACACCGCTGCGTGGGTCGACAGAAGCGCCGCGGGGTTGTCGGACGGGATGGTGGTCTGCCCCTCCTTGGGATCGGGCGTGAAGGCCACGGTCGCGGTGGACTCGTAGCGCTTGGGCGCCGTGAAGGCGAAGGCCGCGGCCGCGACCATGCAGCCGAGGAAGACCGCGGCGATGGTGAGGCGGCGCTTCCAGATGAGGGCCAGGAACTCGTCGAACTGCACGTTCTGCTCGCAGTCTAGGTCGGGATTCTGAAGGTTCGGGCGACGACGAGGCCCCGGTACACGGCCAGCCAGTCGGCCGCCATGCGGTCGGCGCCGTAATGCTCGCGGCGCGCGCGCTGGGAGTCCAGCAGCCGGTCCCGCAGCGCACGGTCCTCTACGGCGGCGACGATCAGCGCCGCCGCCTCTTCCTCGGTGGCGCACACCTGGTCGTCGCCGAGCAGCTCGCGGTTGGCCGGGAGGTCGGACGCCACGACCACGACGTCGCGCGCCATGGCCTCCAGGACGGCCAGCGGCTGGGCGTCCCAGGCGGACCAGTGCAGGAGCACGGTCGCGCGGGCGAGCTCGTCGCGGGCGGCGTCGGCCTCGAGCCAGCCGGTGATCGGGACGCCGGCGGCGGTCAGCGCCGCGGCGCCGGGCTCGTCGTCGCCGTCCCCGCCGCCGCCGATCCACTCGACGCTCGCGGGGCTCTTGGCGGCGACGCGCGCGAGGATCCGCGCGGCGGCCTCCGGCTGGCGGGCGGGCCCGATCCGGCCGAGGGCGACGACGCGCGGCTCGGGCCGCGGCGGCGTCGCGGGCAGCCGGCCACGGTCGAGCTCGGGCAGGCCGTTGGGCACGACGCGCACGCGCGGCGCGCGCACGGGGCCGGACGCCTGGTCGCCCTCGCTGCGCGACACCGCGCCCACGAGGTCGACGCGGCGCGCGATCGCCCACTCGACGGCGCGGTAGACGTTGCGCGCCCACCAGCCCTCGCTCGTGCGCAGGAAGGAGTAGCCGTGCGGCGTGTAGACGCGCGGGATGCGCTTGGGGACCGCCAGCGCGCCGACGAAGCCGGCGAAGGTGGAGTGCAGGTGGACGACGTCGGGCTGGACGTCGCGCAGCAGCCGGCGCAGCGCCAGCGCGGCGCGCAGCTGGGCGACCGGCGTCCGACGCTGCCAGGGCAGCGCGAAGAGCCGGACGTCCGGCGCGATCACCGAGCGGGCGTCGACCGGCGTCTCGGGCCGTTCGCCGTGCGCGATCACGACGTCGTTGCCGCCGGCCGCGAGGCGCTCGCCGAGCGCCGAGACGACGCCGAGGACGCCGCTGGCCAGCGACTCGGTCACGTGCAGCGTGCGCAGCGGCCGCTCCTGCGCGTGCCCGGCGGCGCCGGCGTGCCGCAGCAGCTCGCGGTCGATCGCGGCGTCGAGGACGGCGCGGGTCTCGCGCTGGAGCGAGAGCGGCTCGAGCGTGTGCGCGCGCGGCAGGTCGCCGAGCGTGGTGACCTCGACGCCCGGCGTGGCCTCCAGGCGCGCCAGGTCGCCGCCGGCGTCGAGCTCGTCGCGGAACGGCTCGTCGGGCGTGAAGAGGATGGTGAGCCGCTGGTCGGCCGCGACGAGGCCGGCGAGGACGCCCTCCAGCGGCGTGCCGGCGCGCCGGCCCACCAGGCGCCTCGGCGCCTCGCGCAGCGCCGTGAGCGCGGCGCCGGAGACGATCGTGGCGAGCTGGCGGATCCGCGCCCTGGCGACCCCGCCCGAGAGGACCTTGCGCCACAGCGCGGGGTCGCACAGGCCGAGCAGGGCGTCGCGCTCGCGGGCGATGGCGGCCAGCGAGCCGCCGAAGAACACGGCCGGGTTGACGAGGATGCCCGCGCTGACCCGCGGGTCCTCCTGCAGCGCGCGGAAGGTCCAATAGGCGCCGGAGCACAGGCCGACGACGACGAAGCGGCTCGGCCGCACCGTCGCCTGCAGCTCCGCGAGGACGCCCTGCAGCTGGGCGCCGAGGTCGGCGTGGTAGTGGGCGTGCAGGTCGTAGAAGCCGACGCGGTCGACGTCCTGCGGCACGCCCTCCAGGTCGTCGACGCGCGCGAGGTCGATGCGCAGCACGGGCAGCCCGCGGGCGGCCCAGCGCCGGGCGGTCTCCAACCACATGCGGTTGGGTCCGACGCGGCGCAGCGCGCCCGAGTTGAGCAGCACGAGGCAGGTGTCGGCGGACGGCTCGCCCGGCGCCGGAGCGCTGAGGATGCCCAAGAGGTGGAGGCCGTCGACCGCGACCGGGAACGGCCGCTCCTCGATCGCCACGTCGTCGACCGTGAGGTCGGCGCGCGTGCCGGCCGGCGGCGGGTCCTCCGCGTCGGCCTCGACCGGCGGGGCCGCGTCGAGCCAGTCGAGCACGGCCGCGATCGTCGCCACCGGCGTCAACGCCTCGGACGGCTGCCGGAGCATGTCGCCGTAGCCGTCGCCGGGAAGAGTGTCGAGCGCCACGCCCGCGGCGGCGACCGCGTCGGCCAGGCGCTGGTCGGGCGCGACGCCGTCGCGCCCGAGGAGCAGGACGCGCCGGACGCCGTCGGGCAGCGGCTCGTCGGCGAGGTCGATGGCGGAGAGGTCGGCGATCGTCTGCGCCGCCAGGAGGTGGCCCGCGCTCATGAGCGCGCCCTCCGGGACCTCCTCGTCGAGCGCGGCCGGGACGGTGTCCGTGGCCGCCTCCATGCGCGACAGCATCTTGAGCTCGCGCACGATCGCGCGACCGCGCGGCGGGACCGCCCACAGGACGAGGTCGTCGATCGGCGCGTCGGCGGCGGCGGCCAGCCAGCCGGCGAAGCCGCCGAGGCCGATGCCGATCACCGTCACGCGGTGCCCGGTGGTGGCGGCCAGCCACCGCGCCGCGTCGGCCGCGCCCGCGGTCCAGGCGGCGACGCGGTCGGGATCGCGCGGGCCGCCGGGGCTGTCGCCCATGCCGGGAAGGTCGAGGCGCAGCGTCGGGTGACCGGCGGCGGCGAGCCGCTGCGCCCAGTCGCGGCGCGGACGGTAGGAGCACCCGTCGGCGTTGCCGAACGGCGCGAGCAGCAAGACCGGAGACCCCGCGGCCACGCCCGGCGCGGCCGCGTGGAACAGGCCGAACGCCGTGCCGTCGCCCGCGCCCACGTAGACGGGCGCCACCGGCGGCACCGCCGCGGGCGGACGTCCCACCCCTGGGGTGCTCTGCGCGACGGCCATCGTGTCTTCGTATCGGCACCCTCGCGATGAAGTTGAAGGCAGCAAGCCCTCCGACACTAATGCTCCTGATCGCTGTGCACGTGGCGTTCGAGCGTAGCGGCCGGCCCTTCGGCGGTCAGAGCGCTGACCGCCAACCGGCAGGCCGCCTGCCGAATCGTGTTCGCTTGGCGCACGGCCGTCACCGACGGATGACGGGCCACGGGTCGCGGGCGTGCGCCTCGCCCTCAGCAGCAGGCGCACGCCGCCCCATGCCTCATTGGTGGAATGCTTACGCAAGCTCCCCCGATCGGGGGATGAGCAGGGGTGGTCGGGTGCCGATCGCTTGGCCCATGCGCCTTTCGATTGGAGCCAAGCTCGCCGCCGCCTTCGGTGCCGTGCTGGCCATCACGATCCTCGTCGGCCTCCTCGGCCTGACGGAGATCCGCACCGTGATGCATCACGCGATGCACATCAACGACGAGACCGTCCCGAGCGTGGAGAACATCGACGCGGCCACCCGCTCCATCGAGGTCTACCGGCAGGACCAGTTCCGCCACATCTCTGTGGCCGACAAGGCCACCGTCGACACCGACCTGCTGGCCGACCGCCGCGACGCGGCGCAGGCCTTCCGCGACTACCGGCCGCTGATCGCCGACGCGACCGACCGCAGGACCTACACCGACGTCGCCCACCAGTGGTCCGCCTACCGCGCGTCGACCAACGACCTCGCCAAGCTCAGCCACGCGGGCCGCGCCGCGCCCGCCACGGCGCTGCTCGACAACACCGAGCAGAGCTTCGCCAAGCTCGAGGCCGACCTCTCGGCCTGGGCCAAGGACGCGCGCGCCGACGGCCACACCGCCGCGCACAGCGCGCAGGCCGCGCACGACCGCGCCGTGCGGACCACCTGGCTGCTGCTGCTCGCCGGCCTCCTGCTCGGCGCGACCGTCGCCACGCTGATCACGCGCTCGATCCGCCGCAACGTCCGCGTGATCGTCGACCGCCTGGACTCGCTGAGCGGCAAGGACACGACCGACCTCCGCGCCGGCCTGGACCGCTTCGCCGAGGGCGACCTGACCCACGTGGCGCAGTCCGTCACGCCGCCGATCACCGCGTTCTCCGGCGACGAGCTGGGCGACGCCGCCCGCGCCGTCGAGAACGTGCGCGCCAACACGGCCGCCTCGCTCGACGCCTACAACACGTCGCGCCTGGAGCTCTCCGCGCTGATCGCGCAGGTCGCCGGCAGCGCCACGACGGTCTCCGCCGCCTCCGTCCAGATGGCGTCGACCTCCGACGAGGCCGGCCGCGCCGTCGAGGAGATCGCGCAGGCCATCAGCGAGGTCGCCAACGGCACGAGCCGCCAGGTCGGCTCGATCGAGGAGGTCCGCACGATCGTGGGCGAGGTCGAGGACGTCACCGCGCGCTCCGCCCAGGACGCCGCCGACACCGCGCGCGTCGCCGAGCAGGCGCTGGCCGCCGCCGCCGCGGGCGCCGACGCCGTGCAGGGCGCCGACGAGGCGATGACGTCGGTCCGCGACGCGTCGACCCAGGCCGCGGCCGTCATCGGCGCGCTGGAGGGCAAGTCGTCGGAGATCGGCTCGATCGTCGGGACGATCACCTCGCTGGCCGAGCAGACCAACCTGTTGGCCTTGAACGCCGCCATCGAGGCGGCCCGCGCCGGCGAGCAGGGCCGCGGCTTCGCGGTCGTCGCCGAGGAGGTCGGCAAGCTCGCCGAGGCGTCGTCCGACGCGGCGCGCGAGATCGGCGCGCTGATCGCCGAGATCCAGAGCGAGACCAAGCAGGCCGTCACCGTCGTCGAGGAGGGCGCGCGGCGCACCGAGGACGGCGCCGCCGTCGTCGCCGAGGCGCGCACCGCCTTCGAGCACATCGGCGCGTCGGTCGAGGACGTCTCCGGCCGCGTCGGCGCGATCGCCGCCGCCGTGCAGCAGATCGCCGCCTCCGCCACCGCCGTCAACGCCCGCGTGGTCGAGGTCGCGTCGGTCGCCGAGGAGTCCTCGGCCAGCGCCGAGCAGGTCAGCGCCTCCACCGAGGAGACGTCGGCCTCGGCCGAGGAGATCGCGGCGTCCGCCGCCGACCTCTCGAGCACCGCGCGCGAGCTCGAGGGGCTCGTCGCGCGGTTCCGGCTCGCGACGGTCGGCGCCTAGCGCCGGCGCTGGCGCTAGCGCCGCGATGCGAGGAAGAAGTAGATGAGCTGGGACAGCGCCGCGACGAACGCGGCGACGTAGGTCCACGCGGCGGCGCTGAGCACCGACTTGGCCCCGCCGAGCTCGTCGGGCTCCAGGAGGCGGCCGTCGCTCAGGGCGACCAGCGCGCGGCGCGACGCGTCGAACTCGACCGGCAGCGTGATCAGCTGGAACAGCACGATCGCCGTGAAGAGCGCGAGGCCGACGTTCGTCAGGCCGGTGGCGCCGAGGATCAACCCGATGAAGATGATCGGGATCGCGAACGACGAGCCGATCGACGCGACCGGCACGAACGTCTGGCGGACGCGCATCGGGAAGTAGTGGCGCGCGTCCTGCACCGCGTGGCCGGCCTCGTGCGCGGCCACGCCGAGCGCGGCGACCGTCGACGCCTGCCCCACGTCCGGGCTCAGGTTCAGCGTCCGGTTGCGCGGGTCGTAGTGGTCGGTCAGCCGGCCGGGAACCTCACGGATCTCGACGCCCTGCAGCCCCGAGGAGCGGATCACGGCCGCGGCCGCCTGCGCGCCGGTCATCCCGCTGCGGACGGGGACCTCGCTGTACTTCGCGAACGTGCGCTTCACCTTGTTCTGCGCCCACAGGCCGAGGCCGAGCGGAACGATCATGGTGGCGAGCCACACGAGCGTGAGCGATGACATGCGCTCACAGTAGGAGTGAGTCCTTAGGGTGACCTAAGGGCCGCTGCCGCCCGCCCGGTCGCCGTCGAGCAGGTCCTCCAGGAACGACCGCCGGCGCTGCCGCTTGGCGTCGTAGTAGTCGTGGTCGTGGTCGCGCGGGTCCGGCGCGCGCGGCGACCGCGGCACGCGGCGCTCCGCGAGCAGGATCTTGTCCAGCTGGTCCCGGTTCAGCCACACGCCGCGGCAGTCCGGGCACGCGTCGACCACCACGTCGGCACGCTCCACCCCGACCAGGCGGGTGCCGCAGCCGGGACAGCGCAGAGGCTCGCGATGACGTCCGACGTCGCTCACGGGCGCGACAGTATGCCCGCAGCCTTAGAGCTTCCTCAAGGCGCGCCCCCGCGCTCAGACCGGCACGACGCCGTTGCGCTTCCACGGCCGGTCGACGCGCTTGCCCTCGGCCATCTCCAGCGCGCGGCAGATCGTCGGGCGCGTCTCGCGCGGGTCGATCACGTCGTCGATCATCGCGTTCTTGGCCGGGATGTAGACGTCGATGATCTTGCGGTAGGCGTCGATCAGCTCGGCCTTCTTGGCGGCCGGGTCGTCGGCGGCCTCGACCTGCTTGCGGAAGACGATCTCGACCGCGCCCTCCGCGCCCATGACGCTGATCTCCGCGCTCGGCCACGCGACGATCAGGTCCGGCTCGTAGGCGCGGCCGTTCATGACGTAGTAGCCGGCGCCGTAGCCCTTGCGCAGGACGACCGTGATCTTCGGGACCGTCGCGTTGGCGACCGCGTAGAGCATCTTCGCGCCGTGGCGGATGATGCCGGCCTCCTCGACCTTGGACCCGACCATGAAGCCGGGCACGTCCATCAGGAACACGAGCGGGATGCCGAACGCGTTGCACAGGTTCACGAAGCGCGCGGCCTTGTCGGCGGAGTCGTTGTCGAGGATCCCGCCCAGGTGCTTGGGCTGGTTGGCGACGATGCCCGCGGGGCGCCCGCCGAAGCGCGCGAAGCACGTGACGATGGTCTTGGCCCACTGGGGCTTCATGTCGAAGAACTCGCCGTCGTCGACGATGCGCTCGATGACGTCGTACATGTTGTAGGGCTTGCGGTTGGACTCCGGCAGGACGTCGAGCAGCTCCTCGTCCATGCGGTCGATCGGGTCGGCGTCGGGCCCGGGCTCCCGCCGCGGCGGCGCCTGCTCGTTGTGCGACGGCAGGAACGACAGGTAGGCCCTGATCTTCTCGATGCACTCCTCGTCGGAGGCGACCTCGAGGTCCCCCACGCCCGACTTGCGGCAGTGCACGCGCGACCCGCCGAGCTCCTCCTGCGTGACGTCCTCGCCGACCGCCGCGCGCACCAGGTGCGGGCCGGCCAGCGCCATCGAGCCCCGGCCCTTGACCATCGGGACGAAGTCCGCCAGGCCCGGGATGTAGGCGGTGCCCGCCGCGCACGGGCCCATCAGCGCCGCGACCTGCGGGATGACGCCGCTGGCGACGACCTCCTCGCGGAACAGGTGGCCCGAGCCGGCGAACAGCGAGCCGACCGCCTCCTGGATCCGCGCGCCGGCGCTGTCGAGCAGCCACACCATCGGCATGCGCTTGGTCAGCGCGAGCTCGCGCAGGCGGGCGACCTTGATCTCGCCGCTCATGCCCATCGACCCGGCCATGACCGTGAAGTCGTAGGCCGCGACCGCGACGAGCCGGCCGTCGACCTTGCCGTAGCCGCAGACGACGCCGTCGGCCGGCGCCTGCTTGTCCTCCAGGCCGCGGACGGCGTAGTGGATCCCGGCGTGCAGCCCGATCTCGTTGAACGTCCCGGCGTCGACGAGGAGGTCGATCCGCTCGCGCGCCGTCAGCTTGACGGCGGCGTGCTGCTTGGCGATCCTCTCCTCGCCGCCGCCGAGCCGCGCTGCGGCCCGCCGTTCGTGGAGCTCCTCGACCAGCGGGCGCAGCAGGGACGTCGGGGCGTTCGTCATGGGATCCGTCATGGGAAGTAGGAAGTCCTACTTCCCACTTCGGGATCCGTCAAGGCGAGCCGCCCCGGCGGGGGTCAGTCCTTGTCGATCTTCTTGCCGTTGGTCCCGACGACGTACCACTCGGCGCCGAACGCGTCCACGCCCTCGCCCTTGGTGCTGCCGGGCTTGTTCTTGTCGGCGACGAACAGGTACAGCGGGTGGCCGTTGTAGGTGACCTGGGTCGAGCCGTCGGAGCGCTTGCTGGTCCCGAGCTTGGACGCCTTGGCGCTGCCCGAGGCCGTCGGCTTGCCGCTCGTGGTCATCGGCGGCCAGTTGGTCGCGCACGCACCGGAGCACGTGGACTTCGAGGTCTTGTCCTTCTCGAAGAGGTAGAGCGTGCGGCCCTTGCTGTCGACCAGGATCGTGCCGAGCGACGTGTGCCGCGTGCTGACCTTCGCGGCGCCCTGCGAGGCGCCTCCGGCAGTACCGGCGACGACGGCGATCGCGAGCGCGAGCACGGCGACCAGGGCGAGGGAGCGTCTCATGGGAACTCCTCTTGTTGGGATGTGGGTGGGGATGCCTGCCCTTGTGAAAGACCCCGCGCGCCGGGGAGCCTTCCCCCGGCGCGCAAGGTCGCGGCCCTCAGTAGCCCGACGGAGCGGGCGCGGCCGGGGCCTGGGCGGGGGCCGGCGCCGGCGACTGGGGGACCTTCGTCACCGCGCGGCCGCCGGTGGACACGACGTACCACTTGGCGCCGAACGCGTTGATCGCCTGGCCGTTGGTCGCGCCGGGCTGGTCGTCGCCGGCGAACCGGTACAGCGGGTGGCCGGCGAAGGTGATCTGCGTGCTGCCGTCCGAGCGCCGGCTCGTGCCGAGCCAGCCGGCGGTGACGCCGGAGCCCGCCGTGGGCTTGCCGGAGGTCGTGGCCGGGGGCCAGTTCATGGCGCAGGCGCCGCTGCACGTCGACTTGGTGGTCTTGTCCTTCTGGAACAGGTAGAGCGTGCGGCCCTTGCCGTCCACGAGGATCGTGCCCAGCGGCGTGTGGCGCGTCTTGATCGCGCTCGCCGAGCCCTTGGCCGACGCGCTGGCGCTGGCGCTGGAGTTGGAGTGGTTGCTGGCGCCACCGGCCGTGGCGACGACGACCGCCACGACCGCCACCGCCAGGACGACGAGGACGGCGAGGAACTTGGGTCGCTTCATGAGGGTGCTGCCTCCTGCGGGGGAGTGGGGTTGACCTACTCCCTGCTGAGACCCCGGCCGGCGCGCGGCCTTCCCTCAGCTCGGCGCGAGCAACGGATCCACAACGCTCGCGACCAGCTCGGTCAGCGCCGGGTCGTGGAAGCCCGCGATCTCGCAGCCGACGACGTCGCAGGCGCCCGCGACCTCGGCGAGGAGCGTGCGCAGGCCGCCGTCGCTCAGCCCGCCGGGCGCCGGGAACGGCGAGGGCAGGATGCCGGGGTCGAGGACGTCGAGGGCGAGGTGCACGAAGACCTCGCGGCCGCCGAGCGCCTCGGCGAGCAGGCCCGGCCGGCCGATCCGCACGACGCCGCGCGTCTCCAGCAGCGCCACCTCGGGCCCGTCGAGGTCGCGCACGCCGCACATGACCACCGCCGTGGGATCGACGCGCGGCGCGCCGTCGTCGAGCAGGCCGGACTCCCAGATCCCGCAGGCCGCCGCCAGGCACATGCCGCCGAGGTAGCCGCTGACCGTCGTGTCCGGCGTGTTGAAGTCGGCGTGCGCGTCGAGCCACAGGATCGTCGCCCCGGGCCGGTGGCGCACGACGGCCGGCAGCGTGGTCAGCGACGCCGAGCAGTCGGGGACCACGAGCACCGGGCGCCGCCCGGCGGCCAGCGCGTCGTCGACCTGGCCGCCGGCCTCCAGCAGGCAGCCGCGCGAGTCGCGCAGGTCGTCGGCCCAGCCGGCGACGCGCAGCGGCGACGGCGAGCCGATCAGCCGCGCCGGCGCGCCGTGGCGCTCGCCCAGCTCGACGGCCAGCGACCGCGTGCCGGCCGCCGCGTCGGCGACGCGCTCCGACGCGCGGCACAGCATCCCGACGACGCTCAGCGGCCCTTCCACACCGGCTCCCGCTGCTCGAAGAACGCCCCCGCTTTCGTCATCGGCCCTTCCATTCCGGTTCGCGCTGCTGGAAGAATGCGGCGACGCCCTCCTGGATGTCCTCGGTCGAGAACGCCAGCGTCAGGTTGTGGTGCAGGTACTCGAGCGCGTCCTCGAACGCCAGGTCCTGCTGGCGGTACATCGCGTCCTTGCCCAGCCGCATCAGCACGGGGGACTTGCGCGCCAGCTTCACCGCCCAGTCGTCGACCGCCGCGTCGAACTCATCGGCCGCGACGACCCGGTTGACGAGCCCGATCCGCTCCGCCTCGGCCGCGTCGATCCGCTCGCCCAGGAGCAGGAGCTCGTTGGTCTTCTTGCGCCCCACGTTGCGGTAGATCAACGCCATGATCATGAACGGGAAGACGCCGACGTTGATCTCGGGCGTCCCGAACGTCGCGGTCTCCTTGGCGACGACGAGGTCGCACGCCAGCGCCAGCCCCAGGCCGCCGGCGAGCACGTGGCCGTTGGCCGCGCAGATCGACGGCTTGCCCAGCGCGCCGATCAGCTGGAACAGCCGCGGGAAGCGGTCGGTCGCGAAGTGCTTGTGGACCAGCGGGACGCCCTCGGCGAACCCGGCGAGGTTCCCGCCGCTGCTGAACACCTTCTCGTGGGTCGACGTCAGGACTATGCTGCGCACGGCGTCGTCGTCGCGCGCCGCCGTGAAGGCGCTCAACAGGTCGTCGAGCACCTGATCCGAGAGCGCGTTGCGCGTCTCGGGATGGTCGAGGGCGATGGTCGCGACGCCGGTCTGGGCGACCGAGTAGCGGACGGTCTCATAGGCCATGGGCGCAGAGCAAAGCACGTCCGGCCACCACGGGACCATCTGGCACCGGTGTGCTCCAGTTCGTCAGCGGTGAGCGTTTCTGCGCCACGATCGGTCCACTTCGGCCAATGCGCAGCAGGAGCCGGGGACGAAACGGAACAGAGCTTTCACACGCCGTGCCCAGCTACGGCACCATTGACGATGAGCCATGAGCGACGAGACCTCTGAAAGCCGGCTGCGCTCCGACGCCCGCCGCAACCGCCGAACGGTGTTGGACG
>DATDMD010000040.1:0-3748 GCA_036518975.1 Baekduia sp.
CGACCAGCTCGCAGGCGCGGAACATCAAGGGGTACTTGAGCGGCTTGTCCTCGCCCTCGGCGACCGAGGACACCATGATGCGCGCGTCCTCGCCGATCCGGAACTCGGCCGGGCAGACGAGGTTGCCGACGTTCTCGACGACCAGCAGGTCGAGGTCGTCGAGCGCCAGCGCCGGCAGCGCCGACCGCACCATGTTGGCGTCCAGGTGGCACTCGCCGCCGAAGCCGCCCGCGGTGTCGAGCTGGACGACCGGCACGTGCAGGTGCGCGAGCCGGTCGGCGTCGAGGCTGCCCTGGACGTCGCCCTCCAGGACGCCGACGCGCACGCCGTCGCCGATCGTCGCCCCGCCGGCCAGCACGCGCTCCAGCAGCGTCGTCTTGCCCGCGCCCGGCGCGCTCATGAGGTTGACGACCGCGACGCCCGCGCGGTCGAAGTCGGCGCGGTTGGCGGCCGCGATCGTCGTGTTGGCGTCCAGCGCGTCCTCGGCGACGCGGACCTTCACGCGGTGCACGGCAGCGCCTCCTCCACCTCGATCGACTCCACTTCCAGCTCCTCACCGCTGACGACCGTCACGGACCCGTCGCCGCAGGCCGGGCACCGGAACGGCGGCCGCTCCAGCTCCGTGGTGCGCCCGCCGCACGGCGCGCACCGGACCCGCAGCGGCACCGTCTCCCACTCCAGCCGCGCGCCCTCGCAGACGGTCTCGCGCGTCACGATCCCGAACGCGAACTCCAGCGCCTCGGGCACGACCTGGCGCAGCGCGCCGATCCGGACCGACACGACCGTCACGCGCCGGCCGGCCGCGTGCTTGACGGCGGTCGCGACCACGGCCGAGGCGATCGAGAACTCGTGCATCACACTGGCCGGACGCCCGTGTCGCGCTGGTAGGCCGCGTCGGTGCGCAGCTCCTCGACGGTCTCGAGCACGAGCGCGAGCGCCCGCTCCACCGCGCCCTCCACCGCGGGCGTCAGGCCGAGGCCGACGTCGTCGACCTCGCCCGGCTCGCAGCCGATCACCACGACGCGCCCGGAGAAGCCGCCGATCGCCCCGACGAAGCGCAGCATCGTCCGCGGGTCCATCCCGTGCGGGTTGATCGCGTCGCCGTCCTCGATCGGCCGCGCGAGCTCGTCCATGTCGGGCTCCAACACGTACAACGTGCCGGGCTCGCCGCCCTGCCGGCTGGCGTCGAGCAGGACCAGCGCGTCGTAGCCGCGCATGATCTCGTAGGCGAGGTCCAGCCCGCCGGTCCCGAAGTCCATGACGGTCACGCCGTCCGGGACGCCGCGCGCCTCCAGCCGCCGCGCGCACTCGCCGCCGAACGCGTCGTCCTGCAGCCACGCGTTGCCCACGCCGGCGACCAGGATCTGCTTCTCGGGCACGCGCATTCAGGTCGCCTCCACCTCGTCGGGCTTGAAGTACAGGTACCGGCCGATGTCGCGCATCAGCTCCTGGCCGGGGTCGTCGTCGACGGTCACGCACAGGTGGACGCCGTCGTCGTAGTCGATGTAGATGCGCTCGATCGTCGCCGTGCGCCCCTGCAGCAGGTGGTCGGTGGCCGCGCGGCCGGGCCCCGGCCGCAGGACCACGCGCGCGCCGCGCCGGAACGTGGCCGCGCCGACCGTGACCTGCTCCTCGCCGCGCACCTCCCGCTCGGCGGGCGGCGCGGCCGGCGCCGGCGCCGGGTCCCGCACCGTGACGCGCCCGTGCAGGGCCATGATGTCGGTCGGCGTCGCCGCCGCGGCGCGCGCGACCATCGCCCGCACCGCCGGGTCGGCCGTCTCCAGCTCGGCCCGCTCGGCGTCGCTCAGCGCCAGCACGTGCAGCAGGAGCGCCTCCTCGATCTCGGTGCCGTCGAACAGCGAGCCGTGGCTCTCGGGCGCCAGCTCCGGATGGTCGGGCAGGAAGATCGCGGCGCCCAGGATCGCGTCGTCCTCGGGCGTGGCGAGCACCGGATGCGTGTTGACGTGGGCGCACGTCATGACCGCCGCGGCGGCCTCGCCGGGCGGCGCGACCGGGGAGAAGAAGCGGCCCGGCGCAGCGCAGCGCACCACGAGCAGGGTCGACAGCAGCGACGCCTCCAGCGCCTCCCAGCGCTCCGCGCCCTGCGCGAGCGGCGTCCGGTTGCGCACCTCGACCGTGACGCGCGCCAGCGCGCCGAAGTCCTCGACGCCGACCTCCACCTCGCCGGCCACGCCGCCGAACGTGAACGCCGTCACGACCGGCGCCCCGCCGCCGGCGACCTCCAGCTGCCGCGCCTCGCCGCCCACCAGGCAGTGGACCGTCGCGCGCACGTCGCGCGTCCCCGTCACGACCGCCTGGAGCTTGCAGCGCGCGAAGCGATGCGGGTCGCCGGCGGCGTACGCGGGCGGGTAGACGATCCCGAACGGCGTCGGCGTGAGGTTCTTGGTCGCGCTCGGCGTGTAGGGGTAGAGCTGGTGGCCCTCCCACAGCAGTGTGTCGACCAGCTCGTCCAGCGCGGTCATGCCAGCAGCTCCCGGACCGTGTCGTCGAAGCGGTGGTGGCCGGACCGCGCCTTGCGCTCGGCGAGCGCCTCCAGCGTCTCGGGCGACAGCGCCACCCAGCCGCCGCCGGGGTAGTGCGTCGCCATGACGTCGCGGAACGCCTCGACCGGCATCCGCCAGCGCGCCATCGCGCTCCACGGCACCTGCGCGACCTGCAGCCGGTCGCGCTCGCCGGCGTAGAGCACCATGCCGGTGAACAGGAAGGTCAGCGGGACCACGCCGTCGCGCAGCGAGTACAGGTACTTGGTCGCGGCGACCTCGAGGTCGTAGCCGCACGGGACCTCGACCGCGAACGACGTCGCGCCGGTGAAGCCGCGGACGAGCACGTCGACCGACGCCCAGTGCAGCGCCTGCGTCGTCGCCGGCCAGCGCTCGGGCGCGCCGAAGAGGTCGACGAGCCGCGCGCGCGTCGCGTCGTCGTAGGCGCGCCGGGCGGGCTCCAGGCGGATCGCGACCGACAGCGCCAGGACGTGGATCGCGCGGCCGCGCGGGTCGCTGACGTGCAGGTCGAAGCGCAGCGCGGGCACCATGGCGTCGCGCACGGCCTCGACGCCGAGGACCGTGAACTCGGGGTCGATGGTGACGGCCTCGACCGCGCTCATGACACCGCCGCCCGCGCGCGCAGGTCGTCGAAGAACCCGGCCACGGCGATCGCGACGCCGGGCCCTCCGCTGATCCCCGACCAGCGCTCCTTGACCAGCCCCACCAGCGCGTAGCAGCGGTCGACGCCCGTGATCGCGTAGCGGTGCTCAGCGGCCGTGCGGTCGACGATCAGCGCCTCGGCGTCGGGCTCCATCCGGTCCAGGACGGGGTTGGCGGCGCGCAGCGCGTCCCACGCGGTCAGGTCCAGCTCGCTCTCGGTCGCGCCGGCCGGGCTCGGGTACAGCGCCACGACGCCGCCGCTGACCGTGCTGCGCATCAGGAACGCGAGGCCGATCGGGATCTGGAACGCGGCCCAGACCTCGTCGGGCAGCGCGAAGTCCTCCAGCCACAGCGTGCGCGTGCCCGGCGGGCGGTACTCGGGATCGCCGGAGCGCAGCGACCAGCACGTCTCGCAGACGCAGACGATGCGACGCTCCGCGAGGTCCAGGAGGTGGCGGTGCTGCGCGCCGATGGAGATCGGGCACAGCTCGCAGGTCGCCGTCGCGGGAGCCCGCGCCGGCGCGGGGGGCGCGGGGGGCGGCGCCGCGGCCCACGCGGCCCACCGCCGCACCCCCCGGCCCGCC
>DATDMD010000041.1:0-12287 GCA_036518975.1 Baekduia sp.
GGCGATGGGATACAGCATCGGGCGCTCTCCTCGGATGGATCTGACGACCATCACAGCGTGGCACGCGCGCGCCTCGCTGTCGTCAGCCCACGAGGGTGTCTTCGGGGTGTCCGTGTACGCCCTCGGACGGAGGTGCCGGACCCGCCCGCCGGCCGATGACAACCGGTCCCGGACCCAGCAACCTCCAGTTGTGTCCATCCATCCCCCTCGTTCTCCCGGCCGCGCGTGACGGGCGCGCGCGTCACCCCCCTGTTCGGCCGCACGCGCACGCGGTCACGCGGCCCACGGACGGCCTTCGTCCTGTCGGGCGGCGCGAGCCTGGGAGCGCTGCAGGCCGGGATGCTCCACGCCCTCTACGAGGCCGAGATCCGTCCCGACCTGCTCGTCGCGACGTCGGCCGGCGCCATCAACGCCGCGTTCGCCGCGTCGCGCGCCCAGACCGTCGAGACGGCCGAGGCGCTGGCCAGCCTCTGGGGCGACGTCCGGCGCGGAGACGTCTTCCCCGTCAGCCCGTGGGTGCTCGCCGGCGGCATGCTCGGCCGCCGCGACCACGTGGTCTCCCCCGGCGCCCTGCGCAAGCTGCTCAAGCGCCACATCGAGTTCGACGACCTGGCCGACGCGACGATCCCACTGCACATCGTCGCCTACGACCTCGACGCGCGCACCGAGATCCTCCTGTCGGAGGGCCCGACGGCCGACGCCGTCGTCGCCGCCTCGGCCGTGCCGGGCGTGTTCCCGCCCGTGAACCTCGGCGGCCGGCGCCTCGTCGACGGCGGCGTCGCCAACAACACGCCGATCTCGCAGGCGGTGGCGCTCGGCGCCCAGCGCGTGTACGTCCTGCCGACGCAGAACTGCACCGCCGCGCACCCGCTGCCGACGCGCGGCGCGCTGAACGCCGCGATCGACGGCCTCGGCGTCATGATGCGCAGCCGGCTCGAGGCCGACATCGAGCGGTTCTCGCACCAGGCCGAGCTGATCGTCCTGCCGGCGCCGAACACCGGCGACGTGCTGCCGACGGACTTCGGGCAGGCGCCGCGGCTGGTCGCCGACGCCCTCGCGGCCGCGCGGCTGCGGCTCGCGCAGGCCATCGCGGCCTGACGCGGGCCGAGCGCGCCGCGCGCGCCGCCCCTTAACGCCAACCGGCGGCCGGACGCAGAGCGCCCGGCCGCCGGTCAAGAGCGGCGCGTCGATCTCGCGATCGATCAGCCGACGGGAACGGTCGGGAGGCTGACCAGCCCCGGAAGCGCCGGCAGCGCCGGGAGCCCCGGCAGCCCGGCCACGGTGGGGGCCGGAGGCAGGAAGCTCTGCAGCGCGGTGGCGCCGGCCGCCCAGCCGGCCTGCGCCGCGGCCGCGCCGGCCGCGAAGCCGCCCTCGGCGGCGATGAGGCCGGCCTGGTAGGCGCCCGTCACCGGGTTCGACGTGGACACGGCGGGCACGGCGGTGGGCACGACGGGCGTCGGCGCGGCGCTCGCCGAGGCGACCGGGATCGCGAACGCGAGGGCGCCGGTGATGGCGGCGGCCGTGAGGCCCTTCTTGATCAACATGGTGTCAGTCCTCTACTAAATGGTCTTGGTGAGTGAAGTTCAAACGTCTCGTGGAGTATCGGCTCGCGGCGCGGCGCCGGCGACTGTCACGCGGACCGGTGTCGCCTGGACGCCTGACCCCGCCCCGCCCCAGCGATCAGGCCGCGAGGCGCGCCGGACCGGACGCGGGCGCCGCGCGGCGGTCGAGCCAGCGCGTGAACCGGTGGCCCTCGGCCACGACGATCTCGCGGGCGGCCGGGAGGTGGTCGCCGCGCTGCGACAGGTTCCGCGCGACCACGCGGCGCAGGTCGTCGACGGTGTGCAGCTCGACCCCGGCGAGCCGGCCCACGGCCGGCTCCACGTCACGGGGCACGGCCAGGTCGACGAGCTGCAGGGGCGCGTCGGCGCTCCGCCGCCGCCCGGCCGCCAGCGCCCGCTCGACGTCGGCCCGGCGCACGACCGGCCGCTCGGAGCCCCGAGCGCTGAAGACGACGTCCGCCCGCGCCAGCGCCTCGCCCAGCCGATCGGCCCCGAGGGCGCGGCCGCCGTGCCGGCGCGCGAACCGCTCGGCGCGCGCGACGTCGCGCCCGAGCACGACCAGCGCGCGCGGGCCGCCGCGCTTGGCGACGTGGCGCGCCGTCAGCTCGGCGGCGTCGCCGGTCCCGATCAGCAGCACCGACGCGTCGCGCAGCGTGCCGAGGCGCGCGCGCACGAGCGCGACGCCCGCGTGGGGCACGCTCGTCGCCCCGCGCCCGACGCCGGTGTCCGCGCGCACGCGGCGCGCGGCGGCGATCGCCGACTCGAACAGCCGGCGCAGCTCCGGGCCCGCCGTCCCCGCCGCGAGCGCCGCGTCGAGCGCCCCGCGCACCTGCCCCTGGATCTGGGCCTCGCCCAGCACGAGCGAGTGCATCCCCGCCGCGGTGGCCGCGAGATGGCAGAGCACGCGGTCGCCGCGACGGACGTAGAGCGCCCGGGCGAGCTCGAAGCGGTCGACGCCGCGACGCCGCGCCAGGAACGACGCGAGCGCCGCGCTCGCCGGTGGCGACGGCGCGGCGCCGTAGACCTCGACGCGGTTGCACGTCGAGAGGATCGCCGCCTGCTCGAGCAGTCCAGCCCGCGGATCGGTGAGCTGCGCGAGCGCGGTGGCGACGTCGTCCCCGTCGAACGCCACCCGCTCGCGCAGCCCGATCCCGGCCGTGGTGTGGTCGAGCCCGATCGCGACGAGCTCGAGTCGATCCGCCATGCCGGTGCGGCGCCTCAGCTCGCCTTGGGCCAGGCGCGGACCTCGCGCATCCCGGTGCCCACGCCGGTCGGGGCGAGCTGCGCCGGCTGCGCCGCGGGCTGGGTGAACATGTACACGGCCGCGGCGGCGCCGCCGCCGACGACCTCCGCGATCAGGTAGACCCAGATGTGGCTCCACGCGAACACGCCCGCCACCGAGCCGCCCAGCGCGACCGCCGGGTTGATCGCGGCCCCGGAGACCGAGCCCACCGCGAACGCCGCGACCGCCAGCGTGAACCCGATCGCCAACCCGTAGAACGAGTTGTTGGCCGTGTCGCTCGAGGTCGCCACGTTGAGCACGACGTAGGCGAGCGCGAACGTGAACAGGAGCTCGACGACCAGCATCTTGCCGTCGCCGGCCACCGCGAGCGCGTGGGCGGGGTTGTAGCCCAGCCCCCGCACCAGCAGGCCGCCGAGGATCCCGGCGACGCACTGCGCGACGACGTACGGGGCGACCTCCGCCGCCGCCAGCCGGCCGCGCAGGAACACCGCGAGGGTGACCGCCGGGTTGTAGAACCCGCCGGAGATGTGACCGCCGGCGAACACCATCACCATCAGCACGGAGCCGATGGCCAGCGGGGCGAGGTCGCCGGCGGTGGCCAGCGCCATGCCGACCGTGAACACCAGGAAGAACGTCCCGATGAACTCGATCGTGAGCTTGCGTGCGAGGGTCATCGACGGGCTCCGTTCCCCGCGGCCGCGTGGGCGGCGGTGGCCGACGTGGCGCCGTTGGTCTGCCCGAGGCCCGCGGCGACGCGCGCGCCCAGCTCGGCGTCGACGTTGGTCCAGTAGCCGACGACGCGCTTCTGGACGTCGGTGGTGACGTCGTTGGACGCGTGGCCGACGATGTTGCTCGCGAGGCGCTCGCGCTCCCCGGCGTCCATGACGTCGCGCACGAGGGCGCCCGCCTGGCCGAAGTCGTCGTCGTCGGAGTGCAGGACGTCGACGTACGGGGCGATCTCGCCGGCGTCGACCGACCACGTCGGCAGGCGCAGCCCCGGATCCGCCGCCGGGCCGCCGTAGCTGTTGGGCGCGTACACCGGCTGGTCGCCGGCGTGGCGGTAGGTCATGTGCCCGTCCTTCATGTAGGAGTTGACGGGAGACCGCGCGGCGTTGATCGGCAGCTGCTCGTAGTTGGTGCCGATCCGGTGCAGATGCGAGTCGTGGTAGGAGAAGACGCGCCCCATCAGCATCTTGTCGGGGCTCAGCCCGATGCCCGGAACCAGGCTCGACGGCGAGAACGCGGCCTGCTCGACCTCGGCGAAGTGGTTGGACGGGTTGCGGTCGAGCACCATCCGCCCGATCGGGATCTGCGGGTAGTCGGAGTGGGGCCAGACCTTCGTGACGTCGAAGGGGTTGAAGCGGTAGTCCGCGGCGTCCTCGAACGGCATGACCTGCATCTCGACGCGCCACTCCGGAGCGTCGCCGGCGGCGATCGAGTCGAACAGGTCGCGGCGGTGGTGGTCCGGGTCCTGGATCGCCATCGCGTCGCCCTCGGCCTGGGTGAGGTTCTCGACGCCCTGGACGGTCTTGAAGTGGTACTTGACCCAGAACCGCTCGCCGGCGGCGTTCATCCACAGGTAGGTGTGGCTGCCGTAGCCGTTCTGGTGGCGGTACGTCCGCGGGATCCCGCGGTCGGACATGAGGACCGTCACCTGATGGGCGCTGGCCGGCGTGAGCGTCCAGAAGTCCCACTGCATGTCGTTGGACCGCAGCCCCGTGTCGGGCATCCGCTTCTGCGAGTGGATGAAGTCCGAGAACTGCGAGGCGTCGCGAATGAAGAAGACCGGCGTGTTGTTGCCGACGAGGTCGTAGTTGCCCTCCTCGGTGTACCACTTGATCGCGAAGCCGCGCGGGTCCCGCGCCGTGTCGGCGCTGCCGAGCTCGCCGGCGACCGTCGAGGTCCGCAGGAACACGGGCGTGCGCTTGCCGACCTTCGACAGGAACGCGGCCTTGGTCCACTGCGTGACGTCCTCGGTCACCTCGAAGAAGCCGTGCGCGCCGCTGCCCTTGGCGTGGACGACGCGCTCGGGCGTCCGCTCGCGGTTGAAGTGCTGCATCTTCTGCACGGTGTAGGCGTCGTGCAGGACGGTCGGCCCCTTGGGGCCCACGGTCATCGAGTGCGAGTCGCTGACGATCGGGACGCCAGTGTCGTTGGTCGTCCGGGGGACTGCTTTCTTGTCTGCCATGTCATTGAGGGTCGCGGCGACGGGGCCTTTGCGGGACTGTCCCGGGGAACGGTGCTGAACCGCCGATCGGGACGGCACGTCCGGGCACGGCCGGTCGAGGTCCAGCCAGCCGGGGGGTCGGCTCTACGGGTCGCCGGGTCCACGCGGGCCGCTGCTCCCACTGACAGACCGTCCGCGGCGCGGGATCGTGATGGACGACGCCACACGTCATCGTCATCAAGGGAGCGAACCATGGCTTACGTCGAATGCCCGGACTGCGGACTCAGCGCCTACACCGCGGCCGCCTGGTCGACCATCGACCACTGCGCGCGCTGCGACGCGCCGCTGCCGCAGCGCACGCGCAAGGTCACGCCGATCTCGGTCCACCCGCGCTTCCGCCGCGTGCGGACGCACCTGTCGGTCGTGCCCGACGGCCACCCGTCCGCCGCCTAGCGCCGGCAGCGCATGATCGCGAGCCTCGCCGCGTCGGCGGGCGCCGGCCTGGCGCCCGTCGACCAGCACTACCTCTTCGAGGCGCGCCAGATGCAGGCGCTCTCGCTGGCGGTGCACATCCCGCTGGTGTGCTTCGGGATCGCGTTTCCCGCGATGGTCCTGTTCAGTGAGTGGCGGTACCTGCGCACCGGCGACGAGCTGTTCCGGACGCTGGCGCGGCGCTGGTCGAAGGTGCTGATCGCGCTGTTCGCCGTGGGCGTGGTCACCGGCACGATCCTGAGCTTCGAGTTCGGCCTGCTGTGGCCGGCGTTCATGGCGCGCTTCGGCGACGTGTTCGGGCTGGGGTTCACGCTGGAGGGCTTCTCGTTCTTCGTCGAGGCGATCTTCGTCTCGATCTACGTCTACGGGTGGGACCGCCTGTCGCCGCGCAGGCACTTCCTGTGCGGCATCCCGGTGGCGATCGCGGGCGTGACCGGCTCGCTGTTCGTGATCGCGGTCAACGGCTGGATGAACCACCCGGGCGGGTTCAAGATCGTCAACGGCGAGGTCGTCGGCGCCGACCCGTGGAAGGCGCTGTTCGGCAACGAGTACTTCTGGCACGAGTTCATCCACATGTACTTCGCCGGCTACATCGTGGCCGGCTTCCTGGTCGCCGCGCCGTACGCGTGGGGCTTCCTGCGCGGCCGCCGCGGTCGCTACCAGCGCACCGCGCTGACGATCGCGCTGTCGGCCGCGGCGATCGCCGCGCCGCTGCAGGTCGTCATCGGCGACTGGGCCGCGCGCGAGGTCAGCGACCACCAGCCGGTCAAGCTCGCCGCCCTCGAGGGCCTCGGAGCGACGACGCGCGGCGCGCCCGAGCACGTCCTGGGCTGGTACGACGGCAAGAAGGTCGTCGACGGCATCGAGATCCCCAAGCTGCTGTCGATCCTGTCCAAGCACGACCCGAACGCGACCATCCAGGGGCTGAACACCGTGCCCAAGGCCGACCAGCCGCCGGTCAACGTCGTGCGCTTCTCGTTCCAGACGATGGTCGGCATCGGGACGCTGCTCGCCGTCCTCGGCGTCTTCTACCTCTACGTCCGCCTGCGCCTGAAGCGACTGCCGCGGTCGGTCTGGTTCTACCGAGCGCTCGTCATCGCCGGCCCGCTGTCGGTGGTCGCGCTGATCGCCGGCTGGGTGACGACCGAGGTCGGCCGCCAGCCGTGGGTGGTCTACCGCGTGATGCGCACCGAGCAGGCGGTGACCGGCGCCGGCGGGATCCCGATCGGCTACGGCGTCCTGGTCCTGGTCTACATCGGCCTGGCGACCGCCGTGGCCTGGATGCTGCGGCGCTTCAGCCGCGTGCCGCTGGAGGCCGAGGCCCGTGCTGCTTGACGAGATCCCCATCATCCTGATCCTCGTCGGGCTGGCCGCCTACATCGTGCTGGCCGGCGCGGACTTCGGCGCGGGCCTGTGGATGCTGCTGGCGCGCCCCGGACGCGCCGACGCGCACGCCACGCGCGACCACGCCCGCCACGCGATGGGCCCCGTGTGGGAGGCCAACCACGTCTGGCTGATCTTCATCCTGGTGACGTGCTGGACCGCGTATCCCGTCGCGTTCGGCTCGATCTTCTCGACGCTGTCGATCCCGCTGTTCGCCGCGGCGCTCGGGATCATCATGCGCGGCGCCGCCTACGCCCTGCGCGGGCAGCTCGACGGCACGCCGCAGCGGCGCCACGTCGAGATGATGTTCGCGTTCTCGTCGATCCTCACGCCGTTCGCGCTCGGGACCGTCATCGGCGCCATCGCCTCCGGCCGCGTCCCGGTCGGCAACGCCCAGGGCGACCGCTGGACCAGCTGGACCGGCCCGACCTCGCTGCTGATCGGCGTCCTGGCCGTCGCGGCCGGCGCCTTCCTGGCCGCCGTCTACCTCTCCGCCGACGCCCGGCGGCTGCGCGAGCGCACGCTGGAGCTCGACTTCCGCGAGCGCGCGCTGGTCTCCGGCGTCGTCGCCGGCGGCCTCGCGCTCGCCGGGCTGCTCGTCCTCCACGACGACGCGCGCGCGCTGTGGGACGGCCTCACCAGTGGATGGGGCCTCGTGATGGTGGCGCTGTCGGCGGTCTGCGGCCTGACCAGCCTCACGCTCGTCTGGCGCAGTCGCTTCGAGCCGGCCCGCTACGTGTCCGCCCTCGCCGTCGCCGCGATCGTCGCCGGCTGGGGCATCGCGCAGGAGCCCCAGTTCCTGCCGGGCCTCACGATCGAGCAGGCCGCCGCCGGCCACACCACGCTCGTCGCGGTGGTCATCGCCGCCGGCATCGGCGCGATCGTCCTGATCCCCTCGCTCGTCTTCCTGTTCCGCCTGTTCCTGCACGGCCACCTCGACGCGCACGGCACGCCCGACACGCACGAGTTCGAGCTGCCGCGCGGCGACACGCGCGCCGACCCCCGCCGGCTGGAGGGCTTCGCCGCCGCCACGCTCGTCGTCGGCGTCGGCGCCACGGCCTTCGTCGACCCGGCGTGGGGCCGCGTCGTCGGGATCGCCTGCCTGATCGCGGGCGCCCTCTCGCTGTTCGGGCTGGCGACGGCCGGCCTCGGCGAGGACGCGTGACGCAGGCCAACGCCCGGACCGCGGGTGGCGGCTACCTGGAACACCACCGCCGCGTTAGCGGGGGGCCGGAGTGTCGCTGTCAGCGATGACACCGGACCGGGGTCGCGGGACCCTTGTGAGCGTCAGGGGTACAGAGACTTTCGGAAGGGATCGCTATGAAGCGGAGGACCAGCACCACGCCGGGCGACCGGTGGTCAGGCCACTTCGTCGTCCTCGAAGGCGGCCGCCAGGACCCGTATGCGCCGGCGCCCGCGGACGCCGTCCGCGTCGTCGTCGCCGGGAGCGAGGGCCTCGTGCGCGCCGGCATCGCCGCCCTGCTGCAGGCCGACGACGCGGTCACGGTCGTCGGCGAGGCGACCGACGGCGAGCAGGCGCTCGCGATGGCGCACGCGCTGCGCCCCGACGTCGTCGTCATCGACGTCGACCTCGACGTCGTCGACGGGCTGGAGGCCACCCGGCGCCTGAAGGCCGACCCGGAGTCAGCGGACGTGAAGGTCGTCCTGCTCGTCTCCCAGCTGGACGACGCCGACCTCTTCGAGGCGCTGCGCGCCGGCGTGAGCGGGGTCCTGGCCAAGGACGCCGCGGCCGAGGAGCTGCCCTACGCGCTGCGCGTCGTGACCGCCGGCGAGGCGCAGCTGTCGCCGAGCATCACGCGCCGGCTGATCGAGGCGCTCGCCGCGCAGCCCGAGCTCAGGCCGCCGACCGTCGCGACGCTGGACGAGCTGACCCCGCGGGAGCGCGAGGTCGTCGGGCTCGTCGCGTTGGGCCTCAGCAACGCCGAGATCGCCGAGCGCCTGGTGGTCAGCGTGGCCACCGCCAAGAGCCACGTGAGCCGCTCGATGCTCAAGCTCCAGGCGGGCGACCGCGCGAAGCTCGTCGCGCTCGCCTACCGGACGGGGCTCGTCGCCCCGCCCCGCCAGCCGGTCCCGCTCGCGGGCGCCGGCCACCTGCAACGTCCGCTCGCCGCGTAGGGAGGGCGATCGACCATGTCCTTCGAGCCACTGCCCCAGCCCTTCGGCCCCGCCGCCGACCTGTCCGAGGTCGCCGACGCGCCGCCCCGCCGCCGGCTGCGCCCCGTCGAGGCGCTGCCCCCCGTCAGCACGACCGAGGACGGGACGTTCGACCTCGCCGCGCTGGCCGACCTCGTCGCCGCGCCCGACGTCGACGTCGCCGCCCGCGCGCGGGCCGCGCTCTCGCCGCTGCTGCCGCACGACGCGCTGGTCCTCGTCACGCCCGCCTCGGCCGGGCTGCCCGTGCAGATCGCCGCGCCCCCCGGCCAGCAGAAGGGGCTGGCCTCGATCGACTGGCGGCGCGCCGCCGAGCAGGGCGCGACGCCCGACGGCGCGGTGACGCGGATCAAGCTCGCCGACATCGCCGGCAACCTGACGCTGGTCGGCTGGCGCGCGACGCTCGGCGCGCACACGGCCTCGCTGATCCTGGCCGCGCGCGGGCGCCTCAACGTCGACGCGGCCGCCGAGCGCGCCGCGATGCTCGTCGCGATGCTCGCCGCCGCGCGGGCGCGCCGGGTCGACCAGGACCCCGGCCCCGGCACGCTCGCGTTCTCGCGCGCCGTCAGCCAGGAGCGCGAGCGCGTGCGCGCGGAGCTCAACAGCCGCCACGCCGCCACGCTGTCGGGTCTCCTGCAGATCCTGCGCGGCGCGTCCTGGGCGGGCGGCTCGCGCAGCGCGCCGCCGGCCGTGACCGAGGCCATCGACCAGGCGTCGTACGCGCTGCTGGACCTCGAGGCGCTCAACGAGCTGCACGACGAGGCCGACCGCGTCGCGATCCGCGGGGCGTTCGAGGAGGTCGAGCGCGAGGTGCGCGGCATCGTCCACGCGTCCCGCGTGCAGGTGCTCGCCGACCTCGACGCGCGCGACGAGTTCCCGCTGCCGAGGGCCATCGCGCAGGCCGCCCGGCTGGCGACCGCGCGCGCCGCGCTCTGCGCCGCCCGCGCCGCCGACGCCGACAAGCTGCGGATCCTGTGGCGGATGACGCCCAAGGCGCTCGTGCTGACGATCGCCGACAACGGCGCCGGGATGGCCGACACCGGATGGTCGGACATGGTCGGGGACATCGAGCGCCGGATCGGCGGCCTGGGCGCGGAGTGCGAGCTCGACGCGCGGACGTCGTGGGGCACGACGCTGACGTGCCGGATCCCGCTGCACGACCTCCCGGCCTCGCCCGAGACGCCGTCGAGCAAGCGGATCGCGGAGCTGCGCGACCGCGAGCGCGAGGTGCTCGAGCTGATGATCGCCGGGCTGCGCAACCGCGAGATCGCCGAGCGCATGTTCATCAGCGTGCGGACGGTCAAGTTCCATGTGTCGAACGTCCTGCGCAAGCTCGACGTGGACTCCCGCACCGCCGCCATCGCCGCGGCGCACGCGGCGGGCATCTCCGCGAACGTGGAGCGCGCGGCGTGATGGCGTACCAGCAGCCGACCGAGCGCGACGACTACCCGCACCGCACCGCGCTCCCGACGCGCTGGATGGACAACGACATCTACGGGCACGTCAACAACGTCCAGTACTACTCGTACTTCGACACGGCGATCAACGAGTACCTGATCACCGTGGGCGGGCTGGACATCCACGGCGGCGAGACGATCGGGGTGTGCGCCGAGTCGCGCTGCACCTACCTCGCGGCGATCGCGTTCCCGGCCGTCGTGGAGGCGCACCTGCGCGTCGACCACCTCGGCCGTTCGAGCGTGCGCTACGAGATCGCGCTCTTCGACGCCGACTCCGCCGAGCCCTCGGCGACCGGCTCGTTCGTGCAGGTGTTCGTGGAGCGCGCGTCGGGGCGGCCCGTGCCGATCCCGCTGCGCATCCGGCGCGCGCTCGAGCGCATCCGGGCCTGACGCGTCCCGGCGCGTCCCAAGGTCCAGCGCGGGCTGACCCGGCGACCCGATGGCGGGAGCGCCGTCGTCGTCCAGATTCCTCGGAGTCACGCACCGACGAGAGGATCAGCGATGCCCGCAGCACCTCACGACCTCCTGCACGCCCCGCTGGCGCGCCGTGCCCGGTTCGCCGCCGCGGTGGCCACCGTCGCGCTCGGCGTCCTCGCCGCGGGGGCGTCGGCCGCCGGCGCGGCGCCGATCGTGACGGTGGCCGGCGACTCGGTCATCGTCACCGGTCAGGCTGCCGGAGCGACGACCGTCCAGGCGACGCGACCCGACGCCGTGACCGGCCAGCCGGTGGTGATCGGGCAGTACGCGGCCACCGCGTCGGCCTTCCTGCCGTTCTCGGTCAACACGACGGTGGCGACGCCGCTGGACCAAAACGGCGACTGCTGGCAGAAGGGCGCGCTCGCCTCGGCGGTGACGCCCGACCTCCTGCCCGGCGACACGGTCTCCGTGAGCCAGACGCCGCTGTTCGGCGCGCCGGTCTCGGCCAGCACGGTGGTCAGCGCGCAGAGCGCGCAGGGCGGCAGCGGCCCGATCCCAGACTGCGCCTCGAGCGCGCCGTACGCCCACAACGCGCTGACCAGCGTGCCCGGCTCGGTGGCCGGCGGGTCGCTCGCGGTCGCGGGCGTCGCGCAGCCGTTCGCGTCGAGCGTGTCGGTGACCGCCGGCGACGGCACGACGTCGACGGCGCCGGTGAGCGCCACCCCCGCGCAGGACGGGACGTGGTCGGCGACCATCCCCGCCTCCGCCGTCGCGGGCCTGCACGCCGGAACGCTGACGGTCACGCCGGTCTACACCGTGCCCGACGTCAGCACCGGGGCGACCGCGCACATCAGCGCCGGGTCGGCCCAGCTGACGAAGTCGGCGGCCGCCGGCGGCAAGGGCTCGTCGGGCGGCGGCTCGGGCTCGCCCTCCGGCTCGGGCGGCTCGTCCCAGGGGGCGGCCGGCGGGTCCGGCGGCTCGCGAGGCTCCACGACCATGCGCGTGCGGTCGATCGGCGTGCCCGCGCGGACCCGGATCGGCACGCTCCACCGCTCCGGCCTCCGCGTCTCCTTCGTGGTCCCGGCCGGCGCCAAGGTGATCCGCGTCCGCCTGGACCGCGGCAGCGCCGTGCTGACCCAGCGCCTCGTTGGCGCCGCCCGCGCCGGGACGCGCCAGGTCGTGCGGCTGTCGGCCGCGAGCCTGCGGCACTCGATCCGCAGGGCCGGCACGTTCAGCGTCAGCGTCAGCGCCGGCCCGCGCCGCAACGACCTCGGCCCGCCGGTCGTCCGCCGGATCACGGTCCGCTGACGGCCGGCAAGCGTCGTGATTCGGAAATTCGGGCGCAGCAGCCGTGATGCTCGGCCCCGGCTGACGTCCGTCGATGACCGCAGGTG
>DATDMD010000042.1:0-25202 GCA_036518975.1 Baekduia sp.
TGGTGACCTTGACGTCCTCCATCGCGGGGACGCGGACCTTCGAGGCCTGCGCGATCTCCTCGAAGCGCGGCCAGTCCTCCTCCAGCAGCCGGCCGTTGAAGTCGGGCGGGATGCGGTCGACGAGGTGGTCGTCCAGCGCCCACGGCGCGCAGTGGCGCTCGTAGCCGCCCATCACCAGGCCGGCGCCCTCCTCGCGGAAGTCGATGAGGTTGTCGGGGTCGCGCAGCGTCGGCCGGTTGTGCGGGCCTGCGGAGCGGTCCCGGAACGGCTGGGTGACGAGGTACTCGTGGGCCATCGGGACGATCGGGACGCGGACGCCGGCGAGGCGCCCCAGCTCGGCCGCGTACATGCCGCCGGCGATGACGACGCGCTCGCACTGGATCGCGCCCCACTCCGTCGCGACCCCGACGACCCGCCCGCCGTCGGTGGCGATGCCGGTCACGCGCGTGTGCGTGAAGATCTGCACGCCGCCGGCGCGCGCGCCGTCGGCCAAGGCATAGGTCAACTGGGAGGGGTCGAGGTAGCCGTCGGTCGGCAGGAACGACGCGACGCGCACGCCGTCGGGCACCATGACCGGGAACCGCTCGACCGCCTCCTCGGCGCTGATCAGCTCCAGCGGCAGCCCGAACGTGCGCGCCCACGCGACCTGGCGGTGGACCTCCTCCTCCCGCTCGGGCGTGCACGCCAGGCGGATGCCGCCACACTCGACCCAGCCGCAGTCCAGCGACCGGTACAGCTCGACCGAGTACATCATCATGGTCGTCAGGCTGACGCTGGAGCGCAGCTGGCCGACCAGGCCGGCGGAGTGGAACGTCGAGCCGGACGTCAGCTCGTCGCGGTCCAGGAGGACGACGTCGGTCTCGCCCAGCTGCGCGAGGTGGTAGGCGATCGACGTCCCGCCCACCCCGCCGCCGATGACGACGACGCGGGCGCGGTCGGGGAGCTCACGGGGTCGCGGCATCGCGCAGCCAGCTTTCGAATCGGGGATCGGCCGTGGTCGCCATCAACCGGCGCAGGTGCTTGCCGGCGTAGGCGGAGAAGTCGAAGTCGAGGTCGCTGATCGTCGCCTGCACGACGCCCCACAGGCCCTCGCGGACGTCGGACATCGAGCGCATGAGGCGCAGCGCGGCGAAGCGGCGCGGGGTGCACGGCTCGTCCCAGTAGGCCGCGAGCAGCGCGCGGTCGTCGGCCTCGGTGAACCCGTTGTTGATGGACAGGTTGCCGAGGTCGAAGTAGCGGTCGCCCATGCCGGCGTACTCCCAGTCGACCAGCCAGGTGCGGGCGCCGTCGTCCAGGACGTTGGCGCCGAGGAGGTCGTCGTGGCACGGGACCAGCGCGTGCTCGGGGTGGCCGGCGACGGCCGCGGCGATGCGCTCGGCCAGGCGGGCGGCGTCCCACGCGGCGGGCGGGATCGCGGCTCCGCCTTCGCCGCCCGCGCCGCCGCCGCGGTCGCGCGCCAGCGCGAGGTAGTCGCGGGCGATGCTCGGGACGTCGAAGCGCACGGGCAGCGCGGGCGCGTGCTCGTGGAAGGCGCGCAGCGCGCGGGCGACCTCCGGCAGGGCCGGCGGCTCGCGCAGCGCCTGATCGGCGATCGGGCCGGCCGCGACGTACTGGGTCACGAGGCAGTCGTGGTCGGGCAGGAACGCCAGCACCGCCGGCGCGATCCCGAGCTGGGCCGCGGCCGCCGTGGCCACGTGCTCGGCGGCGCGGTCGATGCCGAGCAGCTCGGTCTGGCGGCCGGCGATCCGCAGGACGACCTCCGTGGTCCCGAAGCGCGCGCGGAAGTTGTGGTTGGTGATGCCGCCGCCGAGCACGGTCGGCTCGCCCGCGAGCGGGCCGAGCTGGTCCTGCACTGCCTCGATGAGGGCGCGCGGCGGGGCCAAGGTGTCTCCCGTGGCGGCGACCCTAGTCCGGCCGAGGGTTTGCGGTCAATGGTGCTCTCCGTCTACCTTTGCGCGCCATGACCCTTGACGAGCTGCGGGCCGAGGTCGAAGCGGGCCGGATCGACACGGTGCTGCTGTGTCTGACCGACATGCAGGGCCGACTGCAGGGCAAGCGCATGCACGCGCGGTTCTTCGTCGACGAGGTCGTCGAGCACGGCGCCGAGGCGTGCAACTACCTGCTGGCGGTCGACGTGGAGATGAACACGGTCGACGGCTATGCGATGTCTTCCTGGTCGCGCGGGTATGGCGACTTCGTGATGGCGCCCGACCTGGACACCCTGATGGCGGTCCCGTGGCAGGAGGGGACGGCGCTGTGCCTGGTCGACCTGCGCTGGGAGGACGGGAGCGACGTCGTCGCCTCGCCGCGCCAGGTGCTGCGCCGCCAGCTCGCGCGGCTGGCCGAGCGCGGGTGGACGGCCAACGCGGGCAGCGAGCTGGAGTTCATCCTGTTCGAGAACTCCTACGAGGACGCGTGGGACCGCGGCTACGTCGGCCTGACGCCGGCCAACCGCTACAACGTGGACTACTCGATCCTGGGGACCGCGCGCGTCGAGCCGCTGCTGCGCCAGATCCGCAACGCGATGACCGGCGCGGGGATGCAGGTGGAGGACTCCAAGGGCGAGTGCAACTTCGGCCAGCACGAGATCAACTTCCACTACTCCGACGCGCTGACGACCTGCGACCACCACGTCGTGTTCAAGAACGGCGCCAAGGAGATCGCGGCGCAGCACGGCCAGGCGCTGACGTTCATGGCCAAGTACAACGAGCGCGAGGGCAACTCGTGCCACCTGCACCTGTCGGTCGCCGACGCCGCGTCCGGTGAGAACGTCTTCGCGGCCGACGAGGGCGTGTTCACGTCGTTCCTGGCGGGCGCGCTCGCGGGCCTGCGCGAGCTGACGCTGCTGCTGGCGCCGAACATCAACTCCTACAAGCGCTACGCGGCGGGGTCGTTCGCGCCGACCGCGGTGGCGGGGGGGAACGATAACCGGACGTGCGCGTTCCGGGTCGTCGGCCACGGCCCGGGCCGGCGCTTCGAGTGCCGCGTCGCGGGCGGCGACGTCAACCCCTACCTGGCCGCGGCGGCGCTGATCGCCGCCGGGCTGGACGGCGTGGAGCGCGGGCTGGAGCTGCCGCCGGCCTGTGAGGGCAACGCCTACACCGCCGAGGGCGTCGAGCACGTCCCGAAGACGCTGCGCGAGGCGCGCGAGCTGTTCGCCGCCAGCGCGCTGGCCCGGGACGCGCTGGGCCCGGAGGTGGTGGCGCACTACGTCAACATGGCCGACGTCGAGCTCGCCGCCTACGATGCGGCCGTCACCGACTGGGAGCGCGTGCGCGGCTTCGAGCGCCTGTAGAGCCCATGACCCTCCCGGCCTCCGACCTCCCGTCGTTCGACACCGTCTTCGCGCCGGTGCGCTCGCAGACGGCGTTCGAGGAGACGCTGGAGCGGCTGGGCACGGCGATCAAGCTCGGGCTGCTCGCGCCGGGCGCGCGGCTGCCGGCCGAGCGGGAGCTGTGCACGCGGCTGGAGATCAGCCGGTCCACGCTGCGCCAGGCGCTGACCGCGCTGGCGCAGTCCGGGCATCTGCACGCCATCCGCGGCCGCGGCGGCGGGACGTTCGTCGCTGAGCCTCCCCCACCGGTCGATCCTCCCACCCACGCGATCCTGGCCTCCTGGCACGACGCGTGCGACGTCCGGCTCGGCGTCGAGCTGGGCATCGCGTCGCTGGCGGCGCTGCGCGCGACCGAAGAGGAGCTGGCGCCGCTCGACGAGCTCGTCGTGGCGATGGACGACATGGCGGAGGACTTCCCCGCCTACCGCCAGGCCGACGTGCGGTTCCACATCGGGCTGGCGGAGGCGACGAGGTCGCCGCGGCTGGTCGCGATGGCGACCGAGGCCCAGGGCCAGATGACCGACCTCATCTCCTACATCGCGCACCCGCCCGAGATCCTCGAGCACGCCAACGCCCAGCACGCGCAGATGCTCGCGCGCATCCGCGCGCGCGACGCCGACGCCGCGGTGCGCATCATGGCCGAGCACCTCCGCGGGACCGAGCTGGTCCTCGCCGGCCTGCTGCCGGGCGCGCGGGACTGACAACCCCGACAACTGGATGGTCTAGGGCGCGTCGAGCAGCTTCGGGAGCGCCGCCAGCAGCGCGCGGCGCTCCGCGGTGCTCAGCACCGCCAGCAGCTCGTCCTCCATCGCCCGGATGTCGGCGACCGCCGCCGCGTGGCGGCGCGCGCCCTTGGGCGTGATCCGGACCACGTGCGCGCGGCGGTCGGCCGGGTCGGGCGTCCGCTCGACCAGGCCCTCGGCGGCCAGCGCGTCGAGGAGCGTGATCAGCCGGGTCTTGTCGTAGCCGATGTCGCGCGCCAGCGCGAGCTGCGTCGAGGCCGGCGCCTCCGCCACGCGGGCCAGCGCGATGTACTGCCACATCGTCAGCCCGTGGCGGTCGAGCAGCGGCTTCTCGGCGTCGATCAGCCGGCGCGTCATGCGCGCGAACAGCGCCCCGAGGTCCTGGCGGTCGGCTGCGGCCACGAGCGCAGACTATGGTCAGGACGCATGCACGGTCGCACGCCCAGCTCCCAGGAGACCTGGGACGCGTTCTTCAGCGACTTCTACCTGCGCATCCACGCGACGAGTGAGGGGCGCGGCGAGGCCCGCGAGCAGGCGGTGGCGGCCGCGGCGCTCAGCGGCTGCCCGGACGGCGGCGAGCTGCTCGACGTCGCCTGCGGCTTCGGCCGCCACGCGCTCCCGCTGGCGCAGGCGGGCTTCCACGTCACCGGCGTGGACCGCTCGGCCGCGCTGCTCGACGAGGCCCGGCGCCGCGCCGGCGACGACGCGCCGTGGCCGCGCCTCGTCCAGGCCGACTACCGCGAGCTGCCGTTCGCCGACGCGTCGTTCGACGCCGCGCTCAACCTGTACACCTCGCTCGGCTACCTCGGCGACGAGGAGGACACCAACGTCCTGCGCGAGATCGCCCGCGTCCTGCGCCCCGGCGGCAAGCTCGTCGTCGAGACGATGCACCGCGACCTCCTCGTGAGGATGTTCACGGAGTCCGGCTGGCAGCTGCTCGGCGAGGGCCGCCTGCTGCTCGAGCAGCGCACGTTCGACCCGACCGGCGGCGTGACGCAGACGACCCAGACGCTGATCGACAAGGACGGCGCGCGCGACTCCCGGACCTTCGAGGCCCGCGTCTACACCGCGACCGAGTTGGTGCGCATGCTCGGACAGGCCGGGTTCGCGAAGACCACCACCTACGGCGACCTCGGCGGCGGCGCGTTCGACACCGCGACGCGGCTGGTCGTCGTGGCGAAGCGCTGAGCCTGCGCTAGTCCGCCAGCGCGCCCGGGTCGGCCGGGACGTCGACCGCGTGCTCGCGCAGCGCCTCGATCGGCACGACGTCCAGCGAGCGCTCGTGCGTCGAGGCGAGCACGACGTAGGCCGCCGCGCCGTCCTGGTAGGCGCGCAGCCAGTTGACCGCGGTGACGCACCAGCGGTCGCCCGGGACGAGGCCGGGGAAGCGGTACTGCGGCATCGGCGTCGAGAGGTCGTTGCCGATCGACTGCTGATGGGCCAGGAACTCGGGCGTCACGACCGCGCAGATCGTGTGGCGGCCGAGATCCTCCGGCCCCGTCTGGCAGTGACCGTCCCGGTAGAACCCCGTCAGCGGCTCGTACCCGCACGGCTCCAGCGGCCCGCCCAGCACGTTGCGCTCACTCACGACGAAGAACCTAGCGCGTGGCCCCTTGACTTCAACCGCGCTTGAACCCTCAGGATGCGCCAGGTGCACGCCATCCGCCTCCACGCGTTCGGGCCGGCCGGGAACCTCGTCTACGAGGACGTCCCCATCCCGGAGCCCGGTCCCGGCCAGGTCCGGATCGCCGTCGAGGCCGCCGGCGTCCACCTGATCGACACCCGCCTGCGTGCGGGACAGCGGATGGGCCCGCTCCCCCTCCCCACCCTGCCGGCCATCCCCGGCCGCGAGGTCGCCGGCAGCGTCGAGGCGCTGGGCGACGGCGTGGACGACGCCTGGCTCGGGCGTCGCGTCGTCGCCCACCTCGGCCCGGCGGGCGGCGGCTACGCCGAGCGCGCGCTGGCGCCCGCCGCGAACCTGCACGACCTGCCCGAGCCGCTGGACGCGCCCACCGCGGTCGCCGCCATCGGCACCGGCCGCACCGCGCTCGGGATCCTCGAGATCGCCCCGATCACCGGCGCCGACACCGTCCTGGTCCCCGCCGCGGCGGGCGGCCTCGGCGCGCTGCTCGTCCAGGCGGCCCGCCGGGCGGGCGCGGAGGTCATCGCGCTGGCCGGCGGGCCGGAAAAGACGCGGCGCGCCGCCGAGCAGGGCGCGACCTGGACGTTCGACTACAACGACCCGGGATGGCTGGACGCGGTGCGCGGCGCGCTGGACAGCGGTGGCGCCTCGCTCGTCTTCGACGGCGTCGGCGGCGACGTCGGCCGAGCGGCCTTCGAGCTGCTGCGCCCCGGAGGGCGGATGGTCGTCTTCGGCTGGTCCAGCGGCGCGGCGACGGCGCTGACGACGATGGACGTCGTGGGCCGCGGCGTCACGCTCGAGGGCGCGCTCGGCGCCCGGATGGCGGGCCGCCCGGCGGGCCTGCGCCGCCTGGAGACGCGCGCGCTGGAGACGATCGCCGGCGGCGAGCTGCGACCGCTCGTGGGTCCGCCGTTCGCCCTGCGCGACGCGGCGCGGGCGCACGAGGCGCTGGAGACCCGCCGGACGGTCGGCAAGGTCGTCCTGATCCCGTAACGCTCGCAGCGCTCTGGCGCTACCGCTCGGCGGGCAGCGCGAGCACGGCGAAGTGCAGCGTGATCAGGCGCTCGCCGAGCGGCGGGATCGCCGCCGCGCCGGCGCGCAGCGCCCACTTCGTCAGGCCCTTGGCCCGGGCGACGGAGCCGCTGGCCCCGAACTGGTGGACCTCGCGCGGCAGCGGGTCGATCAGCTCGGCCGCGACGCGCCCGCCGGCGTCGCCGACGAGCGTCCGGATCGCCCGGCGGTGGAAGCGATGCAGGTGGCCGACGCCCTCCGACGCCGCGCGCGCCGCCGGCCGGTGGGCGGACACGTTGGCCTCCAGCGGCACCTCGATCACGACCGCGCGGCCCGCGCGCAGCAGCTCGCGCGTCAGCGGGACGGGGTCCGGGACGTGCTCGAGCACGTGCGTGGCGAAGACCAGGTCGTAGGCGTCGTCGGCGACCGGCAGGCGCTCGCCGTCGAAGACCCACGCGCCGTCGACCTCCGGCCGCTCGGCCGCCAGCTTCACGCCCGAGGCCGAGATCTCGTAGCCGACCCGCTCGCCGCCGAACCCGCGCCGGCCGAGCACGCCGAGCACGGCGCCGTCGCCGCAGCCGACCTCGCAGACCGTCCTCGGCGCGGCCAGCCCGGCGCGCTGCACGAGCGCGACGACGTGGTCGGCCTTGCCCTCGGCGCCGAGCTCCCGCCAGCGGCGGTACTTGTCGCCGTCAGCGCCGGGCGTGTAGCACTGCTCGTAGAACTCCTGGATCTGCTCTTCGGCGAGGCGGGCCATGCGGGGTCCGGATTCTACGGACGTCGCGCCTCGGCCAGGTCCGTCGCCACCGCGCCGAGCACCGTCCGCAGCCATGCGCGCTCGGCCTCGCCCGCCTCGCGCATCCGGCGCTCGATCCACTCCGTCACCTGCTGGCGCGCGCCGACGATCATCACCGACCCGCACAGCGCGTAGCGCCCGTCGGCCAGCACGACCAGCGAGCCGGGCGCGTCGCGGCGCAGCCGCAGGAGGTCGACGACGTCCTGGCCGGCGACGCGCTCGGGCCGCGTCGCGTCGCCGTCGGCCTCCGTCCACGGCCGCGTGCTGAAGATCGTCGTCGAGGACCGCACGGGGCGCTTCGGCCGCGCGCGCGGCCCGATCGGCCCGTGCCGCCACGACGAGGTCAAGGACACCAGCTTGCGCGACGCCTCCTCGCGGTACAGCACGTGCAGGTGGTCGCCGGCCGCCACGCGCGTCGACCCGCGCGGCGGGATCGCCTGCCCCTCGCGCACGATGACGTTGACCACCGCGTCGCGCGGGAGCCCGAGGTCGCGGACCGCCAGGCCGACGATCGCGTCGCCGGCGACGACCGGGAACTCCAGCAGCTCGGCGCCGAGCCGCCGGATCGTCCCCGCCTCCGCGAGCGGCCGCGGCAGCGCCGGCTCCGCGGTGGTCACGCGCAACCGCTTGGCCAGGGGCTCGAACGTCGTCCCCTGCAGGATCGTCGAGAGCAACACCACGAAGAACACGATGTTGAAGAACTCGTGCGAGCGCGGGATGTGGTCCAGGACCGGGAACGTCGCCAGCACGACCGGCACCGCGCCGCGCAGGCCCGCCCACCCGACCACCGCCTGCTCGCGCCACGTGAACCCGAACGGCGCGGTGCACAGCACGGTCGCGACCGGCCGCGCGACGAGCACCAGCACGAGCGCGAGGACCGTCCCCTCCAACGCGACGCCACCGAGCTGGCTGGGGAACACCAGAAGGCCGAGGACCAGGAACATCGACAACTGCGCGACCCACGCCATCCCCTCGTGGAACGTCGCGATCGTCTGCTTGCCCGGGATCGTCGCGCTGCCGAGCATCAGCCCGGCGATGTAGACGGCCAGGAACCCCGAGCCGTGGATCGTGTCGGCCGCGCCGAACGCGAGCGCGACCGCCGCGAGCGTCGCGACCGGGTACAGGCCGGCGGTCGCCAGCCGCGCCTGGCGCAGGGCGAAGATGAACAGGGAGCCGACGGCCAGGCCGACCACGGCGCCGATCGCCACCTGCTGGGCGAAGAGGCCGACGAAGTCCACCACGCCGTAGTCGGGGTTCTGCAGGTGGTGGATGAACCCGAGGACGAGCAGGACGGCGATCGGGTCGTTCATCCCGGACTCGCCCTCCAGCGTCCGCGCCAGGCGGCGCCGCAGCGTCGACCCGCGCAGCAGCGCGAAGATCGCCGCGCCGTCGGTCCCGGCCACGATCGCGCCGACGAGCAGCCCCTCGGTCGTCGTGAAGTCGAACAGCCACGCGGCCGCCAGGCCGGTGATCGCCGCGGTGAGGATCGTGCCGACGACCGCCAGCGCGAGCGACGGCCCGAGCACCGGCCGGATCTCCGGCAGGCCCGCGGCGAGGCCGCCCTCGAAGAGGATCAGGACCAGCGCGACGATGCCGACCGTGCGCGCCAGCGAGTAGTCGTTGAAGTCGATCCAGCCCGCGCCGTCGCTGCCCACGGCCATGCCCACGCCGAGGAAGAGCACGAGGCCCGGGACGCGCACCCGGCTGGCGACGAGCGAGGCCAGCAGACCCGCCGACAGCAGCGCGCCCACGATGAGGATGCGCTCGCCGTCGTGCATCGAGACACCTTGCCACACGCCCCGGCGCGCGACCTCGACACGGTGGCGAACCCGCTTTGGACCGGTTCGTGGCGAACGGCACTTGACTTCCGTCTGGAGCCCGGCGTACGCTCGCCGCGCCGTCCTAAGGACGGATCACCACACCTTTTTCGGAGAGGGATGCACGCGCAATGGCTAACGTCGAAGCGGCCGTCATCACAGACAGCGACGAGAAGCGTCTCGCGGAGCTGGGCTACAAGCAGGAGCTCAACCGGAGCTGGAGCGGATTCCAGAACTTCGCGATCTCGTTCACCATCATCTCGGTCCTCGCCGGCTGCTTCACGACCTACTACCAGGCGTGGAACAACGGCGGACCCGTGGCGATCTCCTGGGGCTGGCCGATCATCTCGGCCTTCATCCTGCTGATCGCGTTCTGCATGTCCGAGCTCGTGTCGGCCTACCCGACGGCGGGCGGCATCTACTGGTGGTCGGCCAAGCTCGGCGGCCCCGCCTGGGGCTGGTTCACCGGCTGGTTCAACCTGTTGGGGTTGATCGCGATCGTCGCGTCGGTCGACTACTTCGCCGGCCAGTTCCTCGGCGTGATCCTCGGGCTGTACAACGTCGACATCCTGGGGTTGAACTTCGCCGACACCGCGCACGGGCTGCGGGAGACGTTCGTCCTCTTCGCGATCCTGCTGGGCCTCCACGCGATCATCAACATCCGCGGCAGCCACCTCGTCGCGATGCTCAACGGCATCTCGGTCTGGTGGCACGTCGGCGGCGTGGCCGTGATCGTGCTCGTGCTGATCTTCGTCCCGGACCACCACGCCAGCGCGAACTTCGTCGTCACCGACACCATCAACAACTCGGGCTTCAGCCACGGGATGTTCTGGTGGTACGTGCTGCCGCTCGGGTTCCTGCTCACGCAGTACACGATCACCGGGTTCGACGCCTCCGCCCACATCTCCGAGGAGACGCACGGCGCCGCCGAGAGCGCGCCGAAGGGCGTGTGGCGGTCGGTGTTCTACTCGGCCGTCATCGGCTACGTCGTGCTGCTCGCGATCACGTTCGCCGCGTCCGACCAGAAGGCCGTGACCGACGGCGGCGGCACCGTGTTCGCCGTCTTCGAGAGCGCGATGGGCACCGGATGGGTCAAGCTGGTGCTGTTGATCGCCGTGATCGGCCAGTTCTTCTGCGGCGCCGCCTGCATGACGAGCGCCTCGCGCATGATGTACGCCTTCAGCCGCGACGGCGCCGTGCCGGGCTGGCGGCTCTGGAGCCGGGTCAACGAGAAGCGCGTGCCGTTCTACTCGGTGCTGGCCGTCGCCGGTCTGGCGCTGATCCTCACGCTGCCGGCGCTGAAGGGCAACAAGGACGGCGTCACGGTCGCGTTCACCGCGGTGGTGTCGATCGGCGTGATCGGCCTGTACATCGCCTACGTCATCCCGATCTTCCTGCGCTGGCGCATGGGCTCCGCGTTCGAGCCCGGCCCGTGGACGCTCGGCAACAAGTACAAGTGGATGAACCTCGTGGCCGTGCTCGAGGTCGCGATCGTCGTGGTCATCGGCTTCGACATGCCGTTCAGCTCCTCCGGCGTGCCGTGGGAGAGCGACTTCGAGTGGTCGCTGTTCAACTACACCCCGGTCGTGACCGGCGGCGTGTTCCTGCTCGTCGGCGCGTGGTGGCTGCTCGGCGCCCGCCACACGTTCACCGGCCCGCGGCACACGATCCAGGAGATCGAGGCGGAGCTGGGCGAGCGCCCGGGCGACGGCGGGCCGAGCGCCGGCGGACCGGCGGCGGCCCCCGCTGGAGCCTGAGGGGTGACGGACGCGACCCTCGAGGTCCTGGAGCCCGCGACCGAGCAGATCCTGGACACCATCCCGCGCGCCGGCGTCGACGAGGTCGACGCCGCCGTCGCGGCGGCCAAGGCGGCGTTCGGTGCCTGGCGCGCGGTCGCTCCGGGCGACCGCGCCCGGCTGCTGCGGCGCCTGGTCGCGGTCATGGAGGAGGCGCACGAGGAGCTCGCGGTCCTCGAGGCGCGCAACGCGGGCAAGCCGATCGGCTCCGCGCGCGGCGAGATCGGGATGGCGATCGAGACGTTCCGGTTCTTCAGCGGCGCGCCCGAGCGCCCGCACGGCGAGACGATCCCGGTCGCCGGCGGCATGGTCTTCACGGTGCGCGAGCCGTTGGGCGTCGTCGGCCTGATCACGCCCTGGAACTTCCCGCTGGCGATCGCGTCGTGGAAGATGGCGCCGGCGCTGGCGGCGGGCAACACGGTGGTGTTGAAGCCGGCGGAGCTGACGCCCCTGACCGCGCTGCGCTTCGCGGAGCTGGCGCTGGAGGCGGGGCTGCCGGAGGGCGTCGTCAACGTCGTCGCCGGGCCCGGCCGCGAGTGCGGCGCGCGGCTGGTCGCGCATCCCGACGTGGCGAAGATCGCGTTCACCGGGTCGACGGCCGTGGGCCGCTCGATCGCGGCGGGCGCGTCGCAGACGATCAAGCGCGTCACGCTGGAGCTCGGCGGCAAGTCGGCCAACGTGGTGTTCGCGGACGCCGATGTTGCGGCCGCGGCCGCCGCGGCGCCGTGGGCGGTCTTCGACAACGCCGGTCAGGACTGCTGCGCGCGCTCGCGGATCCTCGTGCAGCGCGCGGCCGTCGACGAGTTCCTGTCGCACATGAAGACCGCGGTCGAGGCCATCCGGGTCGGCGACCCGCTGGACCCGGCGACCGAGATGGGGCCCCTGATCAGCGCCGGGCAGCGCGACACGGTGGCGTCGTTCGTCGACGGCGACGCGGAGGTCGCGATCCGCGGCAGCGTGCCGGACGGGCCCGGCTACTGGTACCCGCCGACGGTGTTGTGGCCGGTGCCCGCCGACCATCCCGCGGCGCACGACGAGATCTTCGGACCGGTGGCGGTCGTGGTCCCGTTCGACGACGAGGCGGACGCGGTCCGGCTGGCCAACGACACCATCTACGGGCTCTCCGGCTCGGTCTGGACGCGCGACGGCGCGAAGGCGCTGCGCGTGGCGCGGGCGCTGGACAGCGGCAACCTGTCCATCAACTCCAACAGCTCCGTGCGCGTGACGACGCCGTTCGGCGGCTTCAAGCAGTCCGGCTACGGCCGGGAGCTCGGCCCCCACGCGACCGACGCCTACACGGAGGTCAAGACGATCTTCTACAACACGGAAGGGAACTGAGTGCCGGGTCGTTTGGAAGGGAAGGTCGCGGTCGTCACGGGTGCGGCGGGTGGGATCGGCGCCGCGACGGTCGAGGCGTTCCAGCGCGAGGGCGCGAAGGTCGTCGGGGTCGACCTCCTGGACGGCGCGCCCGGCGACCTGGCCCTCGCGGTCGACGTGACCGAGGAGCACGCGGTCCAGCAGATGTACGCCCAGGTCGCCGAGCGGTTCGGGCGGATCGACGTGCTGTTCAACAACGCGGGCATCTCGCCCGACGACGACACGAGCGTGCTCGCGACGAGCCTCGAGGCCTGGCAGCGCGTGCAGGACGTCAACCTCAAGTCGGTGTTCCTGTGCTGCAAGCACGGCATCCCGCACCTGCTCGACGGCGGCGGCGGCAGCGTCATCAACACCGCGTCGTTCGTCGCGGTCATGGGCGCCGCGACGTCGCAGATCAGCTACACGGCCTCCAAGGGCGGCGTCCTGGCGCTGACCCGCGAGCTGGGCGTCGAGTTCGCCCGCCGCGGCATCCGCGTCAACGCGCTGTGCCCCGGCCCGGTCGACACGCCGCTGCTGCAGGAGCTGTTCGCCAAGGACCCGGAGCGCGCCGCGCGCCGCCTGGTGCACGTCCCGATGGGCCGCTTCGGCAAGCCGGAGGAGATCGCCAACGGCGTGCTGTTCCTGGCCAGCGACGAGTCGTCGTTCATGACGGCGGCGACGTTCCTGGTCGACGGCGGGCTGTCGGGGGCGTACGTGACGCCGGAGTGAGGCTTCGGGGCGCGCTGCGCCGGCGGCGGCTGCTCAGCGCTGGCGGCGGCGCGCCCAGCGCTGCCGGCAGCTCGCCCAGCGGCTCCGGCGGCTCGCCCAGCGCCGGCCGCAGCTCGCCCACGCTGGCAGGGCGCGTGCCTCGGGCGCTGCGGGGCGTGGCGCCGGAGTGGTGGTGGGCAGTGCGGCGCGGGGTTGGTGCTGCGGCGTCGCGGCGCTGGCGCGGGCGTTCGTGGCGGGCAGTGCGGGCGTTGGTCGTGGCGCGTGGCGGGGTCTGCTTCGCATCTAGGGCGAGGCAGTTGAGGTGGTGCTCCGCGCTGTCGGCGTGCCTCGGCCGCCCTGGGGCGGGCGTTTTGGGCTCGCATCGCGACACGGCGCGAGGTCGTTCGTAGCGCGTAGCCCTATACGGGCCACTACGTACGAATGACCCGCCTCCGGAGGTCAGTTGCAGATTGGTGCTCGATACGAGCACCTATGTGCAACTGACCCGACCACGCGGAGGTCAACGGCGTCTTTGGGTCCTATACGAACCCAAAAACACCGTTGACCCTCGCGGTCCCGGCGATTCGCCCCCGAACTCGCCCCGGAAGCACCAACCCGGACGAGCCACACCGACAGCGCGGAGCCCCACCCCCCACTGCCTCGCCCTAGATGCCAAGCAGACCCCGCCACGCGCCACGAGCAACGCCCGCACTGCCCGCCACGAACGCCCGCGGCACGACGCCACGAACGCCCGCGCCACGACCCCTAAGCCGACACCACCGCGCGCAGCGCCTTCGGCGGCAGCGGGTCGCTCGCCAGGATCTCGGCGCCCAGCGCGCGGAGGACCTCCAGGCGGCGGTCCGGGTGCAGCGAGAAGGCGTACTCCTGCGTCGCCTCGTGGCCGCCCTCGACGCCGAGGTGGGAGCGGTGGTCGGCGGTCGCCACGCGCGACAGGACGAGGCCGAGGACGTAGGCGTCGAGGTCGGTGACGTCGACCTCGATCGGCGCGCCCTCCGCCGCGTCGCGGTCCGGCCCGAAGGACGCGACGATGCGCGGCGAGGAGTCCCGGCCGCCGGCGGCGTCCCAGTCGCGCTGCTCGGCGTCCTGGTCCTTGCCCAGGCCGTTCTCGCGGTTCGCCGCCCAGCGCGCCTCGTCGAGCTTGCGCGACTCCTCCTCGTAGTTCTTGGGCTTGGGCGGCACGTAGCCGACGCCGAGCTTCAGCCCGGCCGTCGAGATCTCGCCCTTCGCCGCCTGCTCGACGAGCTCGGTGGCCTCCTCGGCCGAGACGTCGCCGCGCGCGATGCCGCGCCGGACGACGTCGGCGACCGTGAACGACAGGTCGCCCTCCTCGACGCGCTGGACGACCGCCTCGGGCAGGTCGAGCAGCTTCAGCGACTTGCGCGTCCAGGCCAGCGGCGCGCCGACCAGCCGCGACACCTCCGCCGCGGTCAGCGACGGGTCCTCGGCCATGATCGCCCGCGCGGCGCGCGCGAACTGCACCGGCTCCGGTTTGGCCTGGTGGAAGTTCTCGGCGAACTGCATCGTCAGCGCCTCGCGCTTGGAGATGCCGTCGACCAGCGTGAAGCGCCAGTCGTCGCGCACGCCCTCGGCCTCGTCGATCAGCGTCATCGCGCCGAGGCGGCGCCGGCCGGCGAGCAGCTCGTAGGGCACGTCGTCGTCGCCCGTGGCGCGCACCAGCGGCGGGTGCAGCAGCCCGGTCTCCTTGATGGAGACGGCGAGCTCGTGGAGGTCCGGCAGCGCGCCGACGCGCATGTTGACCATCGTGCGCACCTGCGCCAGCGGCGCGGTGACGGTCGTGTGCGCCTTCGTGGCGGTGTCGCCGAGCGGCGCCCGGCGGAGATCCTCGGCGGCCTCCTCCTTCGCCGCCTTCGCGGCCTCCTCGCGCATCTGCGCGACCTGTTCTTCGGCGTCTTGGAGCTTGTCGACCTGGGACATGGGCCGTGGGATGCAACCACACCGTCCGGCGGAGCGGACGGCCTTCCCCGCTACGAGCGGGAAGTCGCGCTCAGCCCGCGTCCGGGTGCGGCGAGACGCCGTAGCCGGCGGCCCGGACGGCGTCGACGACCGCGTCGGCGTGCTCGCGCGAGCGCGTCTCGACCGTCAGCTGGACGCCGGTCTCGCGCACGTGCAGGCCGATGCCCTCGCGCAGGTGCGAGACCTCGACGATGTTCGCGCCCTGCGCCGCGACGCAGTCCAGCAGCCGCGCCAGCGCGCCCGGACGGTCCGGCACGCGGGTGATCAGGACGATGCGCCGGCCGGCCTCGGTCTCGTTGCGGCGCGCGACGGCCGCCAGCAGCCCGGCGTCCACGTTGCCGCCGCTCAGGACGGCGCACGTGGTCCCGGACCGCGCCGCCTGCACCTGGCCGCCCAGCAGCGCCGCGACGCCCACCGCGCCCGCGCCCTCGACGACGAGCTTGGCCTTCTCCAGGAGCATGACCATCGCCTCGGCGACCGCGTCCTCGCCGACCACGACCACGTCGTCGAGCCACTCCCGGATGAGCGGCAGCGTCAGCTCGCCCGGCTTCTTGACCGCGATGCCGTCGGCGATCGTCAGCCCGCCGTCGACCGCGATCGGCCGCCCGGCCGCCAGCGACGCGGGATACGCCGCGACCGACTCGACCTGGACGCCGATCACGCACACGTCCGGCCGCGCCGACTTCACCGCGATCGCGATCCCGCTCGCCAGCCCGCCGCCGCCGACCGGGACGACGACCGTCGCGAGGTCCTCGATGTCATCAAGCAGCTCCAGCCCCAGCGTGCCCTGGCCGGCGACGACGTCGGGGTCGTCGAACGGGTGCACGAACGCCATCCCGGCCTCCTCCGCCCGCGCGTGCGCGGCGACCAGGCAGTCGTCGACCGACGTCCCGCCGAGGATCACGCGCGCGCCCAGCGCGGCGGTGGCCTCGACCTTCGCGATCGGCGCGCCGTCGGGCATGAAGACCTCGCACGGCACGCCGCGGGCGCGGGCGGCGAACGCGAGCGCCTGCGCGTGGTTGCCGGCGCTGCCGCACACGACGCCCGCCGCGCAGCCGTCGCCGAGCGCGTGAAGCTTGTTCAGCGCGCCTCTGATCTTGAACGCGCCCGTGCGCTGCAGCGACTCGGCCTTGAGGACGACGTCGCCGCCGGTGCGCTCGCTCAGCGTCGCGGACGGCAGGACCGGCGTCTTGCGCGCGACGTCACCGATCGCCTCGCGCGCGCGGGCGACATCCTCTGCGGTGACCGGTGAGGCGGCCAGCGCTCAGGACTCCAGCGCGACGATCGCGTCGATCTCGACCTGCGCGCTCACCGGCAGGGCGGCCACGCCGATCGTCGAGCGCGCCGGCGGCGCGTCGGGGAAGAACTCGGCGTAGGCGGTGTTGACGTCGCCGAACGTCGACATGTCGGTCACGTAGATCCCGCAGCGGACCGCGTCCTCGAGCCGCGCGCCGGCGGCCTCGCAGACCACCCGCAGGTTGCGCAGGCACTGGCGCGTCTGCTCGCCCACGTCGCCCGCGACGAGCTGGCCGGTGGCCGGATCCAGGGGCGTCTGGCCCGACAGGAACAGGAAGCCGCCCGAGCGCACCGCGTGGCTGTAGGGGCCGACGGCGGCGGGCGCGTGACCGGCGGTGATCGGCTGGCGTTCAACTGACATGGGCTTCGGTTTCCCTTCGACGCTTTGCAGGCAGCCACGCTACCGTCCGCCGCTGATGCCCGCCCGCCGCCTCGCTGTCCCGCCGCGCGCCGCCCTGCTCGGTGTCGCGACAGCGCTCCTCCTGAGTGGTCTGCTGTCCTCCACCGCCTCCGCCGCGATCCCGTGGGCCGCGTGCCCGACGGCCGGCTACCAGTGCGCGCACGTCGACGTGCCGCTCGACCGCACCGGCGCCGTGCCGGGCAACGTGTCGCTGGCCGTCGAGCGCGTGGTCGCGCCGACGAACCCGGACAACGTCGCGGTCGTGCCGCTGGCCGGCGGGCCCGGTCAGGCCGCGCTGCCGCTGGCCGAGACGTTCGCGCAGGTGCTCGCGCCCGCGATCGCGAACCGGGATCTGCTCGTCTTCGACCAGCGCGGGACGGGCTCGTCGGGCGCGCTGAGCTGCTCGGCGCTCGGCGAGCAGGAGTCGATCCTCAAGATCGCGTCGTCCTGCGCCGGCCAGCTGGGCGCCGCGCGCGGCTCGTACCGCACGGCCGACTCGGTGCAGGACATCGAGGCGCTGCGGGTCGCGGGCGGGTACTCCAAGTTGGTGCTGTTCGGCGTGTCGTACGGGACGAAGGTCGCCGAGGAGTACGCCGCGGCCTACCCGCAGAACGTCGAGGCGCTGGTGCTCGACAGCGTCGTGCTGCCCGAGGGGCCGGACCCGTTCCAGCGCTCGACGCTGACCAGCGCGCCGCGCGTGCTCAAGGACCTGTGCGCCAAGAACGCGTGCAAGGGCGCGACCGACAGCGTCACGCGCGACCTGTCGAGCCTGGCCAAGAAGCTGCGGTCGCACTCGCTCAGCGGCAAGGTCGTGCTGTCCAACGGCAGCCGGCAGAAGCTCGCGATGGGCCAGGACGACCTGGTGGCGATCCTGCTGGCCGGCGACCTCAACCCGACGCTGCGCGCCGAGCTGCCCGGCTCGATGCGCGCCGCGCTGCGCGGCGACGCCGCGCCGATCCTGCGGCTGGCGGTGCGGTCCGAGGGGCTGACGACCGGGTTGCGGCTGACGGGCCATCCGATCGTGACGCGGCAGACCGAGGGCGGGGACTCCGACGCGCTGTTCCTGGCCACGACCTGCGAGGAGGCGCCGTTCGCCTGGACGCGCACGGCCAGCGCGCAGCAGCGCTACGACGAGGTCAAGGGCGCGGCGAACGCGATCCCCAAGGCGCAGCTCGGGCCGTTCTCGCCCTCCGCGGCGCTGGACGGCGGCCCGATCCCGCTGTGCATCGGCTGGCCCGACCAGTCGCCGGCGCCGGCCGCGTCGGCCCCGCTCCCGCCCGTCCGGACGCTGGTCCTCGACGGCCAGATGGACCTGCGCACGCCCTACGAGGACGCGTCGCAGATCGCCCAGAGGATCCCGGGCGCGTCGGTCGTCGAGGTGCCGTACACGGGCCACTCGACGGTGAGCTCGGACCTCACGCAGGACTCGTCGTGCACCAAGGGCGCGCTGGCGACGTTCTTCAGCGGCGGGGCGCCGGGACCGTGCACGCCGGGGACCAACCCGTACGCGCCGACGCGCAAGCCGCCGACGTCGCTGGGCACGATCAAGGCCAGCTCCAAGAGGCAGCGGACGATCATCGCCGCCGACTCGACCGTGACCGACGCGGCGCGCCAGGTCATCGGCGACGCGCTCGCGCTCAGCGCGCTGCCCCAGCACGTGGGCGGGCTGCGGGCTGGGAACGCGACCGTCAACCAGGACGGCTCGTTCAAGTTGAACAAGTACCAGTACGTGCCGGGCGTCGTGGTGTCGGGCACGGTGACCGCCGCGCGCAACGCGACCGTGACGATCCACGGCGGCGGCGCGCTGAGCGGGACGCTGAAGATCTCGGCGACCGGCGCGGTGAGCGGGAAGCTCGGCGGCAAGAAGGTGACGATCGCGGCGGCGTCGTCGCTGCGGAGCTCGCTGCCGACGCAGAAGAGCGTGCTGGCGGGGCTGAAGCCGCAGCTGGGGTAGCGCGGTCTAGCGCGAGACCAGGGTCACGTCGTGGCCGCCGTTGAGCGGCGTGCCGCCGGCGGGACGCTGGCGGACGACGGGCGCGTTGACGTGGCCGTTGAGGTGCGGCGTGAGGCCGAGGTTGGCCAGGGCGCGCATGGCGTCGCCGGCGTTGGCGCCGACGAGGCGCGGGGTCTTGGTGAGCGGCGGGCCGCCGGAGGAGCGCTGGGAGCGGCGGACCAGGGCGGTGAGGCGGCGGCCGCCGAGCGGGTGGTCGAGGAGCACGCCGCCGACGGGCTGGAGCATCGGAGCCGGGCAGGACGGAATCGGTCCGCCGGGGTCGGGGAAGAGCGCACGGCCGTCGACCGCGATCGTCACCGACGCGCTGTCCTCCGTCTTCGTGATCACGGTCGGCGGCATGAGGCACCCGCCCGTCGTCGCCTCGATCTGGAGGTACGTGCCCGAGGGGCTGATGTTCGCCAGCGTCCAGGCCAGCGGCACCGGCTCGGTGTGGGAGGCGAGCGCGGCGGGTGCGACGGCGGTCAACGCGGCGACCGCTGTCGCACCAGTGAGGATCGCTGAGGGCCTGCGCACGGGCGCGGACGGTAGCAGCGGGTAGCCTCCGAGTCCATGGCCAACGCGCTCGCGGGCGAGACCTCCCCGTATCTGCTCCAGCACGCCGAGAACCCCGTCGACTGGCGTCCCTGGGGGCCGGAGGCGCTGGCGCTGGCGCGCGACACCGACCGGCCGCTGCTGGTCTCGATCGGCTACTCCGCGTGCCACTGGTGCCACGTGATGGAGCGCGAGTCGTTCGAGGACCCGGCCGTCGCGGCGCTGATGAACGACAACTTCGTCTGCGTCAAGGTCGACCGCGAGGAGCGGCCCGACGTCGACGCGATCGCCATGGAGGCCGTCCAGCTGATGACCGGCCACGGCGGCTGGCCGCTGAACGTGTTCCTGACGCCGGACCAGGTGCCGTTCTTCGGCGGCACGTACTTCCCGCCCGAGCCCCGCCACGGGATGGCGGCGTGGCCGGCGGTGCTGGAGGCCGTCGCCGAGGCGTGGGACCGGCAGAGGGACGAGATCCGCGCCCAGGGCGCGCGGATGGCCGAGCGCTTGGGCGCGACGACGACGCTGCGGCCGTCGGAGGACGCGCTGTCCGAGGCGCCGCTGGAGGACGCCGTGCGCAACCTGCGCGCGGGGTTCGACGCCGTGAACGGCGGGTTCGGCAGCGCACCGAAGTTCCCGCCGTCGTCGGCGCTGTTGTTGTTGTGGTCGCAGGCGGCGCGCGGCGGGTCGTCGTGGGGCGCGAAGGCCGGCGACATGGCCGGCGCGACGCTGCGCGCGATGGCGCGCGGCGGGATGTACGACCAGATCGGCGGCGGGTTCGCGCGCTACGCGGTCGACGCGACGTGGACGGTCCCGCACTTCGAGAAGATGTTGTATGACAACGCGCTGCTCGCGCGCGCGTACGTCCAGGGCTGGCAGATGACGGGCGAGCGGCTGTTCCGGCGCGTGGCCGAGGAGACGCTCGACTTCGTCGCGCGGGAGCTCCGCGGTCCCGAGGGCGGGTTCTTGTCCGCCTTGGACGCCGACAGCGAGGGCGTCGAGGGCAAGTTCTACGTGTGGACGGTCGCGGAGCTATGCGCCGCGCTGGACGGCGGCGACGTCGAGGCCGCGCTGGCGTGGCTGGGCGTGACCGAGGAGGGGAACTTCGTCGACCCGCACCACCCCGCCCCGGGGCTGAACGTGCTGACCGCGCGCGGGCCGGAGCCTTCTGGTGAGGTGCGCGAGCGGATCCGCGCGGCGCTGTTCGCGGCGCGCGCGGCGCGGGTCCGGCCGGGGCTCGACGACAAGCGCCTGGCGGCGTGGAACGGCCTGGCGATCCAGGCGTTCGCGGAGGCCGGCGCGGTGCTGGGGCGCGAGGACTACGTCGCGCTCGCCGTGCGCGGCGGCGAGTTCGTGCTGTCGTCGCTGCGCGGTCCGGACGGGCGCCTGCTGCGCACCTGGAAGGACGGCGAGGGCAAGTTGAACGCCTACCTCGAGGACCACGCGTTCCTGCTCGAGGCGTTCTTGTCGCTCTACGAGGCGACGTTCGACCCGCGCTGGTTCGCGGAGGCGCGGGCGCTGGCGGATCGGATCCTGGACGGGTTCGGCGACCCGTCGGAGGCGGGCGGGTTCTTCTCGACGAGCGAGGATCACGAGCAGCTCGTGGTCCGCCGGCGCGACATCGAGGACGCGCCGATCCCGTCGGGGTCCTCGGCCGCGACGCTGGGGCTGCTGCGGCTCGCCGCGCTGACGGGCGAGGCGCGGTACGCGGAGGCGGCGGAGTCGCACCTGCGGCTGGTGGCGCCGCTGATGGGCGCGCACCCGCAGGCGTTCGCCTACGCCCTGCTGGCGCTCGACTGGGTCGTGCGGGGCTCGCGCGAGGTGGCCTTGGCGGGCTCGCCGGCCGAGGGCGTGGGGCCCTTGGTCGACGTCGTCCGCGAGCGGCTGCGTCCCGGCGTCGTCGTCGCGGGATCGCCGGGCGACGGCGTCCCGCTCATGGCCGGGCGGGAGACCGTGGACGGCCGCGCCGCGGCGTATGTGTGCGAGCGGTTCGCGTGCCAGCGGCCCGTGACGGAGCCGGACGCGCTGCGGGAGTTGTTGGAGGCCTAGAGCACCGGGAGGTAGCGGTCGAGCTCCCACTGCGTGACCTGCACGCGGTAGTCCTCCCACTCCTGGCGCTTGATCTCGATGAAGCGGTTGAACATGTGCTCGCCGAGCGTGCGGAGGACGAGCTCGGACTCGGCGGTCAGCTCGACGGCCTCGCCGAGCGTCTCGGGGAGCTGCTCGATGCCGAGGCGCTTGCGCTCGTCGGGCGACAAGTGGTAAAGGTTCTTCTCCATCGGCTCGGGCAGCTCGTAGCCCTTCTCGATGCCCTCCAGGCCGGCCTGCAGCAGCGCGGCGAACGTCAGGTACGGGTTGCACGCGGGGTCCGGGCAGCGCAGCTCCATCCGGGTGCCCTTCTCCTTGCCCGGATGGTAGAGCGGAACGCGCACGAGCGCTGAGCGATTGCGGCGCGACCACGCGACGTACACCGGCGCCTCGTAGCCGGGGACGAGCCGCTTATAGGAGTTGACCCACTGGGCGAAGATCGAGCTGAGCTCGCGCGCGTGCTTGAGCTGGCCGGCGATGAAGGCCTTGCCGACGTCGCTGAGGAAGTAGGGGTCGTTCTCGTCGAACATCGCGTTGGAGCCGTCCTTGAACAGGCTCATGTGCGTGTGCATGCCGGAGCCGTTCTCGCCGAAGAGCGGCTTGGGCATGAACGTGGCATGCCAGCCGTACTTCATGGCGTACTCCTTGACCGTGATTCGGTAGGTCATGCAGTCGTCGGCCATCTTCAGCGCGGGCGCGTAGCGCATGTCGATCTCGTGCTGGCTCGGGCCGACCTCGTGGTGGGTGTACTCCACGTGGATGCCGAGCTGCTCCAGCGCGAGGACCGTCTCGCGGCGCACGTCGGACCCGGCGTCGAGGGTCGTGAGGTCGAAGTAGCCGCCCTCGTCCAGGACCTCGGTGCTCTTCTTGTCGCGGAACAGGAAGTACTCCAACTCGGGTCCGACGTTGAACGTGTCGAAGCCCATCGAGCTCATGCGGTCCAGGGCGCGTCTGAGCACGTGCCGGGGGTCGCCCTCGTAGGGCGTGCGCTCCGGCGTCAGGACGTCGCAGAAGATGCGGCCGACGCCCTGCTCCTCGGGCCGCCAGGGCAGGATCGCGAACGTCGACGCGTCCGGCATCGCGATCATGTCGGACTCCTCGATGGCGTTGAAGCCCGTGATCGAGGAGCCGTCGAAGCCCATGCCGTTCTCGAACGCGTCGTCGAGCTCGGCCGAGTTGATGCTGAACGACTTCAGCTGCCCGAGGATGTCCGTGAACCACAGGCGGATGAAGCGCAGCTGGTGCTCATCCACGATCGCCTTTACGTCCTCGACGGTGCGCGGCTGGTCGGTCATGGCCGGGACCCTAGAGGATCGCGGGTGTCACGCTGGTCGGAACGTGGGCGCCGATGTGTCGAGCCAGGGACGGCGTTGGGCGGTGGGCGCGACGACCGCCGGGGGTCGGGGTCCGGGGGGGTCGTCGGGGGGAGGGCGTTTGTTCGGCGGCGCGGTCGATCGTCGGTCGTCAGGCGGCCCGGAGCTGGCGCGCGGTCTCGCCGGAGCCGTCGAGGGGCACGTCGCCGGCGATGTTCACCATCGCGGTCAGGGACTCCAGCGACGCGAACGCGATCGCCTCAAGGAGCTGCTCCTCGCTCCAGCCCGACTCGCGGGCCGCCTCGTGGAGGTGGGCGGGCGGCGTGGCGTGGTCGACGATCAGGTCGCGGAGGTAGCGCAGGAGGATCGCGTCGTGCTCGTCGCGGGCGTCCCACTCGCGGGCGAGGGCGATGTCGTCCATCGCGAGGCCGGCCTGCCGGGCGACGCGGCGGTGGAGGTCGAGGCCCGGCTCGGAGTGGAAGTGCTCGGCGACCGCGAGGCTGATCCGCTCCAGCGTCTGCGGCGGCAGGCTGCCGTGCCGCAACTCGGCGCGGAACCGCGTGTAGCCGCGCAGCGCAGCCGGCGACCCGGCGAGCACCCCGAGGAAGTTCGGCAACTGCCCGGCGCTGGCCCGCGCCCCCTTGAGGATGGCCACCGACCCCTCCGGCGCGGAGAGGTCATCGTGGACGGTGAACCGACTGATCCGGGTCTTCATGGCGGGCGTTCCTGAGCAGGGGATGAGGGGTGCGGCCGGCCATCCGTGCCGGCAATCGCTGCCGGGCTCCTTACCCGAGGTAAGTGTAGGAAGGGCGTCAACGGGGTCGGGGGCCGGAGGCGCCGTGCGGCGAGGAGGCGGCCGGCGAGACGCCGCGGGGTTGGCGGGCGTGGCGGCGGTGCGCCGGATAGGGGTCGGGCGCGGCGACGGCGCGCCGGATGGCCGTCAGCGTGGCGGCGGCGCGCCGGATGGCCGTCAGGCGTGGCGCCGGCGCGCCTCGCAACCGGCGGACGTGACGCCGGCGCGCCTCGCAACCGGCGGGCGTGGCGATGGCGCGCCCTGCTTGGCGATGGCGCGCTTCGCGGCAGGAGGCGTGGCGGCGGAGGGACGCGCGCCGCGGTGATGCCGTCGCGGTCGGCTGGCGTGGCGCCGCGCGTGGGACTCACGACCGCGCCGAGTGGCGCGGTCGAGTTGTCCCTCTGTGGCCGAGGGGCCGGCGCCTCGGAGTGGCGATGGCCCGGAGTCTTAGCGGTGGTGGTGGATGGCTCGCACGGGCGCGTGGTGCGTCGTGTGCGAGACCTTCGCCGTGATCTGCGGCGTGTGGGTCGTGGCGTGGCGGACGGCGGCCTGCGACGAGGAGGTCATCGCGGCGAGGAGGATCAGGATCGCGCCGAGGGCGACGGCCCAGAGCGCGATGCGGTCCGGGCGGTGGCCGACGCGGTCCGAGGCGGTGCGGCCGCGGTGGCGCTGGGCCATCGACGGCAGGCCGAAGTTCGTCGGACGACCCTTGATCTGGACGGTGCGGCGCGTGCCGGCGGGCGGCGGAGGCGACGCGAACGGGTCGTCGGCGGCACTGAGGTGCGCGAGCTCGTGGGCGACGCCGGCGGGTGCCTCGGCGGCGACGACGACGTCGTCGACGATCGTGAGCTCGATGGTGCGGCCGGTCGGAGCGGGCCGCGCGGCGGCGTCGAGCGCCGTGGCCGCGTCGTCGGCCGGGACGAACACGCCGTGCAGCGCCTCGCCGGCGCCGTCGCGGGCGGCGTCCAGGCGCGCCTCGGCGGGCGCGCGGCGCTTCATGCGCCTGCGCGGGACGAAGTCGATGTCCTCCCCGAGCCAGTCATCCGCGGGCCGACGCCCGGGCCGTCCTGAGAGATCCTCACGCTCTTGCTGCACATCGGCCCACCAATTGGGCGCGTCCGTCGATGGCATCGAAGTGTCCTCAGTCTCTTCCTTGGGCTTGCGGGGTTAGCTGACGGGCTCGCGCCTGAAGAGCGGCGCTACGCAAGGCGATTCGCCCCGATCCAACATGGGTCCCCCGCTCCCGCTCGGGCATGGCCCGGGCCGGGATTCAGCGGTTGTGAACGGCGGCATCGTAGCAACGTCGAAATTCCCTGCTAAGTCGCAGACTTATGACAAGCCCCAACTGACGCCATAGTCAGGCACGCATCGGACGGAATCACCCGCAAGCTGCGGGAAACGCCCACTTGACTTCTTCGAGAACCCCTATGAAGAGCTTGCGCGGCTCGTGCGAATTGGCTCTTGACAAGCCCGCACGCGGACCCCGACGCGAAGCGGCGGGCGGACTGGCGGGCGACGCGGGCGTGCCCGGCGCGTGTGCGCCCGGCATTGTCGTGCCTGGGGTCGCCGGGC
>DATDMD010000043.1:0-15377 GCA_036518975.1 Baekduia sp.
GGCCGGCGGCACCGGCGGGGCCGGCGGCACCGGCACCGGCGCCGGCGGGACCCATGTCGATGGCCTCGGAGGCAACGGCGGCACCGGCGGCGCCGGCGGTCTCGGGGGCGCGGGCGGCGATGGCGGCACGGTGACCGTCCTGGCCGCGACGGTCATCGCGACCGGCGGCGCCGGCGGCGCCGACATCGGCGGCGGCGCCGGGGGTTTCGGCGGTCCCGGTGGGGCGGGCGGGGCGGGCGGCACCGGCGGCGGCGGCCCGGGCGCGAACGGCTTCGACGGCGCCGTCGGGAACGACGGGCCGGCCGGCGCCGACGGGCTGGCGTCCTACGGCCCGGGAGCCCCCACGGCGGTGTCGGCCAGCGCCGGACACGCCTCCGCCGAGGTCAGCTTCACCGCGCCCGGCAGCCATGGCAGCAGTGCGATCACGGAGTACACGGTCACCGCGACCGACGCCACCGACCCGGCCCGCGGCGGCCAGCAGGCCACCGGGACGGCCAGCCCCATCACCGTCGCCGGGCTGACCAACGGCGATGCCTACACCTTCACGGTCACGGCCACCAACGGCGTCGGCACCGGGGCGCGGTCGGCGCACTCCAGCGCCGTGACCGCCGAACGCCTTCCGACGACCACCGGCCTCACCAGCAGCGCGGCCCCCGCGACGCTCGGCCAGAGCGTCACCCTCACGGCGACGGTCGCGCCGGTGCCCGACGGCGGCGCCGTCACGTTCACGCTTGACGGGACGGCGCTGGCCGGCTGCGCCGCGAGCGCCGTCGACCCCGCGAGTGGTCAGGCCACCTGCCTGGTCTCGAGCCTGGCCCTCGGCCCGCACCTGGTCGTGGCCACGTACGGCGGCGACGCCGTCTACGCCGGCTCGACGTCGGCACCCCTGGCCCAGACCGTGCTGCTGCCCGGCCCGGCCGCCGGCCCGCCCCCGGCAGCGCCGGCGCCGACGACCACGACGCCTCCGCCACCGCTGCCCTTCCCCTCCGACGCCGCGATCATCGCCGGCCTGGAGACCGTCGGGCACGTCGCCCCCACGACCGTGGCGCTGTCGTTCACCCAGCGCGCCACCGCCGCCGGCACGCTCACCTGGCGCCTGGACCTCAGCTCCTATCTGCTGAGCCGGTCCGTCCGCGCCACGGCGAACCGCAAGCCGCTCACGATCGCCACCGGCCGGCGCACCACCGCCACCGCCGCGACGCTCCAGCAGACCATCACCCTGAACGCTCGCGCACGCGCAGCGCTCAAGCGGTACCCCCACGACCGCCTCGTCCTCCGCACCACGTTCCGCCTGTCCAACGGCCGCGTCATCCGCGCCACCAAGACGCTCCGCCGTCCCTCCGCTCAGCCCACGTCGACGTAGATCACCTCGACGGCGTTGTTCCCGTAGCCCAACCGGTTCCACGGCGGGACGTCCGGCTGGGTGTGGCCGGCCGCGTCCGTCGCCCGCGCGCGGAGCGTGTGGCGGCCGATGTCCTGCGCCGCCCAGTCGAACGACCACTCCTGCCAGTGGTACGGCCCGGACGGCGGCTCGAGCCGGGCCGGGAGCCAGTCGCCTTCGCCGGTGAGGCTGACGTCGACCTGGGTGACGGGGCCGGTTCCCGACCACGCCTTGCCCTGCACCGTGTGCGTTCCCGGGTCGAGGAGCGCGCCGGACGCGGGAGCGGTGATCCGCGCGCGGACGCGCATCAGGCTGACGGCCTCGGGCTCCCGATCGGGCCACTCGTACATGTAGTGGCCGGTCTGGAACTCGCCGGCGTAGGGCTCGGTGAGGACGTCGATGCGCTGGAGCCACTTCACCGAAGCGACCGCGTACCAGTGCGGCACGACGAGCCGGAAGGGCGCCCCGTGGTCGGGGCCCAGCGGCTCGCCGTTCATCTCGTAGGCGATCAGGATCTCCGCCGCCGGGTCCGCCGCGAGGGCGAGCGGGAGCGCGCGGACGAACCGCAGGTCGTCGCGGTCGGTGTCCGCGAGGACCGGGTTGAGGTGGTAGGCGCCCGCGTCGGCGCCCGAGAACCGCACGTCGACCCCGTCGGCGGCGGGACGGGCCTGCGCCAGGACGTCGTGGAGGCGGGCGCCCTTCCAGCGCGCGGTCGACACGGCGTAGTCGCCCCAGGGCTCGCCGGTCGGCAGCGGCCGGATCTCCAGGCGGCCGTTCCCCGCGCACTCCAGCGTGACCGCCCGCTCCTGGGCCGGCAGCGCGCGCAGGTCGTCGAGCGTCAGGGTGGTGGGGTGCTCGACGGCGCCGCCGATCGCGAGCGTCCCGTCGTGGGTAGGCAGCGGGAAGTTGCTGCGGACGTAGTGGAGGTCGGTCGGGGTGATCTCGCCGACCAGCGCGGCGGGCGGCGCCTCCGCGTTGTACGGCGCCGGGTTGATCATCTGGAGCGCTGAGCGTGTTCGAGCCATGTCGGTCATCAGTAGTCGGAGTCCTGGAAGGTCGGTTCGCGGTCCTCGTTGAACGCGCCGATGCCCTCGACGCGGTCCGGATGGACGGCCGACCGCCAGTGCATGTCCATCATGGTCGCGATCGCCTGCTCGGTCGGCTGGCCCTGCCCGAGCTGGACCGCGCGCTTGACGGCCTGGACGGCGGTCGGCGAGTTGCTGGCGATCTTCTCGGCGATCCGCCGCGCCGCGTCCAGCAGCTCGTCCTGCGGGTGGAGCTCGTTGACCATGCCGAGCCGGTGCGCCTCCTGCGCGGTGATCGGGTCGCCGGTCATGAGCATCTGCAGGGCCTTGCCCGGAGGCAGCAGGCGCGGCAGCAGCGCCGGCGAGCCGCCGCCCGCCGCGAGGCCGAGCATCGCCTCCGGCTGCCCGAACGTCGCGTTGTCCGACGCGATGATGAAGTCCGTGCTCTGGGCGAGCTCGCAGCCCCCGCCGTAGGCGGTCCCGTTGACGGCGGCGAGGATCGGCTTGCGCAGCTGGCGGACCGTGTAGAGCGTGCGATCGAAGTCCTGGCGCTGGCGCAGCCAGTCCTCCTTGGTCATGCCCTTCCGCTGGCGCAGGTCGCTGCCGACCGAGAACGCGCGCTCTCCCGCACCGGTGAGGATGACGACGCGAATGGCGGTCTGGACGGCGATCGTCTCGACGATCTCGGTCAGGCGCGCGCCCATCTCGGTGGTGATCGCGTTGTCGGCGTTGGGGCGGTTGAGCGTGATCAGCGCCACCCGGCCGTCGGAGAGGTGGTCCACCAGCACCGGTGAATCGGGCTCGTCGAGGCCGGACGGCGGCGGCCCGAAGTCGAGCGCCTTCCACCGGTCGGTGCGGGTCGGGTTCGTGGCCACGCTGCCCTCCTCCTGTCGGTCCTGACCGGTCACGTCTCCAGCTCCGCCAGCCAGCGCAGCGCGCGCAGGCCGGGGACGAAGCAGTACTCGCCGCCGCGGGTGACGACGAACGGCGGCAGGTCCTGCAGCCGGCGGCGGATCGGCCGCTCGGGCACGGTGAAGGTCCCGCTGCCGTCGTTCGGGCCCACCAGCGGGTCCTTCTCCAGCGGGGCGCCGATGAAGATCCCGTCGTTCAGCCACTGGGTCTTGACGAACTCGAACTGGCGGCCGAGGTGCGCGCCGGCGAACACGAAGATGATGCCGCGATCGGCGCCGTCGTCCTCGAGCTCGCCCTCGGGCAGCAGCGGGCCGTAGCTGGTGCCGCGCCGGATCATGCGGTGCAGGCGGACGTCGACCGCGCCGTCGCCGTCGAACCCGTCGCGCGGGTTGGCGCGCCGGGCGTGCGCGCCGAGCGGGCACTTCAGGCCGCGCGGGTCGTCGCCGTAGAGGAAGTCGTTGTGCCGCCGCGGGTCGGCCCCGAGCGCCGGGTCGTCGTGGTCGGGCGCGACCGCCAGCGGGGCGCCGCTCGGCCAGCGCCCGACCATCTTGGCGCCCATGCGCGCGGCCTCCTCGCGGCTCGCGGTCTTCTCGCGCAGGTAGCGCCGGTAGGCCGCGACCCGCGTGTGGAGCTTGCGGAAGACGATGTACGTGCCGTTGCGGCCGAGCACGTCCGGCGTGGGCATCGGCGGCAGCTCGCCCGACTCGTCCGGGTAGCCGAGCACGATCTCGCCCGCCTTGAGGGGACGCTCTTGCGGGTTGGACGGCGGCCGGCCGCTGCCCTCGACCGCCGGTTGGCCGATCCCGTCCTTGAAGCCGAAGGACGTCCGGCCCGTCGGCAGCTGGTAGCAGTCCTGCTGCCAGATCAGCTCGACGCCGTCCAGCCCCTCGTCGGCGCGGCGCGCGTTCTCCACGACGGTCCGCAGCCGCGCGGCGTCGGGGGAGAGCGCGGCCAGGGCGACGTGGACGTCGGGCGACCCGAGCGGCGGCTCCCAGTGCTCAGGGCCGCTCTCCCCGACGTCCCCCAGCTCGGCGGCCCGGGCGGCCATGCCCTGCCGGAACTCGGGCGCGAAGCTGTCCAGCGAGGCCTGCGGCACGCCCAGCGCCTTGAGGCCCTGATAGGTGAAGGCCGCGGTGATCCACGCGTCGCCGGCCGGATCGGCCGACGGCCGTCCCGCGTCGACGAGCCCGCTCAGCCGCCGCACGAGCTCGCGGCCCGCGGCCCGGTCGTCGATGCGCAGCAGCAGGTACGTCCCGACGTAGGGCGACGGGCGCTCATGCAGCGCCCCGCTCTGGATGTCGTCGAGCTCCAGGCTGATCCCGTCGGTCGCGGTCATCGCTCAGTGATGCTCAGGGGGCTCGGGCGGATCCGGGTTCGGCTCGGCCAGGTACGGGAACGTGCGGGTGCCGGGCCGCGTCGCGTGGTCGACCCCGTCGCGGATGACGGGTCCCCTGCCGGCGTTGATGAGCTGCGTGAAGATGATGTCCATCACGTCGTCGTTGAGCGTCCGTCCGCCACAGGTCCGGTGGGCCTCGCCGCGGAGCGCGGCGAGCTCGATCTCCAGGTAGGACCCCTGCTCGACGTACGGCTTGGTCATGTCGACCGCGAGGTAGTCGGCGAGCACCAGCTCGGTCAGCGGATGGGTGCCGTCCTCGCCGACGGTCCAGTCGGCGTTCCCGTCGAGGCCGTCCCAGAACGCGAGGTTGGCGTTCAGCCGGGCGCGGTAGGCGCCGACGTAGCCGTCCGCCAGCGCGAACGCGTCCTCCATGTTGTACAGGTCGCGGATCTCGAGGTCGCGGTTGACGGGGTCGAACTGCTTCGGGGCCAACATCATGTTCTTGACCTCGGGGCGCCCGACGCGCTCGATCCGCACGTTGAACGCGCCGCGCGTGAGCGTCTCGGCGACGACCGCCACCAGCCCCGGGCCGCCGAGCAGCGCGGTGTCGACCTCCACCACCAGGCTCAGGACGTCCTTGCCGTCGAGGTAGATCGACGACGGATCGGTGAACGCCATCTTCCCCGTGGCGATCGTCCGCAGCGCGGCGGGCGCGTCCATGATGAACGGGTCCCAGCGCGCGCCCGCGAAGACCCGGACGCCGTGCCCCTCGCCGCCGGCCGGGTCGTTGACGCGGAAGCCGACGGTCTCGCCGGCCGGGGTCGTGCACGTCCCCTCCTGCTCGAAGCGCCGCGGCCCGTTCGGGTGCACGTGCGGTGCGAACACGCAGTCGAACCGGACCTCCTCGTCGCCCGCCGTGAACGGCACGCCGGCGCCGGGCGCGGCCGGGGCCAGCGGCCGCAGCCGGAAGCGGTAGATCAGCCCCTCCGACAGCGCGTCCCACGGCTTGGCGAACGGGAGCGTGTTCATGACGAGCACGAGGTGGCCCGGCCGCTCGGGGCTCGGGAAGGCGTACACGTCGGTGATGTCGGCGATGGGGTCGGACAGCGCCCGCGGGCCCGAGATGTGGTCGGACATGGCTAGTCGGCGGCCCGTTCGAGCAGCGGCTTGAGCGCCGGATGTCCCAGCGCCTCGGCGGCGTCCGGGTGGTCGAGGACCTGCTGGAACGCCGCGTTGAGCTGCTGCGCCCTGCGGATCTCCTTCACCGTGCCGGGGTAGTTGCGGGCGTAGGCCGCCGCGGTCTGCTGCGCGTCGAAGATGAACGCCTTGAGCGCCGCCAGGTCCGGCAGGCCGTCGTAGCCCTCGGTGTGGCGGAAGATGACGTCGAAGAGCTCGAGCGTCGGCCCGGAGGTGAAGAAGTCCTCCATGTACGCGTCCCACGCGCCGTCGAAGCTCGTGATGAACGCCAGCCGCGTGTCGTCGTCGAACAGCACGAACCGCGCCTCGTGGATGGTCGAGACCGCCATGCCGTAGTCGCCGGGCCGGTAGCCGGGCGTGTCCTGGAGGTCGTGGAGCGCCGCCCGCAGCGTCTCGCCCTCACCGGGCTTGACCCGGAAGAACAGGCTGAACTCGCTCGTCGGTCCGACGGTGACGCCCGGCTCGGACGCACCTCTCGCACTCGTGGCCACTCCGTCCCCTCTCTGTGCGCCGATGGGTGTCGAGCGTCCCGCGCCGCGCGAGGGGCGCGCATCACCCCGTTGGGGTGAACGCGCCAAAAGCACGGGGCTCGTCGACGGGCGCGGGCCGACGACGAGCCCGTGAGGTCCTGGTTCCTAGACCGCGGCCGGTGTGGCGGCGACCGGCGGCGGGGTCTCGATGCGGCGGCGGCGCAGGCCCTCGGGGCCGAGCAGGCCGGCGGCCAGGACGATGAAGCCGATGCCGCTGAGCAGCAGCGCGATGCCCATGACGATCGCGAAGGTGCCGACGCTCGAGGCGAAGAACGAGGTGTTGAGCGCGGTGGACAGCGCGGTCTCGCTGACCCAGACCTGGCGCGCGGCGTTGCTCGTCGGCTGGCCCGTCTTGGGGTCCTTGACCGCTTGAGCGGCGACGTCGGTGCCCTTGCCGTCGGCCGTGGCGTACTGGGGCATCTGGGAGTAGGTCTTGCCGCCGGTCGCCACCAGCGCGTGGATGCGCATGTAGCTGGCGAAGCACTTGGCGTCGCTGCCGTTGGCGATGGACTTGCCGGCGACGTCGCAGGTCGGCAGCGCGGCCTTGACGCCGGCCCCGCGGGCCTCGACGGCGATGAGCGACGGCTTCATGTCGGCCGTGCCGACGATCTGCTCGCGCTTGACGTCGGTGCTGACCTCATGGCGGCCAGAGACGCCCATCACGATCGCTCCGATGCCGAAGGCGACGAGGACGAGTCCGGCGATGATGCCGGCGAGACGGAACGGGCGGGGCATGACGATGAGCTCCTTGGACGGGACTGGGAGCGGTCAGCATCGCTGGGCGCCGGGCGGCGGCCATCGTGAAAGCCCCGCACGACCATTGCGGAGAACCCGCAACCGCACAAAGCTCGGCGATCGGTTCGACCTCCACCACCACCAGCGTTGCGGGAAACCACGGAGGTCGGCGCCGCCTCGCACGCGTAGCTTCGGATCACCATGCACGTCCCTTCCCGTCCGAACCACGTCGTCATCGCCGGCGGCGGCGTCGCCGCCGTCGAGTGCGCGCTCGCCCTGCGCGACCTGGCCGGCGATCGTGTGCGCCTCACGATCGTCGCCCCTGAGCCCGACTTCGCGCTGCGCCCGCTGCGGACCGGCGAGCCGTTCTCGCGCAGCCACGTCCGGCGCCACGCGCTCGCGGACCTCGCCGCCCACGTCGACGCCCGGCTCATCGCCGACACCGTCGTCAGCGTCGACGCCGACCGGCACACCCTGCGGCGCGCCGGCGACCGGACGGTCGCCTATGACGCGCTCGTCCTGGCCGTCGGCGCCCAGCACCGCACGGCGTTCAAGCGTTCTCTGACCTTCACGGGGGACCGGTCGACGCTGCCCTTCAACGGCCTGCTCGCCGACGTCGACGAGGGCTACGCCCGCACCATCAGCTTCGTCGTCCCGCCCGGGACGACCTGGCCGCTGCCGCTCTACGAGCTCGCGCTGATGACCGCCCAGGAGGCCTGGGCGATGGGCATCGATGACATCCAGATGCGGCTCGTCACCCCGGAGGAGTCGCCGCTGGCGCTCTTCGGTGCGCTGGCCAGCGCGGCCGTCGCCAAGCTCCTCGACCAGGCCAAGGTCGCCTTCCACGGCAGCAGCTACGTGCGCGAGGACGACGACGGGCAGCTCGAGGTGCTCCCCGGGGGCACGCCCCTGGACAGCCAGCGGGTCGTCGCCCTGCCGACCATCGAGGGCCGGGCGATCGCCGGCGTCCCGGCCGACGAGCGCGGCTTCGTCCCGGTCGACGACCACGGCCGCGTGACCTCGCTCACCGACGTCTACGCGGCGGGCGACGGCACGACGTTCCCGGTCAAGCAGGGCGGGCTCGCCTGCCAGCAGGCCGACGCGGTCGCCGAGGTCCTGGCCGCCGCCGCGGGCGCCGACGTCCACCCGACGCCGTTCCACCCGGTCCTGCGCGGGCGGCTGATGACCGGCCGCGGCGCCGCCTACCTCGAGCACGCCCTCCACGGTGGCGCCGGGGACACCCCGCCACGCGAGATGCGCCTGTGGTCGGTGGCCCACAAGATCGACGGCCGGTACCTCTCGCCCTGGCTCGCGGCGCTGGAGCCCGAGATCGCGGCGACCGCGGCGCAGGCCGACCATGCGGGCGACCTCGACATCGACATCGCGCTGACGGCGATGCGATAGGCGCGGTCCTCGCGGTGGTGTGCGGAGGCCGCCGGTACGCTGGCGGCACGGATGGACACCGCCTCGGACCCGCTCCGCATGCGTCGCCTGCTCGATGCGGGACGGGCGCTCGTCGGCGAGCTCGATCCCCAGGCGGTCCTCGACCGGATCCTCGCCGCGGCGCGCGAGGTCACCGGCGCGCGCTACGCGGCGCTCGCGATCCTCGACGAGCACGGCGCGGTCGACCAGCTCCTCACCGTCGGCATCGACGAGCCGACGCGCGCCGCCATCGGCGACCTGCCCCGCGGCCACGGCGTCCTCGGCGTCCTCTGGGAGGAGTCGCGCCCGCTGCGCCTGGCCGACGTCGGCGATCATCCGCGCAGCGCCGGCGTCCCGCCCGGCCACCCTCCGATGCGCGGCTTCCTCGGCGTGCCGATCCTGCACCGCGACGCGGCCTGGGGCGGCCTGTACCTGACCGAGAAGCGGGGCGGCCCGTTCACCGAGGCCGACGAGGAGGCCGCGGTGATCCTCGCCGACTGGGCCGCGACCGCCATCGAGGAGGCGCGCCGGACCCGGCGCGGCGACGGCCCCCGGATCGCCCACGCACCGGTGGCCGCCGGCGGCGACACGGGCCTCGAGCGGGTGCTCGAGCTGATCGTCCGGCAGGGTCGCACGCTGATCGACACCAGCAGCCTGGGACCGTCCGACGCCCTGACCCAGGACGACGAGCAGCGGCTGCGGGCCTTCGCGGCGAGCGCCGCGACCGCGGTCGCGCTGGCCCAGAGCGTCGAGTCCGACCGCCTGCGCGGGCTGATGGCGGCCGCCGACGCCGAGCGCGGCCGCTGGGCCCGCGAGCTCCACGACGAGACGCTGCAGGGCCTCGGGGCGCTGCACCTGCTGCTCGCCGCGGCCCGCCGGCGCGGTGACGCGCGCCAGACCGAGCTCGCGGTCGACGAGGCCATCGCGCACATCCAGCAGGAGATCGAGAACCTGCACGCGATCATCACCGACCTGCGACCCGCGGCGCTGGACCAGCTCGGGCTGCGGCCCGCGCTGGACGCGCTCGTCGAGAGCCGCGGCGCTCACGGCCCGCTCGCGATCACCACCGAGCTCACGCTTCCGGGACCGGACGACGGTGACGAGCGGCTCGCGCCCGAGGTCGAGTCCACCATCTACCGGCTCGTGCAGGAGGCGCTCACCAACGTGGTCAAGCACGCGCGAGCCCACCACGCGCGGGTAACTATCGTCGCCGCGGCCGGCGTGGTGGTCATCGAGGTGCGCGACGACGGCGTCGGGTTCGCCACCGACGCGGCCGCGACCGGCTACGGCCTGGCGAACATGCGCGAGCGCGTCACGCTGGCCGGCGGGACGCTGGCGATCGAGTCCGGCGCCGGCGGCACGCTCGTGCGCGCCGAGCTGCCGGCCCCGCAGCGCGGCGCCGGCCTCTAGGCCGGAGCCCGACGGAGCGCCGCGAGCCGATCGGCGACGCGCAGGCTCACGTACTCCTCGCCGCGCGCGGCGCTGAGCACGGCGGCCGTCAGCTCGGCGTCGGCGTCGTGCTTGATCACGAAGCCGATCGCGCCCGCGCCGAGCGCCTGCTGGGCGAAGACCGTGCTGTCCTCCATCGTGAGCACGACGATCGCGGTGCCCGCCACCTGCCCGCGCAGCCGGCGGATCGCGTCCATGCTCGTGCCGTTGGACAGGCTCAGGTCGATCACGAGCACGGCCGGACGGCCTTCGCGGACACGACGCTCGGCCGCCGGGAGGTCGTGGGCTTCGGCGATCACGTCGATGCGGTCCTCACCGTCGAGCAGCCGCCGCAGGCCGCGGCGGATCAGCACGTGGTCGTCGGCGAGGACGACGCGGACCGGCACTCCGATGGACACCGCTCCACGCTAACCCCCAGCCCGCCCGCCGCTCAGCGGGAAAAGACGCGGATCGGGCGCGGCAAAACACCCACCGCGGCGTCAGCGGTCGACGAGGTGGTGGTCGAGCGCGAAGCGGACGAGGTCGGCGCGGGAGGAGACCATCAGCTTCTGGTGGATGCTGGACCGGTGGGATTCGACGGTGCGGGCGGAGATGAACAGCTGCTGGGCGATCTCCGCGGTCGTGTGGCCGAGCGCGATCAACCGCAGGACCTCGATCTCGCGCTCCGAGAGGTTGCCGGGACGCCCGCGCGGCGACTCGGCGGCGATCCTGGCCCCCAGGCGCGGGTTGAGGTAGCGCTCTCCTGCCGCGGCGCGGCGCACCGCTTCGACGAGCTCACCGTCGGCGGCCTGCTTGAGGACGTACCCGGTCGCCCCGGCGGCGAGGGCGTCCCGCGCGTAGGCCGGATCCTGCTGCATGGTCAACACGACGATGTAGGTCTCGGGGAAGTCGACGCGCAGGCCCGGGATCGCCTCGCGGCTCGCGCCGCCCGGCATGTTGAGGTCGAGCACGAGCACCCGCGGGTGATGGCCGAGCACGTAGCGCCGCGCCTCGGCGACGTCGCCCGCCTCGGCGAGCACCGCGAAGTCCGGCTCCTCGTCGAGCAGCAGGCGCAGCCCGCGGCGCACGACCGGATGATCGTCGGCGAGGACGATGCCGATCGTGGCGGGCGTGTCGGGTGCGGCCATCGGCACCACGGTAGTCCTCTGCCGGCCCGCGGCGCGGCGGGCGGTGGGTGGTTCTCCGCACCGTCTCGACGGCGCTTCACGGATGCCGGCGCCGCCGCGCGGTGAGACCGTGTCCGCATGCACGATCCGCGCGCCGCGCGCAACCGCGACCGAGCCGCACCGGCCCCGCGGCCGGCGGAGCACCTGCACAGCCCGTTCGGCACCGACCGCTGCGGCCGGGCGGCCGAGCCCTTCGCCGCCGGACGCGACATCACCGTCGTGCCGGATTGACCGGCGGTGCTCCATCGTGTGACAGCGATGCGCCCCTCGACGCCGCCCGCCGCGCCGGTCCATCTCAGCCACCGCGCCAACTGGCTGCGCGCCGCCGTGCTCGGCGCCAACGACGGGATCGTCTCCACCGCCAGCCTCGTGCTGGGCGTCGCCGCCTCGGGCGCCTCGGCGAGCACGATCGTGACCGCCGGGATCGCGGGCCTCGTCGCGGGCGCGCTGTCGATGGCCGCCGGCGAGTTCGTCTCGGTCAGCTCCCAGCGCGACGCCGAGCAGGCCGACCTCCGGCTCGAGGCGCGCGAGCTGCGCGACGATCCCACCGGCGAGCTGCGCGAGCTCGCCGTCATCTACGAACGCCGGGGGCTCGATCCGGCGCTGGCCGGCGAGGTCGCGCGGGCGCTGACCAGCGGCGGCGCGCTGGAGGCGCACGCCCGCGACGAGCTCGGGCTCGACGAGGAGCGCCTGGCGCAGCCGTTCCAGGCGGCGTGGACCTCCGCGCTGTCGTTCTCGGCCGGCGCGGCGCTCCCGCTGCTGTCAGTCGCGCTGGCGCCGGCGGGCGCGCGCCTGCCCGTCGCCGTCGTCGTGACGCTCCTGGCCCTGGGCCTTCTGGGCGACCTCGGCGCCCGCCTCGGCGGCGCGCCCCGGCGCCCGGCGACCATCCGCGTCGTCGCGTGGGGGGCGGTGGCGATGGCGGTCACCGCGGCGATCGGCGCGCTGGTCGGCGCGGTGGCCTAGCGCGCGCGGCGGGCGGCCGCGCTCACTTCACCCGCAGCTTCCGCGTCGACCGCAGCACCTTCTTGCCGTCCTGCACCAGTGAGACGGTCACCGTGTAGCTCCCGGCCGGAAGGCCCTTCGTGGAGCCCAGGCCGAGGTCGACGGTCGAGCCCGGCAGGATGTGGCTGGAGGCCACCGCGCTGGTGCGGGTGCCGAGGGCGCCCTTGATGCGCACGTCGCCCGTGATCGGGCTGACCGTGTTGCCCGTGTTCTTCACCGGCAGGACGATCGTGCGGCCCTTCACGCGCGGCGCCGAGGCGTGGACGGCGAGGTGGCGACGGGACGTCGGCGGGTTCAGCCGCAGGGTGCTGATCAAACGGTAAGCCGCAGTGATCCCGTTCTTCTTGGTCTTGGTCGGGAGCCCGACCGTCTCGATCGAGCCGTAGAGCGAGCCGGCCTTCGGCACGCTCTTCACGTTCATCGTCACCGTGCGCCGGCCGCCGGCCGGGAGCGTGAACGAGCGGACGCTGACCCCCAGGCTCGACAGCAGCGTCCTGCGCCGGTTCGGAACCACCGCCCCGCTGCGCGACTGCGTCCACGGTCGCGGCGTGACGGTGACCTTCAGCGCTTGGGTCGTGCTGTTGACGACCGTGATGGGCGCGGTGTCGCCGCGGACGGCGGTGCGCTCGATGACGGCCGGCGTGACCGACAGGCCGCCGCCGGCGGCGTCGGCGCCGACCAGGGACGCGTTCAGCAGCACCGCGATGGAGGCGGCGGCGAGGGCAAGGCGAGGCAGGGGGATCATGGGCATCTCAGGGTCGGTTCGACGTCACGGCGTCGTGGCGGAGAGGGTGATGAACACGGTCGACGTGGAAGGGGAGGTCGACTTCAGGCGCAGCGTCGTCGCCTTGCCGGCCAGCACGTCGTCCCACGCGACGAGCGTGAGGCCGAACGCTGGATCGAGCGGCGCGTAGGGTCCGGACACCTTCGCGCTCAGGCCGGACCGGCCGTCGGCCGACGCGACGCTCAGGCGCGAAGCGGGCTCGGTCGTCGTCACGACCGTGCGCACGGTCGCGCCGGTCTGCGTGAGGTCGAGCGACAGCGTGCTCGACACGAGGCCGCCGATCTGCGTCCCGCTGTCCAGGTCGGCCTGGGCCGGCGCCGCCGGCGTCCCGAGGACCGGCGTGGCGCCGAGCACCGCGACGAGGGTCAGGAGGGTGCGGCGCATCAGCTCGCCTTCTTCTTGGTCGCGGTGGGCTTCTTGGCGGGCTTCTTCGCCGCGCGCGCGACCGTGATCCGGATACGCACCCGCGTCGTCCTGCCGTCGCCCGACGCGTAGCGGAACTCGAGCAGGCGCGAGCTCGGATAGGCCAGGACGAACTTCAGCGTCCCGTCGGACCGGGTCGCGACGCCCTTCTTCAGGTACGTCTTCCGGCCGATCTGGTTGAGCAGTGAGACCATCAACCCGGAGTGCGCGTGGACGCGGCGGGCGCCGACCGCGCAGGTCAGGGTGCCGCTGAAGCGGTACCGCCCGTTCGCGCGCAGCACCGGCACGCCCTTGACGACCCGCAGCGGCTTGTCCTTCAAGAAGATGGAGAGCCGCGGCGCCGCGCAGGCGGGCGGGCGAGCGGCGCTCCCGGCGCCCGCGACCCCGCCGCCGGGGGCGCCCGCGCCGCTCGGCAGGGCGGTCGCCTCGGCGGTGCCAGTGCCGGCGGTGCCGAGCGTGAGCACCGCCGTGCTCTGCCGGTCCGGGGGCCGGTTGTTGATGTCGAACGGCTGGTCGAGGAGGACCGCGGTGGTCCCCGCGCCGTCGGTCACGCTGACCTGGAGCTGATGCGTGCCGTCGCTGAACGCCAGGGTCGGGACCGGCAGCTGGAGATCGGTGACGGTCGACGGGCAGCCGGTCGGCGCGAGGTCGCCGCACCCGGGGACGCCGAGGTCGGACGACGCGACGGTGACGCCGTCGACGCTCGCCCGCGCGCTCGCCAGGCCGGCGCCGTCGTCGGTCGCGCGGACGTTCAGCATCAGCGTCCCGGAGGCGGGACTCGACACGCCGCCGACGGCGCCGCGGGGCGCGGCGTTGGCCGCGGGGGCCGAGCCGCCGACGAGCGCGAGCGCGAGCGCGGCGAGGAGGACCGGAACCGCTCCGCGCACCCGCGGCGCTCGGAGACCACGCACGTCGGTCATGCCACCACGCCGTCCACGCGTGGCGCGGCGCCGACCCGCCGCCGGCGCCGGCGGAGCACCACGCCGGCGGCCAGCCCCAGCACGACGATCAGCACGATCAGCAGCGACCACGGCACGGCCAGCGCATGCCCCGTCGCCTTCGTGGCCGGGAGCGGAGCGATCGAGCCGGCCGCGTCGGTGAGCAGGGGGACGAGCGTGACGGTCGCTCCCAGCCGGAGCGCGGGCGTCACCCCGCGCAGCGGCGCCGACCCCTTCCAGGTGGCGCCCGGCAGCAGCGGGGGGACGTCGGCGATCCGTGCCGCGTGGCGGGCCCAGGTCCCGAACGGGCCGGACACCGACACCGCCTGCCGCGCGGTGAGGATCGCGTTGCCCGTGTTGCGGATCGTGTAGGTCACGGTCGCGTCGCCCGTCCCGACGGGGTTGGCCGTGCCCGAGTAGTGCACGCGCACGGCGTCGACCGACAGGCTGGGCTTCAGAGCGCCGGAGACGCGCAGGCGGATCTCGAGGCCGGGACGGGCGACCGCGCCGCCGACCCCGTCCGCCCCCACCGGCACGGTGACGATCCCGCCCACGTGGTCGCCGGCCGCCGCGTTCTTGGGCGGCGTGATCGTGAACGGCACCGTCATGGCCGCTCCGGGCTCGACGGTCACGACGTCCTGCTGCAGGTGCACCCACGTCGCGACGCCGTTGGACCGCGCGCCCCGGTCGACCAGGCCGAGCCGGCCCGCCGGGGTGGTGACGCCGTCGGCGGTGCGCAGCGCGAGGTGGAGCGTCGTGGTGCCCTGGTTGACGACGACGATCCCGTCCTCGAGGCGCCCGCCGGGGCTCAAGGTGTAGCGGTAGTCCTGGCGGCCGGCGCCGAAGCTGTTGTCGGCGGTCTGGACCGTCCAGCGGGCGCCGCCGTCCGCCGCGGCCGCCGGCCGGGCGACCGCCCCGCCGAACGACAACGCGCACAGCGTCAGCATCAGCACCGCCGCGGCACGCGGGCGGGACGCCGGCGCGACGGCCGTGTGGAGTCTGGTCGGATGCAGCGTCATCTTCATCGATACGTCTTTCGGAACTTGGTGAAACACGCAGGTGGTGGGCGCCTCGCGG
>DATDMD010000044.1:0-46746 GCA_036518975.1 Baekduia sp.
GAGGCCTCCGACGGCCGCGCGGCGATCGCGGCCGTCGCCCACCAGGCGCCGGACATCGTCCTGATGGACGTGCGGATGCCCGACGTCGACGGCGTCGCCGCGACGCGCGCGATCATCGCCTCGGGCGCGGCCTCCAAGATCATCATCCTGACGACGTTCGACCTCGACGAGTACGCCTACGCGGCGCTGCGCGCGGGCGCCAGCGGCTTCCTGCTCAAGGACGCCCAGCCCTCGGACCTCCTCTCCGCGATCCGCGCGGTCGCCAGCGGCGAGGCCGTCGTCGCGCCGAGCACGACCCGCCGCCTCCTCGAGACGATGGTCCACCGTCTGCCCGATCCCAACGGCGACCCGGCGGCCGCGCCCGAGCTGGCGAGCCTGACCCCCCGCGAGCGCGAAGTCGTCGTCGCGGTCGCCCGCGGCCTGTCCAACGCCGAGATCTCGACCGAGCTGGTCCTCGCCGAGGCCACGGTCAAGACGCACATCGGCCGCATCCTGGCCAAGCTCGACCTTCGCGACCGCGTCCAGATCGTCGTCTTCGCCTACGAGAACGGACTGGTGACGCCGGGCTGAGGCTGGCGCTCGCCGGCATCGGCCGTGCGGAGCGCCTGATCACTCGAAGCCCTCGCTCGACGATACGGCGCGGTGCCGTCCGGGCGTTCAGGCGCCAGTCAGGAGCGCCGGGGCATCCTGATCGGGCATGGGCCATCTTGTTCTCGCGTCGCTCACCGCGTCGCTCACCGACTTCATCGGACGCAACGGCGTGTACGCCGTGTTCCTGATCATGGTGCTCGACGCCATGCTCCCGGTCGGCGGCGAGCTCGTGATGCTCTACGCCGGTGCCCTGGCCGGCGGGGCGATCGCCGGCCGGCATCCGGAGCTGTTCGGCCACGCCATCCCGCACGGCCTCGAGGCCTACCTGATCCTCGCCGCCGCCGGCACGCTCGGCTACCTCGTCGGCTCGCTCATCGGCTGGGCGATCGGCCACTACGGCGGGCGTCCGCTGATCGAGCGCCACGGCCGCTGGCTGCACCTGTCCCCGCACACCTTCGCGCGCGCGGAGCTCTGGTTCGAACGGCGCGGATCCCAGGCCGTCCTGCTCGGCCGGCTGACGCCGATCGTGCGGTCCTTCATCTCCATCCCCGCCGGCGCGCTGCAGAGCCCGCTCGGGCGCTACACGGCGCTGACGCTCATCGGCTCGGCGATCTGGTGCTTCGGGTTCGCGCTGGTCGGCTGGGCGCTGGGCAGCAGCTACGACCAGGTGCACCACGCCTTCACCGGTCTCGAGGTCGTGCTCGTCGTCGGCGCCGTCGCGGCCCTCGCGGTCTACCTGCGCCGCCGTCGCCGTCCGCCGAGCTGGGAAGCACCCCCGAAATCAACCTGAACGGCGCCGGGCGGGCGCCTCGAGCGCCCGCCGCGCCTGGGGATACCGCAGCACGAACCGCGCTCCGCCCTCGACGCGGTTCTCCGCCTCGACCGTCCCGCCCAGCGCGGCGGTGAGACGCCGGACGATCGCCAGGCCGAGACCGGCGCCGCCGGTGGCGCTGTTGCGGGTGCGGTCGGCGCGGAAGAGCGGCTCGAAGAGCTGAGGGAGGTCGTCGGGGTCGATGCCGGGGCCGTCGTCGAGGACCTCCAGGCGGACCTCGGCGTCGGAGGCGGAGACGTGCAGCTCGACGCGCGACCTGGCATGTCTCACAGCGTTGTCCAACAGGTTGACGAGCACGCGCAGGACGATGGCGTGGTCGCCGTCGAGCACGCCCCCATCCTCCGCGACGACGACGATCGCGGGATCGACGGTGTCGGCGGCCTCGTGGGCGAGCCGCGCGACGTCCAACAGCTCCCGGTCCAGCTCAGGCCCCGCGTACTCCAAGCGGCTGAACGTGAAGAGGTCGCCGACCAATCGGTCCAGCAGCGTGGCCTTGTCCTGCGCGCGACGCAGCTGATCGCCGTCTCCGATCCCGTGCTCGATCGCCTCCAGGGATCCGCGCAGGGTGAACAGCGGCGTCCGCAGGTCATGGGCGATCGCGCTGACCAGGAACCGCCGCTGCTGCTCGGCAGACTCCCGCTCGGCCAGCGCGCCGCGCAGCCCGCCGGCCATCCCGTGCAGCGCGGCGCCGACCTCGGCGACCTCGCGCGTGCGGGACTCCACGGGCGTGACGTCCAGCTCGCCGCCGGCGATCCGCTGCGCGTCGGCGGCCAGCCGCGCGAGCGGCGCGACGACCCAGCGCCGGAGCAGGACCACGCCGCCCACGAGGGCGAGCGCCAGCGCCACGAGCCCGGCGATCGCCGTCGCCGCCACGCGTGCGGCGACGCCGGGCCGCTGGACGAACAGCGTGCCCTCGATCGCTCCATTGCTCAGCGCATGCGCCTCGTACCGCGCGGCGATCGTGCGCTTGGGGTCGACCTGGCGCATGATCGCCGTCAACCCGTCGGTGATCAGCTCGCCGGCAGGGACCTTCGTCACGGCGCGCGGCACCAGCGCCGCCTTCGCGTCCCGCGCCGCCTGCTCGTCCTTGGCCGCGGCGGCGTCCTGGCCGACGCCCTCCGGCAGCTGCTTCGTCTCCCCGGCGGCGCCGCCGGCGACCAGGATCGGCACGGCGACGTCGGCCTCGACGCGCAGCGCGGCGAGCCGGCGGCGCAGCTCGCGCCGCGTCGCGGCGTCCCGCACCTGCGCGCCGGCCTGCGTGAGCGTCCGCTCGGCGACGCCCAGTCGCCGGTCGACGTCGGCGCGCTGGTGCGCGCCGACCGCCCACCACGTCGCGCCCGCGGCCAGCGCCGGCGCGGCGACCGCCAGCGCGAACCCGAGCGCGAGCCACGCCCCAAGCGGCAGGCTGGACCACCGGCGCGGCCGTCTCACCGCGCCACCGGCGGGTCGAAGCGGTAGCCGACGCCCCAGACCGTCACGATCGTCCGCGGCTGAGCGGGGTCGGCCTCGAGCTTCTCGCGCAGCTTGCGCACGTAGACCGAGACCGCGCTGCGATCGCCCCACGAGCCCCACAGAAGCTCGAACAGCTGGTCGCGCCCGAGCACCTGCCGCGGGTGCGCGGCGAACACGCGCAGCAGCTCGAACTCGCGCGCGGTCATCCGCACGCGGCGATCGGCGAGCGTGACCTCGTGCGCGGCCACGTCGATCACCAGCCCGCCGAAGCGCAGGACGCCCGGCGCACGGCCATCGCCGAGCCCGCCGGCCTGGCCCGGTGCGCGGCGCAGCACCGCCTTGACCCGGGCGACGACCTCGGCCGGCGTCGCCGACTTGACGATGTAGTCGTCGGCGCCGAGCCCGAGCCCGCGCAGCTTGTCGCTGTCGTCGCCGCGCGCGGTCAGGAACAGCAGCGGCACGTCGGACCGCTCGCGGATGCGCCGGCACAGGTCGAAGCCCGAGGCGCCCGGCAGCATCACGTCGAGCAGGACGCAGTCGACCTGCTGTGCGTCCAAGGCCTGCAGCGCCTCCCGCGCGCCACCCGCGGTGGCCACGCCGAAGCCCTCGACGCTGAGGAAGTCGCGCAACAGGGCCACGATGTCCGGCTCGTCCTCGACCACCAGCACCGTCCGCTGCATCGCGGGTGAGTGTCGCGCACCGCGACCGGCGGCGTCGCGGTTTTCGCAAAACCTTCGGCCCGCGTGCATGGCGCGCTCGCCCGGCGCTGGTCCCATCCAGCACTGTCCAACGACCGAGAGGAAGACAGCATGCGACGGATCCCGACGATGATGGCGTCCGCTGGCGCCGCGGCGCTCACGACGCTCGCGGTGACGGTGGCGGTCCCGGCGATCGGCGACGACGGCGGCGGGGGCGGCGGCAGCGGCGCCACGTACCCGACGACCCCGAGCTCGCTCGCCGCCTGCCTGAGCGCCCACGGCGTGAGCGGCGCGCCCACCGACGACACGCTAAAGGCCTGGATCGGCCAGCGCCTCGACGCCGGCGACGCGACCGTCAGGGCCGCGATGCGGGCCTGCGCGCCGGGGAAGGTGACCTCGGCTGGCGACGAGCGGCAGCTGCGCTCGTGCCTCGCGGACCACGGCGCCGACGTCCCGCAGGTCGAGGGCGGCGACCTCAAGCGCTGGATCATCGAGCACCAGCACGACCCTGCCACCGCGGCCGCCCTGAAGGCCTGCCACCTCGTGATCGGCGACGGCCCGGGGCCGGGCGACTGCGCCAAGCCCGCCCCGGCCGGCAAGCCCGGCGACACGCCGGGCGCCGACGACAAGGCGACCACCGCCAAGCGCGCGAAGACCGCCGCGACCTGACCCGTCGACGAAGCTCGGGTCAGCCGACGGCGCGCGTGCTGACGAGCACGGCGGCCACGGTGCACGGCTCGCTCGACCGGTTGGCCCACCCGTGCGGCGTGCCCTGCTGGACGACGACGTCGCCGGCCACCAGCTCCACCTCCCGATCGCCGATCAGGAGCGTCAGCTCACCGGAGAGCACGACGACGTAGTCGACGGTCGCGGTGCTGTGGAGCGCCACCTCCTCGCCGGGCTGGTGCGTCGCCAGGCGGAAGATCGTCCCGCCCGGCGGCGGCTCCAGCTGCCAGTCGGCGGGCACCGCGTCCCCGCGGCCCCGCGTGTCGGGAGGGATCGACGACGACATCCAGATCTCGCTCGCGCTGGTCTGGCCGAAGTCGACCTCCAGCCCCGGCGCGCCCTCGATGAGCACGCCGGGCGATCCGTCCTGCCGCCATCCGGTCACCACGCGCTTCATGATCACCTGATCCCTCCCGCCACGTCCGGTCGTCTCCAGCCTACGCGGCGTCTCCGGGCCAGATCGCCTGGACCTCGAAGATGCCGGGCTCGTACTCGGTGTTCTGCTTGATCAGACCCTCCGGCGGGCCCTGGATGTGGCCGGACTTGACCCGGTCCATCATCGCCTGCATGGCGCCCGGCAGGTCATCGGTGTCCAGCTCGTAGATCGCCAGGAAGCCCGGGACCTCGCCGACGACGCTGGGCCGCTGGGTGTCGCTCTTCTCGAGCCGCCGCGCGCTCACGAAGCCGGGAGTCTCGACGACCTCCTTGAGGTGGATCGTGTCGTACCACTCGCGGAACTCCTCCAGGCGAGAGGGGTCCCCCACGCCGGAGAACGTCAACAGCACTGACTTGGGCATCTGCGTTTCCTTTTGTTGTTGGTGTGAAACTTGATCAGCGGCCCGGCGTGCCGGGCTTGGTGAACCACATGTCCATGTACTTGTCGGACGCCCAGCCGTCCTCGGGGCCCGGGGGCTCGTCGGTCGAGGTGACGGGAACGCCGGACTGGGCGAACGACGCGACGTTGGCCGCCGTGATCATCTTGTCGTTGAACGAGACCGGGATGTAGTTCGTCTTCGGCCCGCGGCCGTCCAGGATCCGCATCATCGCCCCCCAGCTGCTCCAGGCCGTCTGGTAGCCGCTGAAGCAGGTGGAGGCCATGTCGTAGCCGTCCTTCTTGTGGTCGAGCAGATAGGACAGCTGACCGGTGGTGCACGGGGCCACGCTGATGGCCGGCATCTTGCCCCCGAGTTGCAGGAAGGCTCCGAGGATGCCCTGCGTGACGCCGCCCATCTGGAGCACCGAGTCGATCTTCATCCCGGGATGCGCCGCCATGAAGCTCAAGATGTTGGTCTTGGCCGTGGCGTCGACCCAGTTGGAGCGGACCACCCCGACGACCTTGGCCTTCGGACAGTCCTTCACCGCCTGCGTCGCCTCGTCGTACCACAGCTGCTCGCTCGGTCCGCCCGCGATGCCGCGGACGATCAGCACGTTGCCCTGGCCATGGACGATCTTCATGGTCGCGGGATACGTCGGACCGTTGTTGTTGGTCCAGACCGAGAACCCGTACTTCGAGCCCGGGATGACCGTGTCGACCCCGATCACCGGGATCCCCGCCTTGCCCGCGGCGTCCACGACGCTGGTCATCGCCACGTCGCTGAGCGGCAGCAGGAGGATCGCGTCGACGCCGGAGCGCACCATCTGCTGGAACGCCGCGATCTGCTGCGCCGGCGTGGCGGTCGCCGGATCGGGCGGCGTGAACTCCTGGAAGGAGCTGACGAGCCCTTCCTTCTTGTACTGGCTCGCGAGCTTGTGGAACTCGGCGGACACGTGGCCCACCCAGCCGCCGCTGCCCAGGTAGGGCTCGCCCACGTAGCCGATCTTGTAGGGCGGCTTCTTGCCCTTGAAGGCCGCCCACGGCGAGGCCGCGACCGGGTTCGGATCGTAGGAGTAGCTGGCCTGAGCCTCCGCCGGCAGCGTCTTGATCAGGCCGCTGGGATCCGGCGCGGTCGCCGGGTCGAAGGCGTCGCAGGCGACGCCGTTCGTGCTCGCGGTCTGCGTGGCGCCGGTCGATCCGGACCCCGACCCCGACGCCGACGTGGACGTCGTCGCCGACGAGCCGCACCCGGCCGTGACGAGCGCGAGGGCGCCTACGGCACCGGCCGCGGCGAGCACGCGCCGGGCTCCTCCTGCTCGTCGAGCTGTTCCCCAACACGCTCTTCCCATTACCGTCTCCTCCTGATTGAACATTGGCTACTGCGTTTCCGTGCGTTCGCGAATGAGAAAGGGGATCGCCGCCTGGCTCAGCGCCGTCTGGCCGTTGTCGACGACCAGGTGCGTGCCGGTGATCCCGCGGGACTCGCCCGAGGCGAGGAAGAGGCAGGCCGAGGCGATGTCCTCGGGCTCGTTGGGCGCGCGCAGCGGGACGCTCTCGCTGAGCTCGCGGTAGGCGTCGTCGCGGCCGATGCCGCGGGCGTCGGCGTACGCGCCGACGATCCCGTCCGACATCGGGCTCCGGGTCGGCCCCGGACAGACGGCGTTGGCCCGCACGTTCGAGGGCCCGTAGTCCACCGCCACCGACCGGACGAGGCCGAGGATCGCCGTCTTGGCGGTGGTGTAGACCGCCGAGTCCGGGCCCGAGCTCAGCGCCCCGAGCGAGGCGATCATGACGATCGTGCCCCCGCCCCGGCGGATCAGGTGCGGCAGCGCCGCGCGCGTCGTGACCGCCGCGGTGTCGAGGTTGGCCCTCATCCCCTGGGCCCAGGCGGCGGCGCCGGTGTCGACCAGCCGGTACGACGGCCCGAAGGTCGCCTGCCCGGCGCAGGTCGTCAGGACGTCGAGGCCGCCGAAGCGCTCCTCCGCGGTCGCCGCGGCGCCGCGCGCGACCTCGGGGTCGGCGGCGTCGCCGACGACCGCGACGGCCCCCAGCTCCTCCGCGATCGCGTGCAGGGGCGCCGGCTGCAGGCCGAGGAGCACGAGCCGCGCTCCCTCGGCCGCGTACCGGCGCGCCGTCGCCGCCCCCATCCCGGACTCGGCGCCGGTGACCAGCGCGACCTTGTCCAGCAAAGCACCATTCGTGATCACTGTGCTCTCTCCAACATCGTCCACCGACATGACCAGGCCACGCCCAAAGCGCTGGTCAGATCTCCTCGCGCAGGCGGCGTTCGCGGCCGTAGACCGTGACCGCCGTGGCGAGAACCAACCCGTACAAGATGTCCTGGTCCGGCGCGGTCCCGCCGCTGCCGACCAGGACGCTGTTCACGACGGCCAGGAAGAGGGCGCCGATGACCGTCCGCAGGTAGTCGCCCGGGCCGCCGAAGATCGTGCCGCCGATGATCACCGCGACCAGCGTCTGGAACAGGTAGGGCTGCGCGGCGGTGGAGTCGAGCGTCCCCGCGAAGCCCGCGACGAGGAGCCCGACCAGCACCGAGATCGCGGCGCTGATCGCGAACGTCATGCTCCACACGCGCCGGACCTTGATGAGCGAGTACTCGGCCGCCCGCTCGTTGGCGCCCGTCGCCATGAGGCGCCGGCCGAACGTCGTCCGGTGGATCACGACCGTGACGAGCACGGCGACGCCGATCCAGATCGGCACCAGCGGCGGGACCCCCAGCCCGAACGTCGTGGTGCGCACCGAGGTGAGGCTCACGGCCCAGGCCGGCGCGCTCCCGACCGACGGGCTCTTGGAGACGACCTGCGCCAGCCCGGCGGCCGCCGTCCCCATCCCCAGCGTGACGATCAGCGGCTGGACGCGGTACACACAGCAGATCCGGCCCGAGAGCGCGCCGAGCGCGCTGCAGACGACGAGCGCGATCACGAGCGCGACGAAGAACGAGAGGTGGTACTGCTCCCGGATCGTCGTGACCATGTAGGCGCTGGCGACCATGAAGCCCGGGATCGACAGGTCGAACCCGCCGAGCAGGATCACGAGCGTCTGGCCCACCGCCGCTAGCCCGATGATCGCCGCGATGACGAGGATCGTCTTGATGCCCTGCGCCGACCCCAGGCCCGGGAGCGCGATGACGCCGTAGACCGACACCGCGACGAGCGCGCCCAGTTGCAGGGCCGGGAACCGCCGCTGCCAGCCGATGACGCGGTCGCGCGCCCGCACGGGGGTCGCGGTGTCCGGCCGTTCGGCGACCGCACTCATCGGAGATCCTCCGTGGGCGCGGGAACGAGCCCCTGGCGAGATCCCGCCCGCCACCCGAGCCCCCTGGGCGAGGCGTTCCGCGTGCTCATGCCAGCGCCTTCTGCCGGGCGACGACGCCGCCGAGGACGACGGCGGCCACGAGCGCGCCCCCGTAGAGCACCTGCAGCCAGTCGGTGCTCACCTGGAGCGTCACGAGCAGGTCCTGCATGAGGTAGATCGCCCCCGCGCCGAGCGCCGGGCCGGCCAGGCCCCCGCGACCGCCGACCAGGCTCGTGCCGCCCAACGCGACCGCCGCGATCGCGATCAAGGTGTAGGTCTGCGCCTGGCTGGAGTCCGCCGACATCGTCACGGCGGTGAGGGCGAAGCCGCCGATGCCGGCGTAGAGCCCGCCCAGGGCGTAGGCGCCGACCCGCACGCGGCCGACGTCCACGCCCGACGAGAACGCGGCGACGTCGTTGCTCCCCACCGTGTACAGCGCGTTGCGGTAGGGGATCCGGCCGAGCGCGAGCCAGATGAGCAGCGGCGCGCCGATCGTGAACACCGCGCCGGGGATCGGGCCGACGTGGCCGGCGAGGTGGGCGACCCAGCTGCCGTGCACGAACTCGGGCGCCGGGAGCACCTTCGCGCTGACCCCGATGAGCACGAAGTACACCGAGAGGGTGAGCACGACCGGCGGCACGCGCAGGTGGACGACCAGCAGCCCGGTGATCAGGCCGATGCCGGCCGTCAGGCCCAGGATGATCGGCACCGACGCCGGGCCGCCCAACCCGTTGGGCACCAGCCACACGACGAAGACCGCGCTGGAGAGCGTCATGAGGGGCGAGACCGAGAGGTCCAGGCCGCCCCGGCCGCCGATGATGGCCGGCGTGCTCGCCATGGCCGCGATCGCCAGCGGCGCCAGGTTCGCCAGCTGGTCGCTCCACCCGAACCCACCGGTCTGGACCTCCTGGGTCACGACCAGCAGCACCACCACCAGCACCGCCGCGAAGGCGAAGCTGTGGTTGCGCTGGACGCTGAGCAGCCGGCTCACAGCGCCGCCTCCTGCAGCGCCCGCCGCCCGAAGAGCGCCGCCATCAGGCTCTGCCGCGACACCTCGGCGCGCTCGAGGACGCAGAACAGCTCCTGCTCGCGGAAGACGAGAACGCGGTCCATGAGCTCGACGTGCTCGTCGAGCTCGGACGAGTGCATGACGACCGCCACGCCCTGGTCGGCGAGCTTCCCCAGCAGCGCGTAGAGGTCGCGTTTGGCGCGTATGTCGATGCCGCGCGTGGGGTCGTTGAGCAGGAGCAGCCGCGGCGCGGCGGCGAGCCACCGCGCGATCACGACCTTCTGCTGGTTCCCACCGCTGAGAGAGGTGATCCGATCCTCCACGTTGCCGAGCACGATCCCGAGGTCGTCGACGTACTGGCGCAGCCGCGCGCGCGAGCGGGCGGGCCGCAGCCACCCGAGCGTGCTGTCCCGCCCGAGCGTGGGCATCGCGAAGTTCTCCCGGATCGACATCCAGCCGAACACGGCCTGACCGCGCTCGCGCCCGACGTAGGCGACGCCGGCGCGCGCCGCCGCGGCCGTCGAGCCCACGTTCGTCGTCCCGGCCGCGCGGTGGACGAGCACCTGCCCGTCCACCGCGCCCGCGCCGCGCAGGGCGTCGAGGAACGGCTCCTGGCCGTGGCCCTCCAGGCCGGCGACGCCGACCAGCTCCCCGGCGCGGATGACGAGGTCCATCTCCGACCCCTGCGGCCGCAGGCGCAGGCGCTTGACGCTCATCACCGGCGCGGCCTGGTCGGCCGCGAACGGCGGCCGCGCCGCGGCCGCCGCCGTCGCCTGCTCGGCGCCGGTCATGAGCCGCAGGAGCTCGGGCGCGTCGGCCTCCGCCGCGTCGCGCGTGGCGACGGTCGCCCCCGACCGCAGCACCGTGGTCCGGTCCGCGATCGACGCGATCTCGTCGAGGCGGTGCGTGATGAGGATGATCCCGGTCCCCTCGCCGCGCAGCGCGCGGACCATCTCGAACAGGCGGTCGCGCGTGGAGAAGTCCAGCGCCGAGGTCGCCTCGTCCAGGATCAGCACCGCGGGGCGGCGCAGCAGCGCCCGCACGATCGCGCACGCCTGGCGGTCGCTGAGCGACAGGTCCTCGACGCGCTGATCCAGGTCGAGCGGCCGGCCGAGCAGCGCCGTCAGGCTGGCGGTCGCGGCGGCGCGGCGCTCCGCCCGCGACGCCCGCTGGCGCAGGAGCCCGCTCGTCCCCATCCAGAGGTTGTCGTAGACCGTCCGCGCCCCGGCCACGAGCACTTCCTGGAACACCGCGGCGATGCCGTGACGCTGGGCGTCGCTCGGCGAGCGCGCGGGAGCGACCGGCTCGCCGCGCACCTCGATCGTCCCCGCCGCGGGCACGTGGACCCCCGCGAGGATCTTGACCAGCGTGCTCTTCCCGGAGCCGTTCTCGCCCAGGAGCGCATGCACTTCCCCCGCTCGCAGCGCGAACGACGCGTCGCGCAGCGCCTGGGTCGCGCCGAACGACTTGGCGAGTCCGGAGGCGCGCAGGATGGTCTCCCGGCCTCCGGGCGGTGTCTTCTCTCCCCGCATTGCAAGACCCTACAGACAGCCATTTTACTTTGCAAGCTGTCTTGTGACTGCCTTATATATCGCTACTCATTACAGAGAGTTTGGTCAGCACACGCTATGGCGGTGACCTCGGCGGCGAGCTCCAGCACCGCGTTCAGATGCCGCCGCGCCTCCGCCGGCTCGGTCACCGGCGGGAAGCCCACGAGCACGAAGACGAGCGCCACGCGGCCGTCCGGGCCGAATGCCGGGGCGTGGAAGCTGCGGACGTCGAGCGCGGCCTCGTCGAGCGAGTAGTCCGGCGGGTCGTAGGGCAGCGACTGGATCAGCCGGCGCTCGTCGGCGCTGAGCGGCTGGTCGGGCGACATCCGCCTGCGCCGCTGCAGCACGGCCTCGATCCGCAGGTGGTCGGGGCTCAGCAGCCCCACCGAGTAGCCGCGCTCGCGGACCTGCTCCAGCATGCGGCGGTAGCGCTCGCGCTCCTCGGCGGTGTCGGCGCGCGCGAGCCAGCGCTCGACGTCGGCCGGGTCGCCGAAGGCCATCCAGAGCGTCCCCAGCGGCGGGATCGCCGGGTGCCGGGAGCCGATGCGGGTGACGCTGAGGCCGGGAGACGCCGGCGTTCCGGCGCTGGCGAGCAGGACGACGTTCCCGTCGATCAGGTGCGCGGCCACGCACTGACCCTGAGCGGCCGCCGCCGTCGTCTCCATCGCCGCCCGCGCGCGGTCGACGAGGCTCAGCTGGTCGGCGAGGTCGTCGTCGCGCGCCGCCATCGAGCCCGGCGCGAACCGCCCGTAGCCCCCCTGGTAGAAGACGAGCGGCAGCGACGCGCGCTCGACGGCGAGCTCGCGGACGCGGGCGACCACGATGTAGTGGTCGCCGGCCTCGTGGACGGTCTCGAGGTCGCAGTCGATCCAGGCCAGGACGCCGTCGATGATCGGGGCGCCGGACCCCGCCGCCGCGCGCCAGCCCAGGCCGTTGAACTTGTCGTCGCCCTTGGCGGCGAACCGGCGGCAGACGGCCTCCTGGTCGGCGGCCAGCACGTTGACGCAGAACCGGCCGGCCGCCTGCACCTTGGGCCAGCTGTTGGAGCGCTTGTCGGGCAGGAAGCCCACGAGCGGCGGGTCGAGCGACACCGACGTGAACGAGCCGACCGCGAGGCCGGCGGGCGCGCCGTCGGGGCCGACCGCCGTCACCACCGACACGCCCGTCGGGTACTGCCCGAGGACCTCACGGAACCACTCGCCGTCGAAGACGGCTTCGGCGCCAGACACGTCACTTCCCTCCCATGGTCGGATCCGTCAGCCCGTGCGCGCCGCGCAGGCAGACTCATCGCGCAGCGATGCAGAGTCGATGACCTGGAGGCCGTGGCGCTCCAGGGCGCGCGAGCGCTCCGGGCTCGCGGACAGCAGCCGCACCGAGCGCACGCCGAGGTCGTCCAGGATGGCTGCGGCGGTCACGTCGTCGTCGCGCTCGTCGTCGGCGTGTCCGATGACGTCGCCGCCGAGCGCCCCGTGCTCGCGCAGGTACACGACCACGCCCCGGCCCTCCGCGCGCACCGCGTCGAGCGCCGCGCCGAGCCGGCCCTGGCACGCGCAGCGGCGCGAGCCGAAGACGTCGCCCGCCAGGCACGCGGCGTGGACGCGGACCAGCACGCCGGCGCCGTCGACGTCGCCGGCGTCGCCGACGTCACCCAGGACCAAGGCCATGTGCTCGCGGCCGTCGCGGCGGTCGCGGTAGCCGACCGCCTCGAACGTCGCGCCGTCCACCGGCAGCGCGACCGACACGACCCGCTCGACGCGCGAGCGCATCCCGGCGATCTCCGCGATGTCGTCGACCGACCCGATCAGCAGCCCGTGCTCGGCCGCGAAGTCGGCGAGGGCGGGCATCCGCGCCAGCCGTCCGTCGGTGTCGGTGATCTCGCACATGACCGCTGCCGGCGCCAGGCCCGCCAGCCGCGCGAGCTCGACCGCGGCCTCGGTGTGCCCGCGGCGGCCGGCCAGCCCGTCGGCGTGCGCCGCCAGCGGGAAGAGGTGGCCCGGCATGCGGAAGGCCTCCGCCGTCGCGGCGGGGTTCGCCAGGACCCGTGCGGTGCGCGCGCGGTCGTCGGCCGAGAGGCCGGTGGTCACGCCGTCGACCGCGTCGATGCCCATGTGCAGCGCCGCGTTGTCGCCCTGACCGCCGCGCCTCGGCATCGCCGGGATCGCCAGCGCGGCGAGCCGCCGCGCCTCCATCGGCATCCGGACCAGTCCGCGTCCCTGAGCGGCCATGAAGTTGATCGCGCGCGCGTCCGCCAGCTCGCCGGCGACGACGAGGTCGCCCGCGGTCGCCGGGTCCGCGCCGTCGACCAGGACGACCATCTCGCCGCGCCCGACCGCCGCGACGAGCCGCTCGGCGCCGTTGGCTGATCGCTGGCTGCTCACGTCGTCGCTCTGCTCGCGGTCGCCGGGCAGGGGATCAGGCCGCCGCGCCAAGGTAGGCGTCGGCGAGCTCCTGGTCGGACAGCTCCGCGACGCGGCGGTCGGAGATCGTCATGTGGCCGGCGTGCAGCACGTACGCGCGCTCGCACACCGCGGTGGCGAGGCCCACGTTCTGCTCGACGAGCAGCATCGCGATCTCCTTGGTCGCGGCCAGCGCGGCGAGCTGCTCCTGCAGGCCCTGGACGAGGTTCGGCGCCAGGCCGAGCGTCGGCTCGTCGAGCAGGAGCAGGCGCGGCCCGCTCATCAGCGCGCGGCCGATGGCCAGCATCTGCTGCTGCCCGCCGCTGAGGTCGCCCGCGTCCGCGTCGCGCTTCTCGTGCAGCACGGGGAACATCTCGTACACGCGCTCGCGGCGCGTCTCGAACTCCGACGGGCAGAGGTAGGCCCCCATGCGCAGGTTCTCGACCACGGAGAGGCCCGCGAACGTCCGGCGGTCCTGCGGGACGTGGGCGATGCCGAGCCCGACCCGGTTCCACGGACGCTCGCGCGTGATGTCGCGCCCGCTCAGCGCGATCGAGCCCTCGCGCGCGTCGACGAGCCCCGAGATCGTGCGCAGCAGCGTCGTCTTGCCGGCGCCGTTGGGCCCCAGGAGGCACACGGCCTCGCCGGCGTCGACGAACAGCTCGACGTCGCGGATCACGTCCGCGCGGCCGATCCGCGCCACGAGGCCGTCGATCGCGAGCAGCCGCTCGGTCATACCGTCGTCCCCAGATACGCCTGCTGGACCATCTTGTCCTCTCTCATCGCCTGCGGCGTCCCGGTGAACAGCAGCTCGCCGGCGTTCAGCACGACGACCTGGTCGGAGAGCGGCAGGATGAACGCCATGTCGTGGTCGACCACGACCATCGCCAGGCCGTCGTCGCGCAGCGCGGCCAGCAGCTCGGCGAGCATGTCGGCGTCGGCGCGCGCGAGCCCGGCCGCGGGCTCGTCGAGCAGCAGCAGCGCCGGGCTGGTCAGCAGGGCCAGCGCGACCCCGAGGAGGCGCTGGGTCCCGTGCGACAGCGAGCCGGCGAGCATGTCCAGGTACTTGGTCAGGCCGAAGCGCTCGCTGACGTCCGCGATGCGCTCGCGGTCGCGCGTCACGACGCGGAGGTTCTCGCGCACGGTGATGCCGGGGAACGTCATCGCCTGCTGGAACGTCCGCGCGATCCCGAGGCTCGCCACCGCGTCGGGGGCCTTGCCCTCGATGCGCTTGCCGCGGTACTCGATCTCCCCGGTCGTGGGGCTGTGCGCGCCGCTGATGACGTTCAACATGGTGGTCTTGCCGGAGCCGTTGGCGCCGAGCAGGCCGACGACCTTCGCCGGCGGGACGTCGAGGCTCACGCCGCGCAAGGCGAACACGCCGCCGAAGCGCCGGCTCACCTCGCGCACCTTCAGCAGCGGCTCGGTGGTGTCGGTGGCCGCCATGTCAGCCGGTCCCCTCCGCCAGCGGGCCGTCGAGGGGCGACGAGCGCCCGCGCCGCCGCTCCCACAGCCCGGCCACGGTGCCGACGATGCCCTGCGGCAGCACCAGCACCACGGCCACCAGCACGATCCCGATCGCGAACTGGTTCTGCACCGCCGACAGCGGGAAGATGTAGGGCAGCAGGTAGTAGAGGGCGGCGCCGACGATCGGCCCGAGCCAGTAGCGGCTGCCGCCCAGGATCAGGATGAGCACGAGCGTGATGCCCGGCGCCGACCCGACGTCGTCCGGTGAGACGTACTGGTTGGCGAAGGCGAACAGGAAGCCGGCCAGGCCGCAGATCCCGCCGCTGACGACGAACGCCAGCGTCTTGTAGCGACCGGTCGGGACGCCAAGCGAGCGGGCGAGCCGCTCGTTCTCGCGGATCGCGATCAGGCCACTGCCGAACGCCGTCCGCTGCAGCAGGCGGCGGACGATCACGACCAGCACCAGCGTGGCGAACACGGTGTAGTACAGGCCTGACTGGGTCCGCAGGAACCCCGAGCCGGCCGGCAGGCTGATCCCGGCGGGACCGCCGAAGCCGCCGATGTTGGTCGCGATGACGCTCATCGCCTCGGCCGCCGCGAACGTCGTGATGACGAAGTAGTGACCCTGAAGCCGCCGCGACGGTATGCCGACGAGCGCGGCGGCGACCACGCCGATGACCACTGCGATCGCCAGCGCCAGCGCCAGCGCCACGCCCTTCTGCATCGCGTAGACGGTGGCGTACGCGCCGAGCCCGATGATCGCGCCGTGCGCGACCGACATCTGGCCGCAGTCGCCGTAGAGGACCGCGAGCCCGGACGCGGCGATCGCGAAGACCCCGATCGAGATCGCGAGGTAGCTGACGCGGCTCGTCGGCCCGGTCGCCTGGAACAGGACGATCGCCGCGATCCCGATGCCGAGGGTCATCCCGAACGCGCTCCGCCCGCCCGCCCGCCTGCGCGGCATGGGAGCCGCGGGCACGCGGCCCTGGCGCTCGTCCACGTCGGTCTGCACCGCGCTCATGTGACCGCCGACCCGTGAGAGCCCTTGAACAGACCGTCGGGCTTGACCATCAGCAGGGCGATGATGAAGCCGAACGTGAGCGCGCCGCTCCAGGCGCCGAGGCCGACCTGCACGATCAGGGCCTCGCAGATGCCGAAGAGCATCGCGGCCCAGAACGCGCCGGCGACGTTGCCGATGCCGCCCGCCAGCGAGATCACGAAGCCCTTGACGACGATCGTCGACCCGAAGAACGGGCTGAACGTGTAGATCGTCGCCAGGAGCGCTCCGCCGCCGCCGGCCAGCGCGCTGCCGACGCCGAACGCGAGGCTCTGCATGCGCGGCACGTTCACGCCCATGAGCGTGGCGGTGTCGCGGTCGATGTTGACGCAGCGCATCGCGGTGCCGACCCGCGTCCGGTTGAGGAAGAGGTAGAAGGCCGCGCACAGCAGGAGCGCCACCACCAGCACGAGCAGGCGCATGGAGGACACCTCGACCGGCCCGAGGGAGAACGAGGACGTCAGCGGCGGCGTGACGACCTGCGGGTTCGTGCCCCAGTGCAGCGCCACCGCGTTCTGCAACACCAATATCAACCCGAGCGAGACGACGAACCCGTTGATGGGCCGGCTCAGGGTCCGCGTGAACAGCGTCCGCTCCAGCGTGACGCCGAACATCCCGAGGCCGACCAGCGCGACCACCAGGGCCAGCAGGAACGCGGCCCACGCGCCCTGGGCGCTGGCCAGAGCGAGCATGATGTACGCGCCGACCATCATGAACTCGCCGTGGGCGAAGTTCACCAGGCCGGTGAGGCCGAAGATCAGCGTGATGCCGATCGCGACCAGGCAGTAGACGCTGCCGTTGACGATCCCGTTGAAGAGCTGCTGCAGCAGGACGCTCATGCGACACCCGCCATCGGCGCCACCAGCACGACGCCGTCTTCGACGACGGTCTCGCCGTCGATCTGGATCGTCGGGCGGCGGATCAGGCCGTCCACGTGCGTGCGCGCGGCCACCGTGCCGCCGAGGTCGTCGTTGGCCCCGTAGGCGATGTGGCAGCTGCCCAGCAGCTTCTTGTCCTCGCGCAGCAGGCCCGTGAGCACGGCGGCCTCGTTGATGCCGATCGCGATCTCCGCGGGGCAGTAGAACGCGTTGGGGTCGTCGAGCGCGTCGAGCTGCTCGCGCATCCTGCGCGCCTGCCAGCCGCCCTCGATCCCGACGATCATGCTGTCGACGACCTCCAGTCGCACAGGCTCTTCGAGCGTTCCGAGGGTCTGCGTGCTCGCGTCGAACACGACCGTCCCGTTCGCGGTCCCCTCGACCGGCGCCAGGCCGACCTCGCCGTCGGGGAACGCGCAGCAGCCGCTCAGCCCGAACCAGTCGGCGTCGAACGCCCGGCCGGCCATCTCCCACGCGTGGCGGCCCTCGATGCCGCACTCGAGGTCGGTGCCGTGGCTCGACGTGACCTTCACGCGCGACCCGGCGTTCCACTTCTCCCCGAGCGCCGCGCCGAGGGTGCCGACCGCGTCGTAGTCCGCGGTCGCGGCGCCGTGGCAGAGCATGTCCAAGGTGATCTCCTCCATGAAGACGACGCGCGCCCCTGCGCGCGCCGCGCGTTGCGTGGCGGCCGTGTGCGCCGCGCCCTTCGACGTGGCCAGCAGCACGACGTCGGCCGACGCCATCGCGGCCGCCACCGGTCCGGGCGGCTCGTCGCCGTGCGCGGCGCGCGCGCTGGTCGTCACGACGGCCACCTCGTGGCCGAGCGAGTGCGCCCCGGCGAACAGCGCGTCGACCACCTCCCGCGGCATGTCGAGGTCGGTCACGATGAGCACGACGTCGCCGGGCTTCGCGTTGAGCTCGACCGGCCGCCTGGCGTAGCGGACGGCCTCGAGCGGACTGGTCAAGCTGATCCCTCCTGGGAACGCGCCGGCGTGGGGTGACCGTAGAGCCGCGCGGCGCGCTCGGGGCTCAACAGCTCGTCTTCGATGTCGCGCGCCACGGCCTCCGGCGCGCGCGTCCGTGGGTCGCCGTAGCCGCCGCCGCCCGCGACGACGACCCGGACGACGTCGCCGCACCGGATCGTCTGCGTGATCTTCGACGGGAGCTGCCGCTCGTCGATCCCCGGGTTGAGCGTCACGTTCGACGGCGTCCCGCCGCCGCCGCCGGCCAGGCCGTACGGCACGAACGCCCGGCGGTCGGACCGGATCTGCAGGATGCCCTCGTGGGCGAGGAAGCGGTACTGGCGCACGACCGAGGCGCAGCCGCGGAACCGGCCGGCGCCGCCCGTGTCGCGCACGAACCCGTACTCCTCGATCCGGATGGGGAACTCGCTCTCCATCACCTCGACCGGCGTGTTGGCCATGTTGGCCGCCAGGCTGCTGATGCCGTCGACGCCGTCGCGGTCGGGGCGTCCGCCCCAGCCGGCCACCGGCGTGTCGACCAGGACCGAGCCCCGGCCGGCCGCGTCGGTCGTGCCGAAGGCGACCACGCTGACGCCGCCGTCGCCCGCCGCCGGCACCCGCGCGGGCACGACCTTGTGCAGCGCGCCGAAGACGGCGTCGACCACGCGGTAGGCGGTCAGCCCGCGCGCGGCCCGCGCCGCGGGGCGCCGCGCGTTGAGGAGCGACCCCTCGGCGGCGGTGATGGTGATCGGCCGCGTGAAGCCGTCGTTGCACGCCAGCCCGCTGCTCGTGTCCATCACGCACATCAGGGCCGTGTACACGGCGGCCTTGACGATCGACAGCGTGGCGTTCAGGGCCGACCGGACCTGGCGCGAGCTGCCGTCGAAGTCGATCGACAGCTGGTCGCCGCTGACCATCACCGACACGGCGATGCGCAGCGGACCCGACCCGAGGCCGTCGTCGTCGATGTGGTCCTCGAAGGCGTACATGCCGTCGGGCATCGCGGCGATCTCCCGCCGGACGACGGCCTCCGTCGCGTCCAGGATGTCGTCCATGTAGGCGACCAGCTCGTCGCGCCCGTAGCGGGCGACGAGCTCCAGCAGCCGCTTCTCGGCCGTGTGCGCCGCCGCCAGCTGCGCGCGGACGTCGCCGATCACGAGCTCCGGCACGCGCACGTTGCGGCGCAGGATGTCCATGATCGCGTGGTTCTCGACCCCGCGGTCATAGAGCTTCAGCAGTGGGATCTGCAGACCCTCTTGGAAGATGTCGGTCGAGTCGACCGCATTGCCGCCCGGGACCCGCCCGCCGATGTCGGCCTGGTGCGCGGTGATCCCGGCGAACCCGACGCGCACGTCGCCGTCGAAGATCGGCTGGAACAGGAAGATGTCCGGGAGGTGCATGCCGCCCTCGCTCGGATCGTTGAGGATGAACACGTCGCCGGGCCAGATGTCGTCGCCGTACTTGCGCAGCACCGCGTCCATGGCGTCGGGCATCGCGCCCAGGTGCAGCGGCAGCGTCGCGCCCTGGGCGATCACGTCGCCGCGCGGCCCGAACAGGACCGTGGCGAAGTCCATCGTGTCGCGCACGACCTGCGAGTGCGCGGTGCGGATCACCGTCAACGCCATCTCGTCGGCGAGCGACGTCAGCGCGTTCTTGACGATCTCGCGCGTCACCACGTCGCTCATCCGCGCCTGCGGACGTGCCGGTTGAATGCTGGTCGAGGTCACCGCGTCGCTCCCGTCTCGATCTGGATCACGCCGAGCTCGCCGAGCGCCGCGGTCGCGCCCGGAGGCACGATCGTCGTGGCGTCGGGGTCCTCGACGATGAGCGGCCCGGCGACCGGTGCGGCGCCGAGGTCCGCGCGGCCGATGACCGGCGTCGAGACCGGTCCGTCCGAGCCGCCGAAGAACGCGAGCCGGGTCGTGGCGCCGGCGCGGGCGGACTCGACCGTCGCCGCGCCCCAGGCCGCGCCTTCGCCGCCGGCCGAGCGGGCCTGGCGGGCCCGGACGCGCAGGTTGATGATCTCGACGTCCTCCTCGACCGCGGCGCGGCCGTAGGTCCGCCGGTGCTCGTCGTCGAAGGCCCGCCGGATCAGCGCGACCTCGGCCGCCCCGAGCGGCCGCTCCGGCACGCCGACGCGCAGCTCGAAGGACTGGCCGGCGTAGCGGGCGTCGGCGAAGCGCTCGATGACGAACTGGTCCGCGGTCCACCCGTCGACCGCCGCCTGGGCGATCACGCCCGCCTCCAGGTCCTGGAGCACGCGGTCGAGGCGCTCGGCGGTCGCGCCGCCGGCCTGCGCCGAGGCCGACACCGTCTGGGCGCGGTCGTAGGTCACGTCGGCCAGGAGCAGGCCGGTCGCGCTGAAGACGCCGGGCGCCGCCGGGATCACGACGCGCGCGATGCCGAAGTCGCGCGCCAGCTGGACGGCGTGCATCGGGCCCGCGCCGCCGTAGGCGATGAGCGCCGAGTCCCGCGGGTCGCGCCCGCGCTCGCTCGTCACGCTGCGGATCGCCCGGCTCATCACCGAGTTGGCGAGCAGGTGGACGCCGAACGCCGCGACGTGGAGGTCCTGGCCGAGCGGGTCGGCGACCTGCTCGGTCACCGCGTCGATCGCCGCCTGGAGGTGCATGTCCTGGGCCCCGCCGGCCAGCGAGTCGGGGCTGAGGTACCCGAGCACCGCGTTGGCGTCGGTGACCGTCACCTCGGTGCCGCCGCGTCCGTAGCAGACCGGGCCGGGGGTCGCGCCCGCGCTGCGGGGCCCGACGTGCGGGACGCCGAGGGCGTCGAGCCACACGACGCTGCCGCCGCCGGCGCCGACCTCCGCCACGTCGAGCGACGGGAAGCGCAGGGTGTAGCCGCCACCGCCGGCCAGCAGGCGGCTGGTGTTCAGCCCGGCACCGACCTCGTACTCGGCGGTCTCCAGCGGGACGCCGGCCTCGATGAGCGACGCCTTGGCGGTCGTGCCGCCCATGTCGAACGCGATCGCGTCGGCGATGCCGAGGCCGCTGACGAGCCGCGCGGCCGCCGTGACGCCGGCGGCCGGGCCGGACTCGACGATCGCGGCGGGGACGCTGCCCGCCTCCTGCGCGCTGGACAGCCCGCCGTTGGAGCGCATGATGCGGATCGGCGCGGCGACCTGGAGGTCGGCGACGCGCGCGACGAGGTCGTCGACGTAGTCGGCGACGACCGGCTGGAGGTAGGCGTTGACGACGGTCGAGCTGGTGCGCTCGTACTCGTTGATCTCCGGCGAGACCTCGAAGGAGGCCGACGCGTAGCGCAGGCCGTCGTGCGCCCGCACGAGCTCGAGGATCCGGCGTTCGTGCGCGCTGTTCATGTGCGAGTTGAGCAGGCAGATGGCCACCGACTCGACCTCGAGCGCGGCGATCCGCGCGAGCACGGCCTCCACCTCGGCGTCGTCCAGCGCCTGGATGACCTCGCCACGGGCGTCGACGCGCTCGTTCACCTCGAAGCGCAGGTGGCGCGCCACCAGCGGCTCGGGCTTGACCCAGTCGACGTCGAAGAGGTCCGGCCGCCGCAGCCGCCGCAGCTCGAGCACGTCGCGGAAGCCCTTGGTCGTGATCAGCGCGGTCCGCGCGCCGCGCTTCTCGAGGATGGTGTTGGTCGCCACGGTGGTGCCGTGGAGGACGAGCGAGACGTCGGCGGCCGTGCGGTCGGACCGCTCCAGGGCCCGCGCGATGCCCGTGACGATCGCATTGGCGAACGCCGGCGGCGTGGAGGGCACCTTGAGCCGCACGAGCGTCGTGTCGCCGTGGACGGCCACGAGGTCCGTGAAGGTCCCTCCCACGTCCGCGCCGATGATCACTGAATCTTGCACACTGCTCCTATTGGTCAAACGTTCGCGCTGTCGAGTCGGCGGGCGACCGTGGCGCCGCCGTCCACCACCAGCGACTGCCCCGTGACCCAGCGCGACTCCTCGCTGGCCAGGAACAGCGCGGCCCAGGCCACGTCCCACGCGTCGCCCTCGACGGGCAGCAGCGCCTGCCGCGTGCGCTGGCCGCGGATCCGGGCCTCCACCGCGGCGTCGCCGGCGGCGCGCGCGCGGGTCTCGGCCTGCACGAGCGGCGTCCAGACGGCGCCCGGCATCACCGCGTTGACGCGGATGCGCCGCGGCGCGCACTGCCCCGCGAGCGCGATCGTCAGCGACTGGATCGCGCCCTTGGACGCCGCGTAGGCCGTCCGCTCGGTCGACCGCACCGCGCCGACCGACGACATGTTGATGATCGAGCCGCCGTCGGCGAGCGCCGGCAGCGCGCACTTGCACATCAGCATCACCGACTTGACGTTCACCGCCATGACGCGGTCCCAGTCCACCTGCTCCATGTCCGTCACGGGCACCGAAGGGCCGGTGACGCCGACGTTGTTGATCAGGACGTCCAGCCCGCCGAACGTCCCCACGGCCGTGGCGACGAGCCGCGCGCAGGCCGCCTCGTCGGTGGCGTCCGCCGCGACGGCGACGCCCTGCGCTCCGGCCGCCGCCAGCGCGTCCGCGGTGGCCCGCGCCGCGTGGTCGTCGACGTCGCCGACGACCACGCGGGCACCATGCATCCCGAGCAGCAGCGCCATCGCCTTGCCGATCCCGACCCCGGGACCGCTGCTCCCGCCCCCGCTCACCACGACGACCTTGCCGTCGAGGCGCTGGGCGCGGGGGGCCGGCGGAGCCGTCTCCCCCGCGAGGTCAGCAGGACTGGGCACGACGCTGCCGGACCGCTACGAGGCCGGGATCTGGAAGGACCCGATCTTGCCGGGACCGTCCACGTTGACGCTGCAGTGCTGCTGGCCGAGCTGCGCGGCCCGGTCGGGGCCGAACTTGATCGTGCCCTGCACGCCGTCGATCGACGTCGAGAGCATCGCGGCGCCGATCTTGTCGACGTCCGTGGTCGTCCCCGCGGCCTCCAGCGCCTTCGCGAGCTGCGGAATCGCGTCCGCGTACTCGAGGCTGTAGGTCATGTTGGGGATGTTGACCGGGTTCTTCGAGGCCGCCGGATTCGACGTCACGAACTTCTTGTAGGCCGCGACGTAGGTCTTGCCGGCCGCCGTGTCCGGCGCGGAGAGGTCGACGCCGAAGAGCTCGCTCGACAGGAACTTCGCGTCGCCGAGCTGCGACTTGAACAGGTCGCAGGAGCCCGGCCCGGTCCACCCGTAGATGTTCGGGGCGGCGTTGACCGTCTGGTTGGCCTTGATGACCGGGGCCACCTCGGTCTGCGTCCACCCGGTGAACAGCAGATCGGGGTGCGCCGCCTTGGCCCGCGTCAGCTGCGGCGTGATGTCCACCGCGTTGATGTCGTACTTCTCCTTGTCGACGAACGTGATGCCGACCGCCTTGAGCTGCTTCTCGAACAGCGGCAGCGCGGCGCCCGTCGGGTCGTCGGCGGTGACCGCGGCCACCGTCTTGACGTCGGGGAAGGTCTTCTTGATCGCGGCGACCGCGAGCTTGATCTTGAGGTCGATGCCGTCCAGCGGGTTGTAGACCCGCTTGAACTGGCCGAGCTGCTGCGCGAGCGCCGTCGACGGGTTGATGTAGATGGCCCCGGCGGGATCGGTCACGGCCGCGACCGGCGGCGCCTCGGCGCCCTGGCCGCCCATGATGATCTTCAGCCCGTCGTCGCGGACGAGCTGCTGCGCGCAGGCGACCGCCTGGGCGTTCTCGGAGTTCGCCTCGCACGTCTTGAGCTTCAACGTGTACTTCTTGCCGCCGACCGTGATGCCACCGGCCTGGTTGACGAGGTTAACGGCAACTCGCACGCCGTTAATGGCGGGATACCCAATGGTCTGGTAGATCCCAGACAGGTCGTTGATGTACCCGATGGTCACGGTGCCGCCGGATCCCGACGACTGCGTGCCCCCGGACGACCCATCACTGCTGCTGCCACAGGCCGACAGGGCCGTGGCCGCGGAAACACCAGCGATGACGAGCACGCTGATGCTGCGCCTATTCCTCATGTCTCTCCTCCTGAAAGCACAACGCCCCGGACCCGAGTGAGGCCGACGGTCGTGGAATGACACTACGCGTCTATCTTCTAGACGTCAAGCAGTTCGACTAGACGAAGTGACTTCTAAACATCATCTTCGTTTGACGCCTTGATCTGGGCCGCGAGATGGGCCATCACGCCGGGCTCGCGCAGCGTCGTCACGTCGCCCAGGGCACGGCCTTCGGCGATGTCGCGCAGCAGGCGGCGCATGATCTTCCCCGAGCGCGTCTTGGGCAGGTCCTCGCTCCAGATGATGCGCTTGGGGCGCGCGAGCTTGCCGATGCGGCGCGCCACGTGCTCGCGCAGGTCGGCGGCCAGCGCGTCGGTGCCCTCGCGGTCGCCCTCGAGCGTCACGAAGGCCGTCACCGACTCGCTGGTCTGCTCGTCGTACTGGCCGATGACCGCCGCCTCGGTGACCCCGTCGTGCGAGACGATCGCCGCCTCGATCTCCGCCGTGGACATCCGGTGCCCGGAGACGTTGAGGACGTCGTCGATGCGCCCGATGACCCGCACGTAGCCCTCCGCGTCGCGCCGGCACGCGTCGCCGACGAGGTAGGTGCGCGGCCCGAACCGCTCCCAGTACGTGGCGGTGTAGCGCTCGTCGTCGCCGTAGAGCGTCCGCAGCATCGCGGGCCACGGCTGGGTGACGACGAGCAGCCCCTGCGCGTCGGGCCCGACCGTCCGCCCCTCGTCGTCGACGACGTCGACCACGATGCCCGGCAGCGGCGTGCCGGCCGACCCGGGCTTGGCGGCCTGGGCGCCCGGCAGCGTCGTGACCATGATCGCGCCGGTCTCGGTCTGCCACCACGTGTCGACGATCGGGCAGCGCCCGCCGCCGATGACGTCGCGGTACCACAGCCACGTCTTGGGCCCGATGGGCTCGCCGACGGTGCCGAGCAGGCGCAGCTTCGAGAGGTCGTGCCGCTCCGCGTGCTCGGCGCCCCACTTCACGGCGGCGCGGATCGCGGTCGGGGCGGTGTAGAAGATCGTCACGCCGTAGCGCTCGCACAGCTCCCACCAGATGTCCTGCGCGGGGTAATCGGGCGCGCCCTCGTACATGACCGACGTCGCGCCGTTGAGCAGCGGCCCGTAGACGACGTAGGAGTGCCCGGTGATCCAGCCCACGTCGGCCGTGCACCAGTACACGTCGTCGGCCGGGTCGAGGTCGAAGACGTGCCTGTGGGTCCACGCGACCTGGGTCAGGTAGCCCCCGGTCGTGTGCAGGATCCCCTTGGGCTCCGCGGTGGAGCCGCTGGAGTAGAGGATGAAGAGCGGGTGCTCGGCGTCGAGCGCCTCCGGCGCGCACGTCGGGTCGGCCGCGGCGAGCGCGTCGTGGTACCAGACGTCGCCGTCGCCCATCGGCGTCTCGATGCCGGTGTGGCGGACGACGAAGGTCGTGCCGACGTCGATGCCGGCCGCGTCGATCAGCGCCTTGATCGGCGCCGTCCTGCCCTTGCGCCGCGCGCCGTCGACCGTGATCAGGGCCTTGGCGTCGGAGAAGCGCATGCGCTCGCGCACGCTCTCCGGGCTGAACCCGCCGAACACGACGTTGTGCGGCGCGCCGATGCGCGCGCACGCGAGCATGGCGACGACGACCTCGGGGATCATCGGCAGGAAGATCCCGACGACGTCCCCGCGGCCGACGCCGCGGGACTTCAGGGCGTTGGCGAAGCGCTCGACGTCGGCGAGCAGCTGCGCGTAGCTGACGTCGCGCTCCTCGCCCTCCTCGCCGCGCCAGTGGAAGGCGACGCGGTCGCCGCGACCGGCGGCGACGTGGCGGTCGAGGCAGTTGACCGACGCGTTGAGCGTCCCGTCGGCGAACCAGCGGTAGAACGGCGCGTCGGAGGCGTCGAGCGTCTCGGTCGGCTCGCGCTCCCAGTCCAGCTCCAGCGCCTGCTGGCGCCACCACCCTGCGGGATCCTGCGCGGCCTCGCGGTGCGCGCCGTCGCCGGCGATCACGGCCCGCTCGCGGAACGCGGCGGGCGGCTCGAAGCGGTCGGTCGTGCTCATGGGCGCGTGGAGCGCTCGTAGTCGGCCGTGGAGACCTCGTCCAGCCACTCGGTGGTGCCGAGCGAGATCGCCGTGTGCGTGAGGTAGCCGTCCGGCCCGGCGCCGTGCCAGTGGTCCTCGCCCGGCGGGAAGTACACGACGTCGCCCGGCTCGATCCACGCGCCCTCGCCGTCGCGGACCTGGACGTAGCCGCGGCCGTGCGTGACCAGCAGGATCTGCCCCCACTCGTGGCGATGCCAGTGCGTGCGCGCGAACGGCGGGAAGAACACCGTGTTGATCGTCGTGCCGTGCTCCGTGCGCAGGACGGGGTCGGACCACACGGTCCCGGTGAAGGTGGGGCCGCGCTGCTCCGACGCCGCGCCGCCCACGCGCCCGTTGTTGATGATCATGCTTGGCTCCCGGTGGTGGTCGTGGTCGTGGTCGGATCCGCCTGGAGGCGCACGCCGCCCGCGAGGTCGCCCAGCCCGTCCACGACGTGGTTGGAGATGACCTCGCCGTAGCCGCCGGCGTTGGCGACCTCGAAGGCCGCGAGCGTGGCGGGCCCGATGAACGTCGGCGACCCGATGCGGGCGAGGTGGTCCAGGCAGAGGCGCAGGTCCTTGGCCATCAACCGGCCCGTGAGCCCGCCCTCCAGGTAGTCGCCCTTGACGATGCTCGGGAAGCGGTTGAGCGTCGCGAAGTTCACGCCCGAGCTGTTGTTGAGGACGTCGAGGAACTGCTCGAGGTCGAGGCCGGACATGCGCGCCGCGAGCATGGCCTCGGCGGTCGCCGCGAGGTTGACGCCGTTGAGGTAGTTGTTGAGGACCTTGGCCACGTGGCCGGCGCCGGGAGGGCCCATGTGGAAGACCTTGGCGCTGAAGTGGTCGAGCACCGGCGTGACCGTGGCCAGCGCGTCGGCCGAGCCGCCGACCATCAGCGTCAGCGTGCCCTGCTCGGCCGCCTTGGCGCCGCCGGAGATGCCGGCGTCGAGCAGCTCGACACCGGCCTCCTGGAGGGTCGCGTGCAGCGCCACCGTCGACTGCGGCGAGGCGGTGCTGAGGTCGACGACCACCTGCCCCGCGCGGGCGTGCGCGGCGATGCCGTCGTCGCCCAGCACGACGCGCTCGACGACCGGCGAGTCGGGCAGCGAGAGGAGGACGACGTCCACCGACCCCACCAGCTCCGCGACCGACGCGGCGGCCGGGATGCCCGACGCGGCCAGCTGCTCCGCGCTGCGGTCGAAGGCGACGATCGAGACGCCCGCGTCCCGCAGCCGCCGTGCCACGCGACCGCCCATGTTGCCGGCGCCGACGACGCCCACGCGCAGGTCGGTCATCGGAGTCCCGGGAGCGCGAGCGCGAAGGCCTCGACGCCGATGCCGGAGGCCAGCTCGATGACCTCCATGAGCTCCGCTCCCGTCGCGCCGTAGCCGAGCGCGTTGCGGATGTGCTGGCGCAGCCCGGGCCCGTACATGTGGGTCGCCGCGGTGTCGAAGGCGATGTACACCATCTCGCGCAGCTTCGGGTCCAGCGTCCCGTGCTCCCACGGGTGTGCCGAGAACGCGGTGTAGGCGGCGAAGAACTCGGCGTCGAGGCGCAGCAGGCCGTCCCAGAACGCGTTCCAGTAGCCGCGCTTCTCGACGAAGACGGCCTTGATCTCGGCCTGCCGGTCGGTGAGCGGCGCGTCGGCGTCCAGCCCCTGGCCGGCCGCCTCGAGCTCTTCGAGGAGGATCGGCACGCCGCAGTTGGTGGAGTGGATCCCGACCGTGCTCGTGAGCTCGAGCACCTCGAGGACCTCCTGCAGCGTCGCGCCGTGCGCGAGCGCCCGCTCGACGTGCTCGCTGGCGCCCGGGCCGTTGCGGTGGGTCGCGGCGGCGTCGATCGTGAGCAGCATCAGCTCCTTGACCTTGGGCTCGAGGACGCCGTGCCGCCAGGGGTGGTTGATGAACGCCAGCGCCTGCTCGAAGTAGCTCGGGTCGTGCTCGAGCAGGTCGTCGAGCCGCGGGCTCCAATAGCCGCGATCGGCGACGAACGCCGCGCGCAGCGTCTCGGCCCGTGCTTCGAGGTCAGTCGCGCTCATTGCTTGCCTCTCCTTCGTCGGCGAACCAGTCGGCGGGCTCCTCCTGGAGGTCGACCCACACCGACTTCGTCTGCGTGTAGTGGTCCATCACCTGCGCGCCGTTCTCGCGGCCGTAGCCCGACTGCTTGTAGCCGCCGAACGGCGTCAGCCAGTTCCACAGGCGGTAGTTGTTGATCCAGACGGTGCCGGTGCGCAGCGCGTGCGCGACGCGATGCGCCCGCTTGACGTCGCGCGTCCACACGGCGCCCGCCAGCCCGTAGGGCGAGTCGTTGGCCAGGCGGATCGCCTCGTCCTCGCTCGCGAACTCGATCACGACAGTGACCGGGCCGAAGATCTCCTCGCGGGCGACGCGCATCTCGTTGCTGACGCCGTCGAGCACGGTGGGGCTGTAGAACCAGCCGTCCCCCAGCCCGCCGGGCCGGCGGCCGCCGGCGACGACGTTGGCGCCCTCCTCGACGCCGATCCCGACGTAGCTCTCGATCTTGTCGAGCTGGGCGCGCGAGGTCTGCGCCCCGACCTGCGTCGTGTCCGCGAGCGGGTCGCCGACGCGGATGCGCTGGGCCTTCGCGCCCAGCCGGTCGACGAACTCGTCGCGCACGTCGCGATGCACGAGGGTGCGCGACGCCGCCATGCACGACTGGCCGGCGGCCGAGAAGATCCCGTAGGCCGTGCGCTGCACCGCCAGCTCGAGGTCGGCGTCGGGGAAGACGATGTTGGGGGACTTGCCCCCGAGCTCGAAGGTCGCGAGCTTCAGCGTCGAGGCGGCGCGCGCGGCGATTCGCTTGCCGGTCGCGGTGGAGCCCGTGAACGCGATCTTGTCGACGCCGGGATGGTCGACGATCGCCTCCCCCGCGCGGCTCCCGATGCCCGGGACGATGTTGAGCACCCCGGCGGGCAGCTCCAGCTCCTCGACCAGGGCCGCGAAGGCCAGCGCCGAGACCGGCGTGTCGTCGGCCGGCTTGAGGACGACGGCGTTGCCGCCGGCCAGCGCCGGGCAGACCTTCCACGCCAGCATGTTCAGCGGCGAGTTCCAGGGGATGATCGCGCCGACGACGCCCACGGGCTCGCGCCGCGTGTAGGTGAAGTGCGGCCCGACCGCCGGCAGCGTCTCGCCGTGCACCGTCTGGCACACGCCCGCGAAGTACTCGAAGTACCGCACGATCATGTCCAGCTCGGCGCGCGTCTCCCGCAGCGCCTTGCCGTTGTCGCGCGACTCCAGGCGGGCCAGGAGCTCGCGGTTGGCGTCAAGCAGCGCGGCCATGCGCAGCAGGATCCGGGCGCGGTCGTGCGCCAGGACCGCGCCCCACGGGCCGTCGAGCGCGGCGCGCGCGGAGCGCACGGCGCGGTCGACGTCGGCCGGTCCGGCCTCCGCGACGCGGGCCCAGGGGGCGCCGGTGGCCGGCGCGTAGGACTCGTAGATCGCGCCGTCGTCGGCGAGGCTCCAGCCGCCGTCGACGTACATCGGCAGCGTCGCCGCGACGGCGCCCTCGGCCAGGTCCGCGAGCGCTGGCAGTCTCTCAGTGATGGTCATGCGTCACTTCCTTCTCGGGGGACATCCGAGGTCAGGCGATCTGGACCGCGAGGCCGGCTTGCACGCCGTCGACCGGCGGGTAGCGCGACATCACCAGCGCGTCGTGCGCCGGGACGAAGTCCCGGCCGCCGGCGGTGAGGGTCCGCACGGTGTCGAACGCCGTGTAGACCTCGGCGAGGTCGGCGACGACCGCGAAGGGCCGGTCCTTGGCGACCTCGTCGTAGTAGTGGGCGGCGTCGGACGCCAGGAGCACCCCGCCGTCCGCGGTGTCGACCGAGACCACCATCTGGCCGGGCGAGTGCCCGCCGACGATCGTCCCCACGACCCCGGGGGCGATGGCGACCTCGTCGTCGACGAGGACCACGCGACCGCGCTGCGCGGCGTCGGCCAGCCACTCCACCGCCTCGGGATGGGTGTGGTGGGCGAAGTGCCGGCGCAGCGCGACCGAGGTGGTCCAGAAGTCGAGCTCCTTGCGGGCGACCACGAACTGCGCGTTGACGAACTGCTCCAGGTTGCCGATGTGGTCGTAGTGCAGGTGCGTCACGACGACCTGCTCGACGGCGGCCGGGTCGACGCCCAGCTGCTCCAGCGCCGCGGCCGGCGGGCAGAGCGCGGTGCGGCCCAGGCCGGCGGCGAACGCCGGGTCGAACCCGGTGTCGATCATGATCGGCGGGCCGCTCGGCGGCTGGACGATCCAGAAGTAGTAGGTCATCGGGATCGGCGCGTCCGGCTCCCCGTAGACGTGCCAGCCGTAGTAGACCTCCGAGAGGCGCGTCTGGCGCTCCGCGTAGCGCACGGCGATCACGCGGTTGTCCGTCGCCGAGGTCATGCCGGCGCGCCCGCGATCGTGGTCCCGGCCCAGTCCTCGAACATCCGCACGATCTCGGTGCAGTCCGCGCCGTCCGGCGCCTCGCGGGCGCCGAGGTTCCAGAGCTGCTCCACCGTCGCACCGAGGAGCATCGGGACGTCCAGCCGCCGCGCCTCCTCGAGGCACAGGCCGACGTCCTTGGTCATGAGCGCCAGCCGGAAGCCGTGGTCGAAGCGGCGCGTCAGCACCTGCCGCGGGAACTTGTCGAGGACCGCGGTGTTCGAGCCGCTGCTGCGGCCGATGACCTCGAGCAGCGTCTCGGGCGCGATGCCGGCGCGCACCCCGAGCGTCGCCGCCTCGGCGGTGATCGCGATCGCGGCGGCGGAGAGGAGGTTGTTGATGACCTTGACGACCTGGCCCTGCCCGGGACGGTCGCCCGCGACGAAGACGACCTTCGCGAGGTGGTCCAGGACCGGGCGGGCGAGCGCCAGCGCCTCGTCGGCGCCGGCCACCATCATCGTCAGCGTGCCGGCCTCGGCGCCCGCGGGGGCGCCGCTCACGGGCGCGTCGACGCACGCGACGCCGGCCGCGCCGAGCGCGTCGGCGACCTGCTCGGCCACGGCGGGCCCGGTCGTCGAGAAGTCGACGTAGCAGCGCATCGCCGAACCGCCGCGCAGGCCGTCCTCGCCGAGGGCGACCGCCAGCACGTCGGCCGGCGTCGGCAGGCTGACGAACACGATCTCGGCCGTGTCGGCGACGGCCGACGGCGTGTCCGCCACGCGCGCGCCCCGTGCCTGGAGCGCCTGGGCGGCAGCGGGGCGCGCGTCGTGGATCGTGAGGGGGAAGCCGGCGTCCAGCAGGCGCGCGGCCATCCGGGCGCCCATGGCGCCCAGGCCGACGAAGCCCAGCGACGGAGATGGCGGTGTGCTGCTCACTGCTGGGGAAGCTCCAGCGTGATGCCGTGCTCGTCGAGCACGCGCTCCGCGACGCGGAAGGCCTCCAGGCCCGCCGGCATCCCGCAGTAGACGGCCGCCTGCAGCAGCGTCTCCTGGATCTCGGCCGGCGTCACGCCGTTGGTGATCGCGCCGCGCACGTGCACCGCGAGCTCGTGGCTGCGGTTCGCGGCGGTCAGCATCGCCAGGTTCAACAGGCTGCGCGTCCTGCGGTCGAGGCCCGGACGCGTCCACACCTCGCCCCAGCAGTACTCCGTGACCAGGTCCTGCATCGGGCGCGCGAACGCGCTGGCCCGCTCCAGCGAGCGGTCCACGTGCTCCGCGCCGAGCACCTCGCGGCGCACGCCCAACCCCGCCTCCAAGCGGCTTCCGTCTGACATGGCTCACACGCTAGATGAAATCCGTACGGTGTGTCAAGCGAGATGGCTTTTCGTATTTCTATAAGTCATCATGTCTCGTCAACTACCACGCGAAAGGCAGCCTCAGATGCAGATGGCCAAGGACGTCATGGTCCCGATGCGCGACGGAGTCCACCTGGCGACCGATGTCTACGGTCCGGCCGACGGGGCGCCCGCGCCGGTGCTCCTCCAGCGGCTGCCCTACGGCAAGGACCAGGGCCCGCTGATCGCCGACGTCAGCGCGTTCGTCCGCGCCGGCTACGCGCTGGTGGTCCAGGACACGCGCGGGCGCTACCGCTCGGAGGGCACGTTCAACCCGTTCTTCGACGAGGCCGCCGACGGCGAGGACACGCTGGCGTGGCTGGCGGCCCAGCCGTGGTGCGACGGCACCGTCGGCATGGTCGGCAACTCCTACCACGGCGCGACGCAGTGGATGGCCGCCTCCGGGCGCGCGCCGGCGCTGCGCGCCATCGCCCCCAGCGTCACGTCGGACAGCTACTACGACGGCTGGACCTACCATGGCGGCGCGCTGCAGCTGGGCTTCGTCCTGTTCTGGACGCTGGGCCACCTCGCCTTCGCCGAGCTCGCCAAGCGGGTGGGCGCCGGGGACGCCACGGTCGAGGAGCTCGCCGCGCTCATCGGCTCGATCGACGGCATCGACGACGCCTTCCGCGTGCTGCCGCTCGTCGACGCGCCCGTCCCCCGCCACCTGGCCGGCTATTACTTCGACTGGCTCGAGCATCGGACCGACGACGAGTTCTGGCGGGCCACCGCCCCGCGCGAGCGCTACGAGCGCGTGACGATCCCCACCCTGAACATCGGCGGCTGGTACGACTGCTTCCTCGGCGGCACCCTGGCCAACTACCAGGGCATGAAGGAGCGGGGCGGCAGCCCGCAGGCGCGCCGGCCGCGGCTCATCATCGGCCCGTGGGCGCACGGGACCAACAGCGGCCACTTCCCCGAGGCGTCGTTCGGCACGCGCGCCGACGCCGCCGTGTTCTCCCTGGCCGCCCACCAGATCCGCTTCTTCGACCGCCACGTGCGCGGGCTCGCCGTCGACGGCGACGACGAGCCGCCGGTGACGCTGTTCGTCATGGGCGCGAACGTCTGGCGCGAGGAGGCCGACTGGCCGCTGCCCGACACGCGCTTCACGCCGTACTACCTGCACAGCGGCGGCCACGCGGCCACCGCGGACGGCGACGGGACGCTGTCGGTCCAGGCACCGGCGGACGAGCCGTGCGACACCTACAACTACGACCCGCGCGACCCGGTCCCGACCGTCGGCGGGCAGACGTTCCTGCCGGGCCTGCGGATCGGCGCGAACTCGGGTCCGCGCGACCAGCGCCCGGTCGAGGCGCGGCCCGACGTGCTGTGCTTCACGACGCCCGTGCTCGAGCGCGACACGGAGGTCACCGGGCCGGTGGCGCTCACGCTCTACGTGGCGTCCTCGGCGCGCGACACCGACTTCACCGGCAAGCTCGTCGACGTGCACCCCGACGGCCGGGCGATGATCCTCACCGAGGGGATCCTCCGCGCGCGCCACCGCACGGCGCCCGCCGCCCCGGAGCTGCTGGAGCCCGGGACGGTCTACGAGCTGCACATCGACCTCTGGGCGACGGCGAACGTGTTCAAGGCCGGGCACCGCATCCGCCTGGAGATCTCCAGCAGCAACTTCCCGCGCTTCGACCGCAACACGAACACGGGCGGCGACATCGCGACCGATGGCTACGACGACCTGGTCGTCGCGACCAACCGGATCCACCACGACGCCGACCGCCCGTCGCACGTGGTCCTGCCGCTGATCGAGCGCTAGCGACGCTGACCGCGGGCGCGCTCGACCACGGCGTCGCCGTCGTCGGGCGCGCACCAGCGCCACTCGCAGTGCGCGGTGACCGTCGCGCCCGCGGCGTCGAGCCAGCCCTGGCGGCGGGCGTAGGCGAGCATGCCGGCGAAGCCGCTGCGCCAGGCCTCGTCGCCGGCGCGCTCCCCGGCGAGCCGGCGCAGCTCCTCGACGTTCAGCAGCGCCGTCTCGGCGTCGACGAACGTCCCCACCGGAGCGAGGGCGGGCCCGGCCGTGCCGGGGACGTAGGAGCCGTAGAGCACCACCTTGAGACGGAGGAAGTCGTCGGGCTCGCACAGCTCCGGCGCCGGCTCGTCGTCGTACAGGTCCAGGCGCACGAACATCGCGGCGCCCTCAGTCGTCGAGCGGCGGGATGTGGCCCGCCGCCTCCAGGTCCGCCCAGAGCTCCGCGGGGATCGCGTGGGCGCACCAGGCCAGGTTCTGGTCGACTTCCGCGACCGACCGCATGCCGGGGATGACCGCGGTGACGGCCTCGTAGCGGAACGGGAACTGGAGCGCGGCGGCCTGGAGCGGCACGCCGTGGCGCTCGCAGATGACCCCGATCTGCCGCGCGCGCTCGACGAGCTCGGCGGCCGCCGGCTTGTAGTCGTACTTTGCCGCGACGTCGGGGCGCGCCAGGATGCCGCTGCTGTAGACGCCGCCGACGATCACCGACGTGCCGCGCGACGCGCAGCGGGGCAGCAGGACCTCGGTGGCGCTCTGGTCCAGCAGGCTGACCCGGCCCGCGATGAGCACCGCGTCGAGCTCGACGAGCTCGAGCAGCGCCACGGCGTCGGCGGTGGTGTTCATCCCGACGCCGACCGCGCCGACGACGCCCTCGTCCTGCCACTGGCGGGCGGTCGTCACGCCGACGCGCACGAGGTCGTCGAACTCGCCGTTGGTCGGGTCGTGCATGTACAGGATGTCGACGCGGTCGGTGCGCAGGCGCTCGAGGCTGCCCTCGAAGGAGCGCTGCACGCCCTCCTCGGTCCAGTCGACGTACGGCTCCAGCGGCGGCGTGCCGAAGAAGTCGTGGCTGGCCGCGGTGCTCGGCCGCAGGCCGTAGCCGATCTTCGTGCCGATCGGCGGCCGGCGCCCGGCCTGGGCCAGCGCCGTGCCGAGCCGCTCCTCCGCCAGCCCCCAGCCGTAGTGGGGCGCCGAGTCGAAGTAGCCCAGGCCCGCGTCGAGCCCGCGCTGGACGGCGGCGTGCGCGTCGGCCTCGTCGACGACCTCGTAGAGGCCGCCGAGCGGTGCCGTGCCGAAGCCGATCCGCGTGATGGTGACGCCGGTCGAGCCGACCGTCGTCGTCGCGGTGGGGTCGATCTGGGAGTTCGAGAGGTCGGTCATGTCCCGGTCACACGTTGGGGGTCAGGGTGGCGTCGTCGAGCGGCTGGTTGGTCTGGGTGTCGATCTCGAAGGCGCTCTTGAGCCCCAGCTCCTGGCCCATCTCGCGCACCGCCGGCAGGACGTACTCGCCGAAGAGTCGGATGCCGTGCATCGACTCCTCGTGGCTCATGTCGCCGTCGCCGTGCCAGAAGAACACGTTGCCAGGCCGCAGCGTCTCCAGCACGTGGCGGATCTTGGGCAGCACCGTGTCGGGCGTGCCGACGATCGCCGCGTAGCGCTCCAGGACGCCGTCCCAGATCTCGTAGCGGCGCCGGTCGTGCTCCTCGCGGCTGACGTCCTCGTGCTTCCAGGACTCCTCGTCGGTGACCTTCTTGCCGGTCGCGAGGCCACGGGCGGCCGCGACGCGGTCGTACTCGACGGTCGGCAGGTACCCGGACTTCTTGCGCGGGTTGAGGCCGGGCAGGTTCTGCGCCCAGATGTTGGCCTGCCCGTTGCTGCCGTCCAGGAACACGTTGCCGACGCCCTCGATGAGCTTGCGGCCCGTCTCGTAGGCCTTCTCCTCGGTGTCGTCGACGTGCACGCGGAACATGTAGCCCAGGTGCTGCGAGCCAGCCTCGTAGCCGTTGCGCGCCGCCTCCTGGCGGTAGATCTCGAAGACCTGCTCGGTCAGGTGCAGCTGGCTGTCGAGCATCACGTACACGTAGCGATGGCGCGCGGCCCACTCGACCGTGGCGCGACTGATCGAGCCCGGCACCCAGATCTGCGGGTGCGGCTGCTGATACGGGCGCACCCACGGGTTGACGTAGCGGTACTGGTAGTGGTCGCCCTCCCACCGGAAGGGGCCGGGCGTGGTCCACGCCTTGATGATGAAGTCGTGGGCCTCCTGGAAGCGCTCCCAGTTGTACGGGGGCTGCGCGTTGTGGGAGAAGCTCTCCCGGCCGGTGCCGCGCACCCAGCCCGACACCAGGCGGCCGCGCGAGAGGACGTCGATCATCCCCAGCTCCTCCACGAGCCAGAGCGGGTCGTCCCAGATCGGCAGCACGTTGCCGAGCAGCACGATCTTGGCCTTGGTCGTCAGGCGCGCGAGGATCGCGGCCTCGTTGTTCATCGGCCCGCCGCCCATGCAGAAGGGCGTTGAGTGATGGGAGTTGAGCATCACCCCGTCGAAGCCCATCTCCTCCACGTAGAGCTTCTCGTCGAGGTAGCGGTGGTAGAGGTCGGCCTGCAGGTGCGGGTCGATGACGCCGTTGCTCAACGACAGGTCGAGGATCGGCAGCGCGCTCTGGTACCAGTCCGCGCTGCGGTCCTGGTACGGGCGCTCAGTGAAGTACCCCAAGAACATACGATCGCTCCAGTTACTCGGACAGCGAACTGCCGGTCGACACCACGAACTCCGCGATCAGCCGCGCCAGGACGTCGGGCTCTTCGAGCTCCAGCACGTGGCCGGCCCCGGCCACCAGCTCCAGGCGGGCGTCGGGCAGCGCCTCGACGTACTGCGAGGCGCAGTCCAACGGCACGATCGCGTCGGCGTCGCCCCAGACCACCAGGCCCGGGACGCGGACGCCCTTCAACAACTGCGCCAGCGGGAGGCTCCACATCCACGGCTTCCACGTCACGCGCGCGGTCATCTCGCGGCTGTAGTCCCAGAGGTCGATGACCTCCTGCGCGGGATCCTCACCGAACACCGCCGCGAAGTGCTCGTCATCCCGGAAGCCCTTCCGCGCGTACGACGTCCAGCTCTCGCCCATCGGGTCGTAGATGTAGCCCTCACGCGGCCGCAGGCCGGCGGCGCCCACCAGCGTCAGCGACGACAGGCGCCCGCCGCCCATCACGGCCAGCTCGGCCGCCACCCAGCCGCCGAGGCCGAAGCCCACCACGTGCACCGGGCCGGCGTCCAGCCGATCCAGCCACTGGCCCAGCACCGCCGCCAGATGCGCGGGACTGCGCGCCCACGCCGGCCGCTCCGACTGCCCGAACCCGGGCATGTCCGGCGCGATCACGGAACACGACTCCGCGAGCCGATCGTGGAACGGCGCCCACAACGGTCCCGTCGAATGGTGCAGGACCACCACCGGCTGGCCGTTGCCACGCTGCCGTGCATGGACCGACAACCCGGCCACCGACACGTCGCTCTCGCCCGCCGCTGCCAACGCCTCCATCAACAACCCACTCCCAAGCTCGCTCAACACACCAGCACCTGCACCGAACACCGACAGACCGTACAGCTAACGAGATAGGTTGTCTAGTCTCTAGGCGGAGCGTACACTCGACGCCAATGAGCGGACGCTTGGCGGACAAGGTCGCGATCGTGACCGGCGCGGCGACGGGCATCGGCGCCGCGATCGCGTCCCTCTACGCGCGGGAGGGCGCGCGGGTGGTGCTCGCCGACATCCGGACCGACGAGGCGCGCGCGACGCTCGACGCGATCCAGGCAGCCGGCGGCGACGCGCTTTACGTCGGTGCCGACGTGACGCAGGGCGAGGACGTCCGCGCGCTCGTCGCCGCCTGCGTCGAGCACTACGGGCGGCTCGACGTCATGGCGGCCAACGCCGGCGTGCTGGGGCACATGGGCCTCCCCCTCGCCGAGGTGTCTGACGAGCACTTCGCCTCCGTGATGGACATCAACTTCCACGGCGTCGTCCGGTGCTTCCGGGCGGCCGTGCCGGCCCTGGAGCGCAGCGGCGGCGGAAGCCTGCTGGCGACGGCGTCGCTGGCCGGGCATCGCGGCGTCGCGCGGCTCGCGCCCTACTCGGCGTCCAAGGCCGCCGTCCTCGGCCTGGTCCGGTCGCTGGCGGCCGAGCTCGCGCCGTCGATCCGCGTCAACGCGGTGTCGCCCGGCCGGATCGCGACCGATATCGTGGCCCACGCGACCGAGGCGCTCGGCCGGGCTCCGACGTCGCCGCCGGGCGCGCCCGCGGTGCCGACGGGCGTCGCGGCCGACGTGGCCTGGGCCTACGTCTACCTCGCCTCCGACGAGGCGCGGTTCGTCACCGGGCAGGCCCTGGGCGTGGACGGCGGACGCAGCGTCATCGACCGATGATCATCGACTCGCAGATCCACCTCTGGCACGCCGGGACGCCCGGCGGCACGCACCAGCGGGACCCCTTCACGATGGAGGACGCGCTGGCCGCCATGGACGCCGCCGGCGTCGACGCGAGCGTTATCGTGCCTCCGCCCTGGGACCCGGACGCCAACGCGATCGGGCTCGAGGCGGCGCGCCGCCGGCCCGGCCGGTTCGCCGTGGTGGGCAACCTGGCCGTCGACGACCCGACCGGCCCGGCGCAGCTCGCGACCTGGAGGGACCAGCCGGGGATGCTCGGCGCCCGGGTGGCCTTCTCGACCCCCGACACGCGCGCCCTGCTGCTGCGCGGCGACGCGCTCGACCCTCTGTGGTCGGCGGCCGAGGACGCGGGCCTCCCGCTGATGGTCTTCGCCCCCGGCTCGCTGGACGCGATCGACGCGGTCGCGCGGCGCCATCCCGGTTTGCCGATCGCGCTCGACCACATGGGCCTGGTGACCGGGACCACCGACGACGCGGCGTTCGCGCCCGTGATGGGCCAGCTGGAGGCGCTGGCGCGGTACCCGAACGTCGCGATCAAGCTCTCCTCGGCGCCGATCTACTCCAGCGCGCCCTACCCGTACCGCACGATCTCCGGGTACCTGGAGCGGCTGGTGGCCGCGTTCGGGCCGGCGCGGTGCTTCTGGGGCTCGGACATCACGCGCCTGAGCTGCAGCTGGCGCGAATGCGTGACGCACTTCACCGAAGAGCTGCCCTGGCTGACGGCGGCCGACCAGGAGCTGGTCATGGGGCGCGCCGTCCGCGACTGGCTCGGCTGGGACCGCGCGGGTCAGGGCGACGGCACGTCGTAGGCGTTCACGGTGAACGCCACGGCCGTGTAGTACCCCAACAGCACCGTGAGGTCGGCGAGCGCGGCGTGGCCGAGGACGTCGACCGCCGCGTCGTAGAGCGGCGGCGGGAGCACGCCGCCGTCGGCCAGGCCCATCGCCACGTCGTGCACGACGCGCTGCCGGCGGTCGTCGAGTTCCGGCGCCGCGCCTGCCACGATCGCTGCGACCGCCGCGGCGGGAACGCCGGCGGCGGTGGCGCGCGGGGCGTGGGCGCCGATCACGTACTCGGCGCTCCAGTGGACGGCGCTCGCCAGGATCGCGATCTCGCGCTCCGCCGGAGACAGCGCGCTGCGCTCCGAGTTGACGTGCTCGTCCAGCGCGGCCAGCGCATGGACGAGCGCGGGGTTGGTGACCCAGGCCCGGTAGGGCCCCGAGACTCCGCCTCGGGGCCCTTCGACGAGCGCTCGATGCGCCGCCCGCTGCTCCGCGGTCATGCCCTCGACGGGCACCTCGGCGTATCGACCGAACATCCCGGGTCAGGCTAGCCCTCAGACGCCGGGGGTGCTGAGCGTGGCGTCGAACGGCTGGTTGGTCTGCGTGTTGATGTCGAACGCGCTGGGGAGCTCGAGCTCCTGGCCCATCTCGCGCACGGCGGGGAGCACGTACTCGCCGAAGAGGCGGATGCCGTGCATCGACTCCTCGTGGGTCATGTCGCCGTCGCCGTGCCAGAAGAACACGTTGCCCGGGCGCAGCGTCTCCAGGACCTCGCGGATCTTGGGCAGCACGCTGTCGGGCGTGCCGACGATCGCCGCCTTGCGCTCCAGGACGCTGTCCCAGATCTTGTAGCGGCGGCGCAGGTGCTCCTCCTGGCTCACGTCCTCGTGGCGCCAGGTCTCCTCGTTGCTGGCCGGCTTGTCGTCGCGCTGGCCCGTCGCGATGCCGCGCGCCGAGGCGACGCGGTCGTACTCGACGGTCGGCAGGTAGCCGGACTTCTTGCGCGTGTTCAGGCCCGGCAGGTTCTGCGCCCAGACGTTCGCCTTGCCGTTGCTGCCGTCGAGGAAGACGTTGCCGGCGCCCTCGATGAGCTTGCGGCCGGTCTCGTACGCCTTCTCCTCCGTGTCGTCGACGTGGACGCGGAACATGTACCCCAAGTGCTGCGGGCCGGCCTCGTAGCCGTTGCGCCGGGCCTCTTCGCGGTAGATCTCGAAGACCTGCTCGGTGAGGTGCAGCTGGCTGTCGAGCATCACGTACACGTAGCGGTGACGCGCGGCCCACTCCACGGTCGCGCGGCTGATCGAGCCCGGCACCCAGATCTGGGGGTGCGGCTGCTGGTAGGGCCGGACCCACGGGTTGACGTAGCGGTACTGGTAGTGGTCGCCCTCCCACCGGAACGGACCCGGGGTCGTCCACGCCTTGATGATGAAGTCGTGGGCCTCCTGGAAGCGCTCCCAGTTGTACGGGGGCTGGGCGTTGTGGGAGAAGCTCTCGCGCCCCGTGCCGCGCACCCACCCGGAGACCAGGCGGCCGCGGGAGAGGACGTCGATCATCCCGAGCTCCTCGACCAGCCACAGCGGGTCGTCCCAGATCGGCAGGACGTTGCCCAAGATCACGATCTTGGCCTTGGTCGTCAGCCGGGCCAGGATGGCGGCCTCGTTGTTCATCGGGCCGCCGCCCATGCAGGCCGGCGTCGAGTGATGCGAGTTGAGCATCACGCCGTCGAAGCCCATCTCCTCGACGTACAGCTTCTCGTCCAGGAAGCGGTGGTACAGATCGGCCTGCAGATGCGGGTCGATCACGCCGTTGCTCAACGACAGGTCCAGGATCGGCAGCGCGCTCTGATACCACTCAGCGCTGCGGTCCTGATACGGCCGCTCAGTGAAATACCCCAAGAACATACTCGTCGCTCCAGTTACTCAGACAGTGAACTGCCGGTCGACACCACGAACTCCGCGATCAACTGCGCCAGCGCCTCGGGCTCCTCGAGCTCCAGCGCATGGCCCGCCCCGGGGACGATCTCCAGCCGCGCCTGGGGCAGGGCCTCGACGTACTGCTTGCCACAGTCCAGCGGCACGATCGCGTCGGCCTCGCCCCACACGACCAGCGCGGGCGTCTGCACGCCCTTGAGCAGCTGGCCGAGCGGCAGGCTCCACATCCACGGCTTCCACGTCACGCGCGCGGTCATCTCGCGGCTGTAGTCCCACAGGTCGACGACCTCCTGCGCGGGATCCTCACCGAACACCGCCGCGAAGTGCTCGTCGTCGCGGAAGCTGCGGCGTGCGTAGGCCGTCCAGCTCTCGCCCATCGGGTCGTAGATGTAGCCCTCGCGCGGCCGCAGCCCGGCGGCGCCGATCAGCGTCAGCGAGCGCAGGCGCGCGCCGCCCATCACGGCGAGCTCCGCCGCGACCCAGCCGCCGAGGCCGAAGCCCACGAGGTGCACCGGCCCGGCCTCCGACTGATCCAGCCACTGGCCCAACACCGCCGCCAGATGCGCGGGACTGCGCGCCCACGGCGGCCGCTCCGAGCGACCGAAGCCGGGCAGGTCGGGCGCGGTCACCGCGCACGACTCCGCCAGCCGATCGTGGAACGGCGCCCACAACGGGCCCGTCGAATGATGCAGCACCACCACCGGCTCCCCGGCGCCACGCCGGCGCGTGTGCACCGTCAACCCGGCGACCTGCACCTCCGCCTCGCCCGTCGCCAACGCCTCCATCAACACCCAACTCCCAAAGCTCGCTCAACACAGCACCCGAATCAGCGACAGACCGTACATCTAACGAGATACGTTGTCTAGTCTCTAGTCGCGGCGTACACCGGCGCCCAACGACGAGCGGCCACCACGCCGGCGGGCGTGGTGGCTGAGGGCGGCGCGGGGCCGCGGTGCACGGGGACGGCAGCGGGCGCCGCGAGGGCGCCCGGCCGTCGTCTAGGAGCGGCCGGCGGGCCGGCGGCGCGTCGTCCGCGCGCTGGCGTCGGCGTCGGCGTCGTCGTCGTCGGCGGGCTTGGCGGACTTCGCGGCCTTGGGCTTGGCGGCCCCGGGCGCGGTGTCGGCGGCGCGGTTGAACGCCGCGAACCAGTTCTCGGTCAGGAGGTCGAGGACCTGGCCGCGCATGCCGGTGTCGTCCTCGAAGTTCCAGTACGTGAAGATCCGCTCGAGCGGGGCGAACAGCAGCATCCCCTCGATGCGCGCGTGCGAGTCGTCTGCCCAGCCGAGGTGGCGGATCGAGTCGACGAAGACCGACAGCACGGCCCGCGCGCGCTCGTCCTGACCGGCGAGGAGCTCCTGATCGGCCGCCACGCCCTGGTAGATCACCGAGATGAGATCCCGGTTGTCCTCCCACGCCTTCGTGGTCGCGTCGAGCCAGGCCCTGATGCGCTCACGGCTGGGGCGCTGGGGGAACTCGCGCAGCACCTCCCAGTGCGGGCGGAAGTCGTTCGCCTTCTCCATGAGCTCGAGCACCAGCTCGGACTTGCCCTTGAAGTGCAGGTAGAACGTCGCGCGCGTCGCGCCGGCGCGGGAGACGATGTCATCCACCGTCGTCGCGCTGTAGCCGCGTTCGGAGAACTCCTCGACCGCGGCGTCGAGCAGCCGCTGCCGCGTGAACTGCTTCTGCGCCTCGCGGAGTGATTGCCTCCCAGCCATCGCGGGACAAAGGTATCACGCCTCGGCCACTCCCTGGCTGATCTGTCGAGTCAATGGACAGTCCCCACCCGCCAGTTACAACGCGCGCGGCCGGCTCACGCCATAGCGGTAAGGCGCCCTCCATAGTTGCAAGGAAGCTGACCGCGGCTCGAGCAAGCGCATGGGGTTGCTAGTGGGCGACGAGGCTCACGGCGGCCGCGTTCGCGGAGGACGCGTGCGCAGCCTGCGGCGTCGTGGGTGCGCTCCCCTCCTGGCCGCATCCGCACGTCAGCAGCGCGCCGCCGGCCAACAGCAGCGCACCGCCGCGCGTGATCCGGCGACGTCCCCAGCCTTGCACGCGCGCAAAGCAGGTCATCGCCACCACGGTCAGGACGCCGGCGACGTAGAAGTTGAGCCGGAGCCCGAGCAGATGGTGGGCCGGGTCGACCCGCAGGAGCTCCTCGAAGATGCGGAAGGCGGAATAGCCCGCCACGTACAGCGCGAACAGGCCACCCGGCGCGACGCGACGACGACGTCCGAGCCACACCAGCACGCCGGCGAGCGCCAGGTTGAACACCAACTCGTACAAGAACGTCGGCTGGAACGTGGCGAACGACGCGTAGCCGTCGGGGCGATGCGCGGGATCGATGCGCAGAGCCCACGGCAGGTGCGACGGGCCGCCGAAGAGCTCCTGGTTGAAGTAGTTCCCAACCCGACCGATCGCCTGCGCCACGAGCAGCCCGGGCGCCGCCGCGTCGAGGAACGCCGGCACGTCGGCATGACGCCGGCGCAGCACCAGCAGGCCCGCCAGCGTCCCCGCCGCGATCCCGCCCCAGATGCCGAGGCCGCCCTTCCAGATCGCGAAGGGACCCCACCACGCGTGCGGAGCCTGGTCCCAGCTCGTCGCCAGGAAGTACAGACGCCCTCCGACGAGTCCGGCAGGGAAGCCCCACAGCGCGACCTCGCTGACGAGATCGCGATGGCCGCCCACGCGCTCCCACCGTCGCGCCGTCAACGTCACCGCGGCGAGCAGGCCGACGATGTAGGTCAGGCCGTACGCGTGAACGAGCAGCGGACCGAGATGGAACCCGTTCGCCGGCGGGCTCGGGATGGAGGCCAGCACGTCCTGAATCGTCGCAGGCGACCTCGCTCGTCGCGCCAGCACGGCCGACGACCGTCGTCGCGCGATCGACACCCGCGCACACCGAGGTCAGACTGGGGCCATGGCGCCCACCGACCTCCCCCATCCGCGGTTCGCGCGCTGCTACCTCCGGCTCGCCGGCACCGCCGAGCGGCGCGGCGCCGCCGAGCATCGCCGGCGGCTGCTCGCCGGACTGACGGGCACCGTGCTCGAGCTCGGCGCCGGCCAAGGGCTGAACTTCGCCCACTACCCGCACGGCGTCGCCGAGGTCGTCGCGATCGAGCCCGAGCCGACGCTGCGCGCCGCCGCCGAGGCGGCCGCCCACCGCGCTCCGGTGCCGGTGCGCGTGCTCGCCGGCGTGGCCGATGACCTCCCCGCCGGCGACGACACCGCCCGCGCCGTGGTCGCCAGCCTCGTCCTGTGCTCGGTGCCCGATCAGGCACGCGCGCTCGACGAGATCCGCCGCGTCCTGCGCCCGGACGGCGAGCTGCGCTTCTACGAGCACGTCATCGCGCAGAGCCAGCCGACGCGGATGATCCTCCAGGGACTGGACAAGAGCAGGCTCTGGCCAACCCTGGCCGGCGGCTGCCACCCCGCCCGAGACACCGTGGCCGCCATTGAACGCGCCGGCTTCACCATTGACTCGATCGAACGGTTCGGCTTCGCACCGTCACGCATCCAGCCACCGATCCCGCACGTCCTCGGAGTCGCTCGGCCTCGCTGAGCACACGTCGCGAGACGCTGCGACGAAGCCCTCTGACGGACTCGAACCGTCGACCCCTTCCTTTCGACTAGGCCGTTCTGGCCGCTCGCGCGCGGAGACCCTGCTTCACACGCGAGGGATCGCAGGTTCGAAACGCGCCGCGCCCATCCCCCGGAACCCCTGCAACCGCGGGGTTCCGTCGTTCCAGGGCTGGACGGCCGGCGCTCGCCTACGCTCCCGAGGAAGCGATCTGGAAGCGATTGCTAGATGGGCGCCAGCGTCCGGGCTGGGAAGGCCCCACCGACGGCGTGATCCGCAGCGCCTCGCCGCCGGTTGGCGCCACTGCCGAGGAGCATCCCAGCGTGTACTCGGCTTTCAGTGGATGGCGACCGCATCGCGGATGAGTCCGTTGCGGCCGTGGATGACGAGTTCCCAGTCGCCGTGCGCCCGGCCATGTTCCCTGGCGGCCTCGATCGCCTGTTTCTGGGTGCGGAACCTGCCTTCCGGCTCGCCGTGTTCGTGCTTGAACGTCCACGCGCCGTCGTACGGGACGACATGGATCCAATGTGCGCGAGCGTTGAGGGCCTCCACGGCCTTCTCAGCGACCTCGCCGCTGGAGGCTGGGTTCTGTCCGGTCACGACGTTGTCGTCGACGACCGAGAACGGCTGCCAGGCCGGCCCGCCCTCCAGCTCGCCCCCGGCTTCGCGCATCCGGTCTTCGAGCAGCCACGGCGCCTTGTCGGCGAGCCCCGCCTGGGTCTCCTCGTCGTTGGTGAATCCCGCCAGCTTGCGCCCGGCGAACGCCCAGGTCCCGTCCGGCCGCATCGCGGACAACAGCCCGGCCGGTCCGTGGCAGACGGCCGCGACGACCTTGTCGTCGTCGAGCATTGCCAGCACCAGCCGGCCGAGCTCGTCTGAGCTGGCCAGATCCTCCATCGGGCCGTGGCCGCCGGGCACGAAGACGCCGTTGTAGTCGTCGGCCGATAGCGCTTCGAGCGCCGCCGGCGAGGCGAGCTGATCGGCGAGAGCGTCAAGCTCGCCGCGCAACGCTGCGGCCCGCTCCTCGCCGCCGGCACCCTCTGCGCTGAGGCTGGCCTCATCGACGGTCGGGCGCACGCCACCCGGCGTGGCGATCGTCACGTCGACGCCTGCATCGCGAAAGACCCGCATCGGCTCGGTCAACTCCTCGGCCCAGAAGCCGGTCGGCCGATGGGTGCCATCGTCGAGCGTCCAATGGTCGACGCCGGTCAGCACAAGCAGCAACGAAGGCATCGATCGCTCCTCCCTTGGGACATGCTTGACGACGTAGGCCGCCATCACCCAAACACCAGCCGTGGCGGCTTCTGCGCGCTCGGCCGACGGTCGCTTGACGCCACCGGGGGCGGTCCTAGCACCACGTCGACATGGACGTCGAGGAACTCGTGCACGTGCATGGCGGCGAGGCCGGGCTGCGGCGCGAGCGGCGGGGCGACCGGTTCGCGTATCGCGACGCCGAGGGCGAGCGAGTGACCGACCCGGAGACGCTGGCGCGGATTGCGGCGCTGAAGATTCCGCCGGCCTGGACCGACGTGTGGATCGCCGCGGCGCCGAACGCTCACCTGCAGGCCACGGGGCTCGACGCCAAGGGGCGACGCCAGTACCTCTACCACCCCGTTTGGCGGGTGCGGCGCGACTCCGAGAAGTTCGCCGACATGCTCGCGTTCGCGCAGTGCCTGCCGGCGGTCCGCGCGACCGTCAAGCAGCGGCTCGGCGCGGACGCGGTGTCGCACGAGCGCGTCCTCGCGCTCGCCCTACGGCTGCTCGACGTCGGCTTCTTCCGCGTCGGCTGGGACCGCTACGCGCGCGACCACGGGCACGTAGGGCTGACCACGCTGCGCCGCGACCAGGTACAGCTGCTCGAGCTCGCGGTCCGCTTCGACTACGTCGCGAAGGCCGGCAAGCGACGCTGCATGACCGTGCGCGACGCGCAGGCGGTAAGCGCGCTCGGGCCGCTCAAACGACGCCGCAGCGGCCCGCCCGAGCTGCTCGCCTATCGCGCGAACGCCGGCTGGCGCCGCCTGCAGGCCGCCGACGTCAACAACGGGCTGCGCTGCTGGGCACAGGGCCCCTACTCGGCGAAGGAGTTCCGCACGTGGGCGGCAACCGCTCTCGCCGCGGTCGCGCTGGCCCGCGAGGACGCGGACGGGCGCCACGGCCCGCGGGCGGTCAACCGGGCCGTCCGCCAGGTCTCCGCCGCGCTCGGCAACACGCCCAAGGTCGCACGCGACTCCTACATCGACCCACGCGTCATCAGCGCCTTCGCAGAAGGCACGGTCATCGGCCTCCCGGATGGGCTCCCTGCGGCCGCGGTCCCGCTCAGAATCCAGACCGGCGATGACGGCGTGGTCATCGAGCTGCCGACCGACGTCGACGGGGACGAACTGCGCAGCGAAGTCGAGCGGCGCGTGATCGACCTGCTCGGCGGCGCCACCGACTCCGTGGCTCGCGGGCCGGTACAGCTCCGTTGAGCTCTTCCCGGACGGCAGGTGCCAGCGACCAGCCCGGAGTGACGGCGGACGTCGCGCACGCCGTGTTCGCCCTGCACGGCGCCCGCCGGGCGGCCTGACGCCGCGTGGTCCACGGCCCTCCCGAGTCGCCGGCGGTCAGGTCTGCGCTATCACGAGAACGACGGTCATGACTGCGAGTGCGACGCCGCCGGCGGTGAACAGCGCGACGGTGCGGAAATGCAGCGGGATGTGATCGCCGGAGCGCAACGCGT
>DATDMD010000045.1:0-5587 GCA_036518975.1 Baekduia sp.
CCGGTTCGTGCGCGCGTGCGCCCGCGCGCGCGACGTCGCCTCGGCGATCGCGTCGTACAGCGCCGTGCCGCCCTCAGGGACCAACCCGTCGACGAGCCGGCCCAGGCGCGGCCCGTCGCTGCGGATCGACCGCACTGGCGCGAGCCAGCTGATCCGGTCCGAGAAGGTCATCAGCCCGACGCTGTCCTGCGGCGCGGCCGCCCGTAGGAACCCGCGGAGGCCGGCTTCGGCCTGGTCCAGCCGATCCGCGCTCGCCATCGACCGGGACACGTCGACGACGAGCTGGATGTCGGCCGGCTTGCGGTCCAGCTGCCACGTCCGGCGGATCGCGTGGAGCGCGCGCGCCGTCGGGACCTGGAGCAGCCGGCGCGGCTCGCGCAGGTCGATCGCGACGTCGCGGCCGTGCTCCGGCGCGATCGCGGCGGCCGCGTCGCCGCCGGGCCGGAACCCCTTACGCGCCGCCACGGCCGGCGTGACGTACGCGCGCAGGAAGCGCTCGAACGCGCGCGCGGCCCGCGCCTCGCCTGCGGAGACCCACGGAGCGCTCAGCACCACGAAGGGGCTGTCCGAGAAGTACGTGCCCTCCTTCGGGTAGACCGCCACCAGCCGGTCGCGGCGCCCGCGCGTGCGGTTGAACGCCCGCAGCGTCGTCTCCTCCATCGCCACGGCGCTCGCGTAGCCGAGGCCCTCGCGCTTCAGCTGGCCTTCGACGAACAGCGTCGTGTCGCCGTAGTGGACGATCGACCGCTCCAGCGCGCGCACCCGCGCGCGCACCGCCGGCCGCACGGCGTCGCCGCGCGTCAACGCCGCGCCGGCGCCCGCGGCGTAGTACTCCGCCGCGACGGCCGACAGCCCCGCGGTCGAGAGGTCCGGGTTCGTGTGCACCAGGTTGAACGGCCCGAACTCGGGATGGCCGAGCGCCGCCCAGCCGCCCGGCGCCCGCGCGAGGCGCAGGAGGTCGCCGAAGCCCAGCCGCGCACGCGGCCAGCCGAGCGCCCGCGCCATCGGCTCCCACATCGCGATGACCAGCGGGGTCCGGGCGATCGACGCGTTCGCGCTCGGTGCCAACCGCCGGTCGGCGTCGTAGTTCAAGAGCGGCAGCCACAGCGACGACGCCGGCGACCACGCCACCGGCTGGAACTGGCCGTTCGCGATCTGCGTCTCGGCGTCGCCGGAGTCCTTGACGATCCGGCGGACGACGACCTGCCGTCCGTCGACCCGCACGCCGCGCGCGTTGAACGCCCGGACGGCCGGGTCGATCAGCGCGACCTTCTCGGGCGAGGTCGCGAACGTGACGGTCGTGACCCGAGCGGCGGCCGGCTCCGCCTCCGCGGACGACGTGGCGCCGGAGCGCCCATCCTCGCGCTGGTGGTGCGACTGCAGCGCCGCGACCACCGTGGCGAGCCCCGCGAGCACCAGCACGATGGCGCGCCCGCGCACAGGGCACCATCACAGCTCGCGCTGCCGGACGACGCCGTTGACGAGCGCGAGCGCCGCCAGCCGCGCCCGCTTCTGGTTCTGCGGCAGCGCCTCGAGCCCGAACCGCTCGAACAGCACCCGCAGGTGCGCCTTGACCGCGTCGACGCTGAGGTGGACCTCGGCCGCGACGTCGCGGTTGGTCGCCGGCGTCGCGTACGCCGACGCGCCGAGCGGCCGGCACAGCGCCACGAGGACCTTGCGCTGGGTCTCCGAGAGGACGACGTCCCCCGGCCCGGTCGCCACGCCGGTCGTCGGCAGCGCCGCGCCCTGCGCGGGCGCCTCGAACACCAGCGGCGTCTCGCCCAGGCACAGGCGGTCACCGTCGACCAGCCGCCGCCGGCCGAGCACGCGCTCCCCGTTGACCCAGCTGCCGTTGCGCGACAGCCCGTCGTCGACCAGGACCCAGTCGCGGCCGACGGCCTCCAGCTCGGCGTGCAGCCGGGAGACCTCGTCGTCCCAGCCGAGGACCACGTCGTTGTCGGGGAGCCGGCCGATCGTCACCGGCGACACCGACCCGTCGAGCCCGACGGTCGCCAGCGCGCCGCCGAGGACGCGGTAGGTGAGGAACGGGACGCCGCGCCGGCGGGCCTCGAGCACCGCCGCGACCTCGCGCGCGGCGGTCGGGTGCGGGTCGGCGAGTTGGGGTTCAACCATGGCGGCGGTAGACGATCGCGACGCCGGTCCCGTAGACGACCGCGGCCATCGCCGCCATGAGCGCGGGCGTGCCGAGCGCGACGCCGATCGCCAGCAGCGCGGCGAGCACGACCATGTTGAAGGGGTCGGTCGCGGCGGCGACCAGCGGCGGCGGCGCCGGCGGGGTCGGCCGGACGGTCGCCGCCGGCTCCGGCCGCGGCGCGGCCCTCGGGACGGTGCGGACGCGAGTCTCCTCGAACGCTTGCGCCTGCGCGCCGCCCGCCGCCTCCTGCAGCGCGGTGCCGAGCTCCCCCGCCGACGCGAAGCGCCGCTCAGGATCCTTCTGCAGCGCGTGGCGGATCGCGCGGTCGAACGCCGGCGGCAGTCCCGGCACCACCTCGCCCAGCCGCGGCGGCGCCTCGGACAGGTGCGCCCACAGCTTGCCCTCCTCGGTCTCGGCCGGGAACGGCACCGCGCCGGTCAGGACGTGGAACGCCAGGCACCCCAAGGCGTACACGTCGGTCTGCGGCGTCGCCGCCTCGCGGCGGATCTGCTCGGGCGCGAGGTAGTCCAAGGTCCCCATCACCTGGCCCGTGCGCGTGAGCGCCGCGCCGGCGCCGGCCGTCCGGCGGCTGAGGCCGAAGTCCCCGAGGTAGGCGTGCTCGTCGCGGTCGAGCAGGACGTTGGCCGGCTTGACGTCGCGGTGGACGATGCCGGCGGCGTGGGCCGCGTCCAGCGCCGCCGCGACCTGGGCGATCATCGGCGCCGCCCGGGACGGCGGCAGCCGGCCGTCGGCCTGCAGCGCGCCGCGGAGGTCGCGGCCGGGGATGAGCCGCAGCGCGAGGTACAGCACCCCGTCGTGCTCGCCGGCGGCGTGGACGGGCACGATGTGCGGGTGCTCGAGCGACGCGGCGGCCTTGGACTCGGCGACGAACCGCTGGCGGAAGGCAGGGTCCTGCGCGAGCTCCTCCACCAGGACCTTGAGGGCGACGCTGCGGTCGAGCGCGAGGTCCGTCGCGCGGTACACGACGCCCATGCCACCGCGACCGACGACGCCGTCGATCCGGTATCCGGCGAACTCACGGTCTGTGAGCAGCTCCGACACATGAACGTTCTACTCCGCTGGCGGTCCGCAAGCAAGACGGTGCCTGGGCACGCGCGCTCACCGGTGTCGGAGCCGCAGGCCGCCGAGGCTCGGCTGCTGCCGGACCGTGGGAGGCTGCCGGACGGCCGCGTGGCGGCGGGCGGCGGCCGCCTGCCGAGCCTCGGCAGCAGCGCGGCGGACCTCGGCGCGCCGCAGCCGCTCGTCGACGCTGGCATGGAGGAAGGCGGCGTGGAACGACGGGTGCGAGAGCATGGCGGGCTCCTTCCGGGAGACGAACGGGGCGAATCGACGTCCCGGATCGTCGCCCCGGCGCCCGCCCGCGACCAGGGGCCCTAGGGGTCGCGGATCACACCTGCCGCGCCGCGCTCAGCGGTCGGTCAGCGCGCGGTACAGCGTGTTGGCCGGCACGCCCGTGAGGTCGGACACGACCGCGGCCGCCGGCCGGGTCTTCGCGCCCGCCTCCACCAGCTTCGCGAGCGCCTCGAGCGCCGGGCCGAGCTCCACCTCCGACGCCGGCGCCGCCCCGATCACCACCACGATCTCGCCCCGCGGCTCGGTCTCCGCGAAGTGCGATGACACCTCGGCGGCGCTGCCGCGCAGCACTTCCTCGTGGAGTTTCGTCAGCTCGCGGCAGACGGCGACGGGCCGCTCCGGGTCGATGGCGACCAGCGCCTCCAGCGACGCCGCCAGGCGCCGTGGCGACTCGAAGGCCACCAACGTCTCCGAGGCACCGCTCAACAGCGCGTTCAACTCCCCCGCCTTGCGCGGCAGGAACCCCACGAACCGCCAGGTCGTCGACGGCAGCCCGGACGCGACCAGCGCGGTCAGCGCCGCGGACGGCCCCGGCAGCACCTCGACCTCGATCCCCGCGGCGACGCACGCCTGGACCAGGACGAACCCCGGGTCGTTGACCAGCGGCATCCCGGCGTCGCTGACCAGCGCCACCACCGCGCCCTCCCGCATCCGTCCGACCAGCTCCGACGACCGGCTCGCCTCGTTGTGCTCGTGGTAGCTGACCGTCCGCGCGTTCACGCCGTACTTGTCCAACAGCACCCGCGTGTGGCGCGTGTCCTCGCAGGCGATCACGTCCGCCTCGCGCAGCGCGCTGAGCGTCCGCAGCGTGATGTCCTCAAGGTTGCCGATCGGCGTCGGGCACACCACGAGGCGGCCGGACTCGCCCACGCTCACGCGCCCACTCCCACCAGGTCCATCGCCAGGATCGCCGCGCCGATCATCCCGCTCGCGTCGCCGAACCGCGTCGGCACGATCCGGACCTGGTCGCGCGACGGCGCCAGCGCCCGCTCGGCCACGACGCTCCGCGCCGGCGCCAGCAGCAGCTCGCCCGCCGCGATCACCCCACCACCCACGACGATGACCTCCGGGTTCAAGACGTTCACCACGTTCGCCAGGCCGACGCCGAGGTAGTGGCCGATCCGGGCGACCACGTCCCGCGCGACCGGGTCGCCGTCGTGTGCCAGCTCCGTCGCCAGCATGCCCGTGATCTCCCTCCCCGCCGCCGCCGCGCGCCCGAAGCCGCAGTCCGGCCGCGCCTCGGCCGCCGCGGCCGCCGCGCGCCCGAGCGCGCTGCCTGAGACCAGCATCTCCAGGCACCCGCGGTTCCCGCACGTGCACAGCGGCCCGTCGGCCTGGATGACCATGTGGCCCCACTCGCCCGCGCCGCCGTGCGCGCCGCGGACCAGGCGGTCGTCGACGATGATCCCGCCGCCGATCCCGGTCCCCAGCGTCAGCAGCGCCGCGCACGACGCGCCGACCGCCGCCCCGTGCCGGTGCTCGGCGAGCATCGCCGCGTTCGCGTCGTTCTCGACCGCGACCGGGATGCCCAGCCGCTCCGCCATCACATCTCTTAACGGAACGTCGCGCAACGGCAGGTGGACCGTGGTGTTGGCAACTCCAGTTGCAGGGTCCACCAACGACGGGACGCCGAAGCCGACTGCCCTAACCTCTCCACCCGCTGCCTCGCGCGCCTCGTCGACCGCCGCGACGAGGATGTCGAGCAGCCGATCGGGACTCTTGCCCTCGCGGGCGTGGCGGAAGACCCGATGGTGGACGTTGAGTTCGGCGTCCACGACCCCGGCGAGCAGCTTCGTGCCGCCGAGATCGACGCCGATCACGCACCCGGCGGACATTGCCACCCACCCTATCCGCTGGATGCCCTCCCCTTCCGACTCCCCACCTGAGTACAAGAAGTACCGCTCAGGCCCGAGCTTCCTCCGCCGCGGCCCGCGGCCCGGCGAGTCGCTGCTCGACGACTTCCGGGACGGCGGAGGACAGCACGGCGGCGACGCGCCCCCGCCGCCGGGGCAGGACGGCGGCGGCCGTGGGTCGGACCGGCCGGGCCGCCCGCGCCTC
>DATDMD010000046.1:0-18629 GCA_036518975.1 Baekduia sp.
GGTCGAGCGAGTCGAGCGCGGCGACCAGCCGGCCGGTCGCGGCCTGGCACTGGGCGAGCATGACGAGCAGCCCGAGGCGCTGGCCGGCGACGGCGAGGTCGTCGGGGTCCTGCGGCAGCAGGCGCAGCGCGGCCGCGTACCAGCTGGCGGCGGCCGCGGGCGCGCGGGCGGCGGCGCCCGAGCCGGCGGCGATCAGGACGCCGATCGCGGCCGCGTCGCCCGGCTGGGCGCAGCGCTCCAGATGGTGGGCGCGGGCGCCGATCGCGCCGCCCTGGCGCTCCAGCGCGGCGGCGGCGCGCGCGTGGGCGCCGATGCGCCAGCCCGCGGGCGTCGTGTCGTAGATCGCGCGGCGCACGAGCGGATGGCGGAACCGGTAGCGGCGCGGGACGTCGGTCGGCGTGAGCAGCGCGGCGTCGAGGAGGACGTCGAGGGCGTCGAGCGCGACGCCGGGGTCCAGCTCGGCGGCGGCGATCGCGGCGTCCAGGCTCACGGGGTCGCCCACGACCGCGCCGGCGCGGACCAGGCGCGCCGCGTCGTCGTCGAGCGCGCGGACCTCCTGGTCGATCGCGCGCGCGACGCCGTGGGGGACGTCGGCGTCCGCGTAGGGCGTGATGGCGACGACGGCGTCGGCGCGCGCGAGCTCTTGGAGGTAGAACGGGTTGCCGCCGGACTGCACGAACAGCGCCTCGCGGCGGGCGGTCGGGACGCCGGCGCCGAGCAGCGCGGCGGCGTCGTCGGCGGTCAGCGGCTCCAGCGCCACCTCCACGACGGCGCGCTCGCGGACGGCGGCGGCGAGCGCGTCGACGAGCGTCGGGCGCGCCGGCGCGGGCCGGAACGCGAGGACGAGCAGGACGCCGCCGCGCGGCGGATGGCGCAGCAGGTGCGCGACGAGCTCGAGCGACGCCTCGTCGGCCCAGTGCAGGTCGTCCAGCGCGAGGACCACGCGCTGGCGCGCGCCGAGGCCCTCGAGCAGCGCGCGGACCGCGCGGTGCGTCTCGAAGCGCTCGTCCTGGAGGCGGCCGGCGGTCGGGTCGCCGCCGAGGTCGTCCAGTCCGGGCACGACCGGCGCGAGCTCGGGCGCCTGCGCGCCGGCGAGCCGGCGCAGGCGGTCGGCGCCCAGCGACGCGGCGTAGTCGCCCAGCGCGTCGACCACGACCGCGAACGGCAGGTCCTGCTCCAGCTCAGAGGCGCGGCCGGAGAGCACGAGGTGGCCGTCGGCGTCAGCCCGCTCGCACAGCTCCTCGGTCAGGCGGGTCTTGCCGATGCCGGGCTCGCCGGAGAGCGCGAGGATCGGGGAGGAGCGTTCGTCGAGACGGGTCAGAGCGTCGGTGACGGCGGCGAGCTGGGTGCGCCGGCCGACGAGGGAGGGAGGCGCGATGACGTCCACCGCCTGACGGTAGACCGGGCGCGTTGGCGCTGCGAGTGGGGCCCGCCGTACCTCGCGGCTCGCGCTGCCTCGTTCAGGAAAGCGGTCCCACGGCGGCCTCAACGGCCGCGACGACCGACCCGTCGCGCACGATCGCCTCGGCGGCGCGGAGGTCGGGCGAGAGGAACCGGTCGTCGCCCGGGCCGGGGACGACCGCCCGCAGCGCGGCCACCGCGGCGGCGGTCCCGACGGCCGGCCGCAGGGGCGCGCGCAGGTCGATCGCGTGGCCGGCGGCCGCCAGCTCGACCGCGAGGATCCGCGTGAGGTTGTCGATCGACCGGCGCAGCTTGCGCGCCGCGCCCCAGCCCATCGAGACGTGGTCCTCCTGCATCGCGGACGTCGGCAGCGAGTCGACCGACGCGGGCGCGGCGAGGCGGCGGTTCTCGGCGACCATCGCGGCCTGCGTGTACTGGGCGATCATGTACCCCGAGTTGACCCCGGCGTCGTGCGTGAGGAACGGCGGCAGGCCGTGCGAGCGGGCGGGGTCGAGCATCCGGTCGGTGCGGCGCTCGGCGATCGCGCCGACTTCGGCGGCGGCGATCGCGAGGAAGTCGCAGGCGAAGCCGACGGGCGCGCCGTGGAAGTTGCCGCACGACTCGACGCGGCCGTCGGGCAGGACCATGGGGTTGTCGATCGCGGAGCGCAGCTCGGCCGCGGCGACGGCGCGCGCGTGGGCGACGGTGTCCCGCGCGGCGCCCGCGACCATCGGCGCGCAGCGCAGCGAGTAGGCGTCCTGGACGCGGTCGTCGCCCCAGCGGTGGGAGGCGACGATCGGCGACGCGTGGAGGATCCGGCGCAGGTTGGCGGCCGCGACCGCCTGGCCGGGCTGCGGGCGCAGCGCGATGAGGTCGGCGGCGAAGACGCGGTCGGTGCCGAGCAGGCCCTCGACCGTCATCGCGGTCGTGATGTCGGCGACCGTGAGCAGGTTGTCCAGGTCGGCCAGCGCGAGGATCAACATCCCCAACATGCCGTCGGTGCCGTTGATGAGGGCCAGGCCCTCCTTGGCGACGAGCGTCAGCGGCGCGATCGCGGCGTCGCGGAGCGCCTCGGCCGCCGGGCGCGGGTTGTTGGTGTGGTCGACCACCTCGCCCTCGCCGATCAGGGCCAGCGCGCAGTGCGCGAGCGGGGCGAGGTCGCCGGAGGCGCCGAGCGAGCCGTGCTCGCGGACGACCGGCGTGATGCCGGCGTCGAGCAGCGCCAGGATGGTCTCGGCGACGACGGGGCGCGCCCCGGAGCAGCCCATCGCCAGCGTGCGGGCGCGCAGGAGCATCATCGCGCGGACGACCTCGCGCTCGACCGGCTCGCCCATGCCGGCGGCGTGCGACCGGACCAGCGCGCGCTGCAGCTCCTCGCGCCGGTCGGCGGGGATGACGACGTTGGCGAGCGAGCCGAAGCCGGTCGAGACGCCGTAGGCCGGCTCGGGCGCGTCGAGGAGCCCGGCGACGACGGCCGCGCTGCGCTCCATCGCGCCACGCGCCTCGTCCGACAGCACGACCGGCGCATCCGCGCGCGCGACGGCGACGACGTCCTCGGGCCGCAGGCCGGCGCCGGTCAGCTCCACGCTGGTCATGCGGCCGAGCCTAGTTGCCAGACGCGCTCGCGCCGCCGCGCTTCCGTCTCGTATCCGAGACGGCCCTCGCCCGCTGACCCAAACCCGCCGCTCCACCGACCCGCACTACAACGCCTTCAAACAAACCGCCGGAGACGCGACACCGGAACTCTCTTCTCAGTTCGACCGGCTCGCTTCGCCCGATTCAACCGGCGGCCAAGGATCACCGATCTGCACGCCTACGGGAGTGTCGCTCACCCACGATCCAGTCATCGAAACGCCGCCAATTGTTGTGGCGCGTGGACCAAACGAAATGTCGGTTCCTGCGACGTGCATGTCGATAGCCACCGTCGTCAGGGGGAAGACCAGTCCGAGGCCGCCGACTATGTCCCGCACGCCGCGCATTTCGATCTCAGTCTCGTCGAGATCACGCATCCCGTCAGGAAGGCCCCCTGGGCTGGTCGGGCCGATGCCCGGAATCCGCCTCTCGAACTCTTCCCAGGTCTGGTGGGACTGAAATTCAATCCGAAGCCGGTCGCCGTTGGCGCAGCTGGCCTTGACGATCCGGCCCGACGGCGGGCACTCGATGTCGCGTTCGCCTTGCCCTTCCGTCATCCAGAAGTTGTCCAACATCACCATTCGACGCTCTGACGTGGTCGTGAGCTGCTGGAGGTTGACGAGGATGTTGCCGTCCTCGTCCCGGTTGAACCACACCACCGGGATGTCTTGAAATCGCACGGCTGTCTGACAGTTCACGAAGAAGTTGCCACCGACGACGGCGACGAGCTGGTCTCTCATCCAGTTCATCTGAGCGCCTAGAGGGGTGTTCCGGTCGCGACCCTGTGACTTAAAGGCACGGAGTTGGTCCCGGGTGAAGGCTCCGGCGTCGGCTTCCGGATGGTGATCTCGGCACAGCGCCACCATGCCGTCTGGATCGTGCTGCTGCCGCTCGCGCCAAGGCGGGTCGAAGTGATGCCAACTCAGATATGGACTGCCGCAGCCGGGCACTGGGCAACCGAAGCCGACCTCGCTCCGGAGCGCCCGACGCACCTCCGCGGGCGGCTCCCGGCGAAGACCAGACATATGGAGTCACGTTAGCCCAAGCCACGTCTGCACTGGATTCATGCAGCGAGCGCGCGGCCCGTATGCGGCGACCCGGGTCGCCGGTCGGAGTGCCTTGGCCGCGACGCCATTGCGCGGAACTGCGCAGCCCGGGGCGTTTTGGTACAGACGTACCGCTTTCGGTACATTCGTACCGATGCCGACCGCGACCGCCCAGCGCCGGACGCCCGCTCCCGCCCCGCGCGGTGAGGCGCGGCGGCATGCGATCACGGAGGCGGCGCTCGCCGTCATCGCCCGGGTCGGGCCCGATGGGCTCACGCACCGGCTCGTCGCCGCCGAGGCCGGGCTGCCGCTGGCGGCCACGACGTACTGGTTCGCCTCCAAGGAGGACATGGTGCGCGCCGCGCTGCAGCACGCGGCCGACCGCGACCTCGAGCACGTCGACGCGCTGCGCGACGCCTCGCGGACGTGGACGAAGAGGACGCTCGCCGCCCACCTCGCCGACTACGTCGAGGACGCCTGCACCGCGCGGCGCGAGAACGCGATGGTCGACTGCGCGCTGTGGCTGGAGGCCCTGCGCCGCCCCGACCTGCGGCCGATCGCCGACCAGTGGGTCGCGTCCTACACCGACGTCCTCGCCGAGGTCCTGCGCAACGTCGGCGCGCCCGCGGGCCGGGCCGACGCCGAGCTCCTCGGCGCCGCGATCGACGGCATCGTCTCCCACCACCTCGTCGCGTCGGGGCCGTTCGACCGCGCCGGCGTGACCCAGCAGCTCGGGCGCCTCACGGCCGCCCTCGTCAGGCCGGGCTAGGACACCATGTCGCCCGCCACCGCCGTGCGCGCCCCCGGGGTGCCGCGCACGCTCGCCCTCGCCCTGCTGTCCCGCGTGCCGCCGTCGGTGCTCGGGCTGCTCCTGGTCCTGCAAGTCCACCATCTCGGTCACTCCTACGCCGTGGCCGGCCTCTGCTCCGGCGCCTGCGCGCTGGGCATGGCCGCGTGCTCGCCGCTGCTCGGCCGCGCGATCGACCGCACCGGGCAGACCGCGGTCCTGACGCTCACGGGCCTCGTCGTCGCCGTCGCCTGCTTGGCGTTCGCGCTCCTGCCGGCCGGCGCGCCCGCGCCGCTGCTGATCGCCGTCGCCGCCGCGATCGGCGCCGTGCAGCCGCCGATCACGTCGTGCGCCCGCGTCCTGTGGCGCCGGATCCTCGACCGCGACAGCTTCAACGCGCTGGTCACGCTGGACGCCTCGCTCCAGGAGCTGGCGTTCATGACCGGCCCGCTCGTCCTGATCTCGATGGCCTCGGCCACCGGCGCGCCCGCGGCCCTCGCGACGACCGGCGGCCTGCTCGGGCTCTGCTCGCTCGTCTTCGCGGGGCTGCCCGAGACGCGCCGGCTCGGCGGCCCGCAGCATGATGATGACCTCGAGACGCCGCGCCCCGCCGGCGGCGCGCTGTCGGCGCCCGCCGTCCGCCTGCTGCTCGTCGTCGCGGTCATGATGGGCGTCGCGTTCGGCGCCACCGAGCTGGGCATCGTGACGACGGCGGACCACCTCGGCGCGAAGTCGGCGACCGGCGTCCTCTTCGCGCTCTGGGGCATCGGCAGCTTCGCCGGCGGCGCGCTGTGGACCCGCGGGCACGCCGCCAACCGCGACCCCGTCGGCGCGATGTTCTGGCTGATCGTGTGGTGCGGCGTCCTCTCGCTCCCGCTCGGCGCCGCGCCCAGCGTCGCGCTCCTGGGCCTCGGGCTCGCGGTCGCCGGCGCGGCGATCGCCCCGCTGTTCGGCGTGTTGTACGCCTTGATGGGCGACGTCGCCCCGTCCGGCACGCTGACCGAGGCCTACACCTTGGAGACGTCGGCGATCATGGCCGGCATCGCGGTCGGCTCGGCCCTCGCCGGCGTGCTGGCCAGCGCCGTCGGCGCGCCCGCGACGTTCGTGCTCGCGGGCGCCGCCTACATCGGCGGCGGCCTCGCGCAGCGGGCTCGTGCGAGCGACCTGCGGCCGGCCGCCGCATAGGCTGGCCTCATGGCCGACTACACGAAGGGGCTGCACGAGCTCGGCGACGGGTTGTACGCCTACCTGCAGCCCGACGGCGGCTGGGGCTGGAGCAACGCCGGCCTGGTCACCGCGGGCGGGACGTCGATGCTCGTCGACACGCTGTTCGACCTGCGCTGCGCACGCGCGATGTTCGACGAGCTGAAGCCGATCACCGCCCAGCACCCGATCGACGCCGCGATGAACACGCACGGCAACGGCGACCACTGCTTCGGCAACGAGCTGCTGCCCGACGGCGTCCCGATCTACGCCACGACGAAGACCGACGCCGAGCTGCGCGCCGCCCCGCCCGCGATCGTCGACCTCCTCGGCCAGATCAGCGACACGCCCGAGTGGCAGGCCTACCACGCGCGGACGTTCGGCCGCTTCGACTTCAAGGACATCACCTTGCGTCCGCCGACCGACACGTTCGACGGCCGCCTGGACCTCACGGTCGGCGACCGTCCCGTCACGCTGCTCGAGGTCGGCCCCGCGCACACCGCCGGCGACGCGCTCCTGCACGTCCCCGACGCGGACGTGATCTTCACGGGCGACATCCTGTTCATCGACGGCACGCCGATCATGTGGCACGGCCCGGTGCAGAACTGGCTGGACGCCTGCGACCGCATCCTCGCGCTCGGAGCGCGCACGCTCGTGCCCGGCCACGGCCCGATCACCGATCGGTCCGGCGTCCGCGACGTCCAGCGCTACCTCACGTACGTCCGCGACGCGGCCGCCGCCCGCTTCGCCGCGGGGCTGGACGCCGACGCCGCGGCCGACGACATCGACATCAGCGACTTCGCCGACTGGGGCGACCCGGAGCGCATCGTCGTCAACGTCGAGACGCTCTACCGCGAACTCGACCCGTCACGCCCGGAGGTCCCGGCGCCCGTGCTGTTCCTCAAGATGGCCGCCTGGGCGGCCCGGCACTAGCTAGACGGCCAGCCGTCGCGGCGCGCCGCGCGCGGCCTGGTCGCCCAGCGGCGTCAGGACCGCGAACGTCCGCTCGGCGCCGGCGATCGCCTGCAGCCTTCGCGTCCGCCGCCTGCCCAGCTTCGTCGCGCCGACGAGCACCGTCTCGAAGCGGCCCTGGCCCAGGATGCGCCCGAGCCACACCTCGGCGCGGCCGTGCCGGCAGATCACGCAGCACTCCGCGTCGCCGCCGATCCTGGACACCCGGGCGCGCAGCTCGGCCTCGGCCCTCAGCCGCGACTCCTCGGCCCACGGCCGCGGCATCATCATCCAGCCGCTGGCGGCGACCGCCCACCAGAACGGCATCCGCGCCGAGCCGGCCACCGTGACCCGCGCGCCGAGCGCGGCAGCCCGCGCGTAGGCGACCGGAAGGGCCTCCGCGAGACCCGCCTCGTCCATGGCGACCACGAGCACACCGGCGGCGCCGCGGCGGACGCATCCAGCGTCCTGCCGTCCCTCCGGCACCTTCAGGTCGATCACCGCGTCTCCTCCTCCTTGCGCGGCATACCAGCCGCGCTCGCTGATCAGGAGCCGACTGTACACCCGTCGCCTGGGCGCGTGCGGAGCTTTCGTCCAGCGCTCAGGGCCCATCATCCCCCTACGAGCTGGCCGTACCCCCTGAGGCGGTCCGCCTCCTCCCCGAACACAGGTCGGCCCGCCCCAGCGGAGGGCTTCCGGCTGCCAGCCTGATCGGCATGACCCCGATCTCCCCCACCCTTGCCCCCACCGTCGACCTGGTCGACGAGCTCGCCGCGCGCGCGGCGTTCCAGCGGCCGGACCTGGCCACCGCGTTCGACGACGACGGCTGGCTCGTCATCCGCTTCGGCGACGTCCTCCTCAACAGCGCCGGCCTCGCGTTCGCCGCCGACGAGGTCGCGATCGCGCGCCCCGCCGTCGCGCGCCACCCGTCGGACTTCATCGCCTACAGCGAGCGGCTCGGCTCGCTCGTCGGCGTGCGCCACGGCGACCACTTCGCGTTCTACGACGAGGCCGTGGCGTGATCGCGGCCGCCGCCGCGGTCGCCCCGGACCTGCGCGCGCTGCCCGAGGACGCGTGGCCCGAGGAGCTGACCGCGTTCTACCGGTCCGGCCTGCCCGGGCTCCTGGGCATCGAGATCACCGCGATCTCCCCCGGCTGCATCGAAGCGCGCCTGCCGCTGCACGACGGGCTGATGCAGACCGCCGGCGGCATCCTGCACGCGGGCAGCGTCGTCGCCTTCGCCGACTCCCTCGCCGGCTGGGGCTGCCTGGCCTCGCTCCCTGACGGCGCGACCGCGTTCGTCACCGGCGAGCTGAAGATCAACATGGTGGCGTCGACCCGCCAGCCGGACGTGCTGACCGCCGTCGGGATCCTGGTCCACGGCGGGCGCAGCACGCAGGTGTGGGACGTGACCGTCGCGCGCGAGAGCGACGCGCGGCCGCTCGCCCACTTCCGCTGCACGCAGCACCTGCTCGGCGACGGCGCGTTCGGCTCGGCTGGCAGTTAGGCCGCCGGCCGCAGCGCCGCGATCGCGTCCGTGCCGGTCTCGGCCAGCACGAGGCCGATCGCGCCGAGGACCTCGGCGCGCTCGCCGAGCTGGCCGGGGACGACGCGGGCGTCGCGGGCGATCGCCGGGATCGTCGCCTGCGCGATGCCCTCGGCGACGGCGTCGACCAGCACGTCGCCGACGACGCTCATCTCGCCGCCGACGATCACGCGCTCGGGGTTGACGACGTTGCAGATCGCGCCGACCGCGCGGCCGACCATCCGGCCCGCGTCGGCGAAGAGCCGGCGGCAGCCGGCGTCGCCGTCGCGTGACAGCGCGAGCGCCTCCGCCAGTGTCAGGTCCGGCCCGTGCAGCGGGCGCAGGTCCTCCAGCAGCGCGGCGGCCGACGCGACCGTCTCCAGGCACCCGCGGCTGCCGCAGCGGCACACGCGCCCGGCGGGGTCGGCGACCATGTGGCCGAGCTCGCCGGTCAGCCCGGAGTGGCCGAGGAACAGCGCGCCGTCGAGGACCAGCCCGGCGCCGATCCCACCGCTGAGCATCACGTACACCACGTTGCGCGCGCCGCGCCCCGCGCCGTCGCGGACCTCGGCCAGCGCCCCGAGGTTCGCGTCGTTGCCCATCAGGACCGGCCGCCCGAGCCGGCGCTCCAGCTCGCCGCCGGGCGCGAACGCGCCCCAGCCGGGCAGGACGCTCGTCGTCGCGGCGGGGTGGGCGGGGTTCCGATTCCCGCGCTGGATCGGGGCCGAGATCGCCACGCCGACGCCGACCGCGCGGGCCAAGGTCATGTCCAACCGCCGCAGCTGGTCGTCGACCATCGTCGCCGCGAGGTCGATCGCCTCCTCGGCCCGGTGATCGACGTCGATGTCCTCGCGCACCTCGGCGAGCACCGCGCCCGACAGGTCGGCGACCGCGACGCGGACGAGGTCGTGGCCGAAGTCGATCCCGACCGCCGCGCCGGCCGCGGGGTTGAGCGTGAGCGCGACCGGCGGGCGGCCGACCGCCGGAGCGGGCGCGCCGCCGACCTCGCCCTCGCCGCCGCCGCCCGCCGCGCGCTCGACCACCAGCCCCTCGGCCTGCAGCTCGGCGACGAGCTTGGACACCGTCGTTCGCGACAACCCGGTGTCGCGGACGAGGTCGACCCGGCTCGCGCTCCCGGACCGCCGCAGGACGTCGACGATCCGCAGCCGGTTGCCCCGCCGCAGCGAGCCGAGCGACCCGGGCGCGTCCTGGCCGCTCACGCCGGACGCCACCTACCGGACGCCCATCAGGACGTCGACGACGAGCTGGTCCAGGCGCTCGTTGGCGTAGCCGCGCTGGGCCAGCGCGTCGAGCGTCAGCGCCTCCGCCTTCAGCGCGGCGGCCTCGCCCGCGCCGCCCGGCGCCGTCGGCTCGGCCAGCTCGGGGACCGACGCCGCCGCCAGCGCGTCCTGGACCTCCGGCAGCGCGTCGAAGCGCCGGGCCTTCTCGGCCAGCGCGAGATACGTGCGCATGCAGCCGGCCGCGAAGTCCCAGACGCCGTCGGCGTCCTCGGTCCGGTAGGCGTGGGCGTCGAAGTGCCGCGGCCCCGCGTAGCCGGCGCGCTCGAGCAACCGCACCAACATGAACGCCTCCTTCAGGTCCTCGGCGCCGAAGCGGAAGTCCTGGTCGTAGCGGCCGATGCGCTGGGCGTTCAAGTCGATGTGGAACAGCTTGCCCGCCCACAGCGCTTGTCCTACACCTTGGTGGAAGGCCAGGCCGGCCATCGTCTCGTGCGCGACCTCGGGGTTGACGCCGACCATCTCCGGACGGTCCAACGTGGTGATGAAGTGCAGCGCGTGGCCGACGGTCGGCAGCCACAGGTCGCCGCGCGGCTCGTTGGGCTTGGGCTCGATCGCGAAGCGCAGGTCGTAGCCCTGCTCGACGACGTAGTCGGCCAGGACGTTGATGGCCTCGCGGTAGCGCTCGAGCGCGTCGCGCGGGTCCTTGGCGGCGCCGACCTCGGTCCCCTCGCGCCCGCCCCAGAAGATGTAGTTCTCGGCCCGCAGCCGCGCCGCGAGGTCGATCGACCGCATGGCCTTGCCGATCGCCGCGCGCCGCACGCCGCGGTCGTTGGAGGTGAACGCGCCGTCCTTGAACGCGGGGTGGCCGAAGAGGTTCGTCGTCGCCATCCCGATGCCCAGCGAGCGCTCGCGCAGCGCGTCCTCGAAGCGGCTGACGATGCGCTCCTCCTCCGCCGGCGCGGTGCCGTAGGGGACGAGGTCGTCGTCGTGCAGGCTCAGCCCCCAGGCGCCGAGGTCGGCGAGCCGGTGCGCGCTCTCGACCGGGTCGAGCGGCGCCCGCACCGGCTCGCCGAACGGGTCCCGGCCGGGGTTGCCCACGGTCCAGAGCCCGAACGTGAAGCGGTGCTCGGGGCGCGGGGTCAGGGCGTCGGCGTCGATCGTCATGACCGAGATTCGTACCAGATCCGCGCGTAATTCCGGACATATCCGTCGGCGTTTGTCCGTAGTCTTGACGTTTCATGACGCGGCTCGTCGGATTGGACGTCGGCACCTCCTCGACCAAGGGGCTGGTGGTCGACGAGACCGGTGCCGTCCTCGCCGAGGCCGAGCGCGCGTACCCGCTCTCCTCGCCGCGCCCCGGCTGGGCCGAGCAGGACCCCGAGGACTGGTGGCGCGCGGCCGAGGCCGTCCTGGACGAGCTCGGCGCGCGCGACGCCGACGGGATCGGGCTCACCGGCCAGATGCATGGGCTCGTCGTGCTGGGCGCCGACGAGAGGCCGCTGCGCCCCGCGATCCTCTGCAACGACGGCCGTAGCCAGCCGCAGTGCGACGCGATCGAGGCGCGCCTCGGCGTCGAGCGGCTCGTCACGCTGAGCGGCAACCGCGCGCTCGCCGGCTTCACGGCGCCCAAGCTGCTGTGGCTCGCCGAGGAGGAGCCCGACACCTACAACAGGATCCGACACGTCCTGCTGCCCAAGGACTACGTCCGCTTCCGCCTGACCGGCGAGCGCGCGACCGACGTCGCCGACGCCAGCGGCACGCTGCTGCTCGACGTCGGCGCGCGGGCGTGGAGCCCGGCGCTGATGCGCGAGTTCGGCGTCGACCCCGCGTGGCTGCCGCGCGTCCTGGAGAGCCCGGACGTGAGCGGAACGACGCGCGCCGGCGGCGTCCCGGTCGCGGCCGGCGCCGGCGACCAGGCCGCGGGCGCGCTGGGCGTGGGCGTCGTCGCCGAGGACGGGCCGGCGTCGATCGTGCTCGGCACCAGCGGGGTCGTCTTCGCCGCGCGCGACCGCTACGCGCCCGATCCGCGCGGCCGGGTCCACGCGTTCTGCCACGCGGTCCCCGGCGCGTGGCACGTGATGGGCGTCGAGCTCTCGGCCGCGGGCGCGCTGCGCTGGCTGCGCGACGCGACGGTCGGCCCGGACGGCGCGTCCTACGACGCGCTCGTCGCCGAGGCGGCGCGCTGGCCGGCGGGCGTCGAGGGCCTGCGCTTCGCGCCCTACCTCACCGGTGAGCGCACGCCCCACGCCGACGCCGGCGTGCGCGCGGCGTTCGTCGGCCTCGGCCTGCGCCACGACCGCGGCGCGCTCGTCCGGGCCGTGCTGGAGGGCGTCGCCCACGGCCTCGCGGACGGATGGGACCTGATCGACCCCAAGCCGTCGGTCGGCCGGCTGTCGGGCGGCGGCGCGCGGTCGGAGCTGTGGACCGCGATCGTCGCCGCGACGCTCGACGTGCCGCTGGAGCGGACGGCGTCCAGCGCGGGCGCGGCGTTCGGCGCGGCGCTGCTGGGCGGCGTGGCCGGCGGCGTCTTCGGCGACGTGCGCGCGGCCGTCGCCGCCTGCGTGCGCCCGACCGCGCGCGTCGAGCCCGACCCCGCGCTCGTGGACGCCTACGCGGGCAACCGGGACGCGTTCCGCCGCCTGTACCCGCTGCTGCGCGGCGCCTAAGTGACGAGCCGGCGCCGGATCGCCTCGGCCACCGCGCTCGCGCGGTCCGAGACGCCGAGCTTGGCGTAGAGCGTCGAGAGGTGGACCTTGACCGTCGCCGGGCTGAGGTGCAGCGCCTGGCCCATCGCGGCGACCGTGAGCCCGCTGACCGCGAGCTCCAGCACGGAGCGCTCGCGCTCGGTCAGCTCCACGACCTGCCGCTCGGCGCGCGCCTGGATCTCCTCGACGACCTGGTGGCCGACCTCGGCGCCGATGCTGCGCACGCCCGCGGCCACGCGTAGGACCGCCTCGCGGATCTCGGCCATCGACGCGTCCTTGGTGACGTAGCCGTAGCCGCCGGTCGCCAGCGCGTCGTAGACGGTGGCGCCGTCGCGATGCGCCGACAGGAACAGCACGCGCGTCGGCACGTCGAGCTGCACGAGCTTGGCCGCGACCGCCGGGCCGTTGTGGATCGGCATCTCGACGTCGAGGACGGCGACGTCCGGGCGCACGCGGCTGATGAGCTCGACCGCCTCCGCCCCATCGGCCGCGGTCCCCGCGAGGTCGAGGTCGTCGGACTGGTCCACGGCGCGGCTCAGCGCGTCGAGGTAGACCGGATGGTCGTCGGCGACCACCACGCTGTACTTCACTGGATCATCCCCTTGGCTCAAACGAACGGCTACCGGTCAGTCTCGCAGACTGCTAGGCCAGCTCGGCCCGCGCGCGCTCCAGCGGCGTGGGCTGCCCGTGCCGGCGGCGCCGTGCCGCCGCGGCCGTGTCGCCCGCGATCACCGCGATCAACACCACCAACAACGCGAGCGCGACGACCAGCGCCTCGGCGTCCAGCGCGCCGCAGAGGACCCCGACCGCGACGCTCACCGCGGCGCCCAGCGGCCGGCGCCAGCCGAGCGTCCCGCTCACCCGCAACCGGAACAGGGAGTGGGCGATCAGGTAGAGCGCTGGGCCGGCGACGACCGCGAGCATCGCGCTGGTCGCCAGCGGCTCCTGCGGGTGGGCGATCACCAGCTCGTCGCCGACGGCCGAGACGACGATCGCCGCGACGAGCAGGACGTGCAGGTAGGTGTAGGCGTCGCGCGCCATCGCGGTCCGGCCCGCGCCCGCGTGGGCGAGCCGCAGCTCCGCGATCTTCGCCACGCCCGTGAAGTACAGCCACCACAGCGCGGCGCTCGTCAGGAACGCGGTGGCGAACGCGACCGCGGTGTGCCCGTCGAGCCCCAGCTCGGACGTCGTCGCGCCGGTGACGACGATCGACTCGCCGAGCGCGATGATGATGAACAACCCGAAGCGCTCGCTGAAGTGGCTGACCTCCACGGTCCAGGCGGTCGGGTCCAGGGTCCGGCCGGGCAGCCGGAAGGTGACCAGCGGCGCCCCGTAGTCGATGGCCAGCGCGATCAGCCACAGGACCGTCCGCGCGACGCCGCCGTCGACCAGCGCGCCGGCCAGCCAGAACGGCGCGGCGAAGCAGAACCACGCGAGGATCGCGCCGGCGCGGGCGCGCTCGGGCTCGCCGCGCTGCGCGGCGGCGAACGTCAGGAACGTGTGGCGCCCGATCTGGATCGCCAGGTAGGAGCAGACGAACAGCAGCGCGTCGGCGCCGAAGGCGTGCGGGATCGCGACCGCCATCATCAGGCTGCCGAGCATCAGCGCGATCATCACGAGCCGCACGACCGGCGACTCGGGATCGAGCTCGTTGGTCACCCACGTCGTGTAGTTCCACGACCACCACACGACGAGGAGCAGCAGCGCCGACTGGCCCGCGCCCGTCCACGTCAGGTGGTCGAGCAGGTGGTGGCTGATCTGCGTGATCGCGAAGACGAAGACCAGGTCGTAGAACAACTCCAGCGACGTGGCGCGCTGCTCGTCCTGCCCGCGGGGGCGCGCGAAGTGCGTCATGTTGGTGGTGAGCCTAGGTGGGCGCGGCGTCGACCGCCATCTCCACGAACGCGCGCGTCGCGGGGCTGGCGCGCCGGCCTTCGGGGACGGCGACCGAGACGACCCAGCGCGGGACGTGGTGGCGGATCGGCACGAACGCGATCGCCGGGTCCGGAGCCAGCTGCGAGGGCGACAGGATCGCCACCGCGAGGCCGTTGCGGAGGAAGTCGGCGACCGTGGGAACGTCGTTGATCTCGTAGGCGACCGTGCGGTGCGCGCCGGCGGCGGCGAACGCGCGGTCGTTGGCGATCCGGACGCCCCAGCTCGGCGGCAGGTCGGCGAACGTCTCGGCGCTCAGCTCGTCCAGCGTGACCGACGCGCGCCCCGCGAGGCGGTGGCCGGCGTGGCAGGCGAGCAGCAGGGGCGACTCGACGAGCACCGTGAGGTCCAGGCCGGGCAGCGTCGTGTCGGGCAGGCCGAGGAACGCGACGTCCAGCTCGCCGGCGCGGACGCGCTCGGCCTGGTCGACGCTGCCGCCCTGGCGGACCGTGAGCGTCACGGCGGGGTACGCCGCGCGGAAGGCGGAGATCGCGGCCGCGACGCTGATGCCGCCGGCGCTCATCGTCGCCTGCATGATCCCCACGCGGATCGTCCCGCGCAGGCCGCCGCGGACCTCGTCGACGGCGTGCTCGACGCCCGCCGCCGCCAACAGCGTGGCGCGCGCCTCGTCGAGCAGCGCGCGGCCGGCGTCCGACAGCTCGACGCGGTGCGTCGTGCGGTGGAAGAGCGTCACGCCCCACTCGCGCTCGAGGTTGCGGACGGTCGCCGAGACCGCGGACTGGACGACGTGCAGGCGGTCGGCCGCGCGGGAGAACGAGCGCTCTTCGGCGACGGCGACGAAGGTCTCGAGGTGGCGGAGCTCCATCTTGCGTGATCACCGCGAACGATAGCCGTCAGCGCGGATCAGCGTTGCGCGCGATCAAGGACGGGCGCATCATGGACGACGTGCTCCTCTCCCCTCTCCCCATGTCCGCCACCCGGCGCCAGCACGGCGCCGGGTTCTGGGCCGTCGCGTTCGCGTTCCTCACCGTCATGGCCTTCTCGACCGTGCCGAGCCCGCTGTACGGCCTCTACCAGGACCGCGACGGCTTCTCGTCGTTCATGGTCACGGTCATCTACGCCGCCTACGCGGTGGGCGTCGTCGCGGCCCTGCTCCTGGCCGGCCACATCTCCGACTGGCACGGGCGCCGCCGGATCATGATCCCGGCCGCGGCGATCTCGATCGTCAGCGCCGTGGTGTTCCTGGTCTGGCGCGACACGCCCGGGCTGATCGTCGCGCGCGTCGTCAACGGCCTGTCGGTCGGCGTCGTCGCGGCGACCGCCACGGCGTACCTCGCCGAGCTGCACGCGACCAGCCGGCCGGACGCGTCGCCCCGGCGCGCCCAGCTGGTCGCGACCGGCGTCAACCTCGGCGGCCTCGGCCTCGGCCCGCTGATCGCCGGCGTGCTCGCCCAGTGGGTCTCCTCACCGCTCACGGTTCCGTACCTGGTGTTCATCGCGGCGCTGCTGGTGGCGCTGGTCGCCCTGGTGTTCACGCCCGAGACGCGCGAGCGCCTGGATCCGCTCCCGGCCTACCGCGTCCAGCGCGTGTCGGTGCCCGCCGCGGAGCGCGGCGCGTTCGCCGCCGCGGCCGCCGGGGCGTTCCTGGCCTTCGGCGCGCTGGGCCTGTTCACGGGCCTGGCGGCCACGTTCCTGGTCGGGACGCTGCACGAGACGTCGCACCTGCTGGCCGGCGTGACGGTCTCGGCGATGTTCCTCTCCGGCGTCGTCGCGCAGACCCTGAGCGCGACCTGGACGCCGCGGCGCACGCTGGCCGCCGGCATCGGGCTCATGCTCCTCGGCATGGCGCTCGTCGTCGCCGCGGCGTGGCTGACGACGCCGAGCCTCGCGCTGTTCGTCGCGGGAGGCGCCGTGATGGGCGGCGGCGCGGGCGCGGTCTTCAAGGGCTCGATCGCGACGGTCATCACGATCTCGCCGGCCGAGACGCGCGCCGAGGCGCTGGCCGGCCTGTTCGTGGCCGGCTACGTCGGGCTGTCGGTGCCGGTCGTCGGCGCGGGCATCGCGCTCCAGTTCGTCTCCGCCCGGGACACGCTGCTGGGCTTCGCGCTCGTCGAGGGCGTCGCCATGCTCGCCGCCGCGCCGCGCCTGCTGGGCGTGGCCGGGCCGCGGCGCGTGCGTCAGCTCGCCACCGCGTAGCGCGGGTCGGCTTGGCGCCGGCGCTGGCGTCAAAGCGGCGCGACGGTCTAGAATTCCGCGTCATGTTTTCGCAGAGAGTCTGCAATGACCGCTGACGCGATCGTCGTCGGGGCCGGGTTGGCGGGGCTCGTCGCCGCCAGCGAGCTGGTCGACGCCGGCAAGCGGGTGATCCTGGTCGACCAGGAGCCGGAGGCGTCGCTGGGCGGTCAGGCGTTCTGGTCGTTCGGCGGGATCTTCCTGGTGGACTCGCCCGAGCAGCGGCGGATGGGCGTCAAGGACTCCTACGAGCTGGCGTGGCAGGACTGGCAGGGGACGGCCGGCTTCGACCGCCCGGAGGACCTGTGGCCGGCGCGGTGGGCCGAGGCGTACGTGCAGTGGGCGGCCGGCGAGAAGCGCGCGTGGATGCACGACCGCGGGATCCGGTTCCTGCCCAACCCTGGCTGGGCCGAGCGCGGCGGGTATGACGCCAACGGGCACGGCAACTCGGTGCCGCGGTTCCACGTGACGTGGGGCACGGGGCCGGGCGTCGTCGACCCGTTCGTGCGCAGGGTGCGCGAGGGCGTCGCCCGCGGCCTGGTCGAGCTGCGCTTCCGCCACCGCGTGGACGCGCTGAGCGTCTCCGGCGGCGCGGTCGACGGCGTCGCCGGGTCGGTCCTCGCGCCGTCGGGCGTGGGGCGCGGCGAGGCGTCGTCGCGCGACGTCGTCGGCGAGTTCGCGCTGAGCGCGCCGGCCGTGATCGTCACGAGCGGCGGGATCGGCGGCAACCACGAGCTGGTCCGGCAGTCGTGGCCGGCGCGGTTGGGGGCGCCGCCGGCGCGGATGATCTCCGGCGTTCCGGAGCACGTCGACGGGCGCATGCTGGGGATCGCCGTCGACGCGGGCGCGCGGTCGATCAACCCCGACCGCATGTGGCACTACGTCGAGGGCATCAACAACTGGAACCCGATCTGGCCGATGCACGGGATCCGGATCCTGCCGGGGCCGTCGTCGCTGTGGCTCGACGCGACCGGCCACCGGCTGCCCGTCCCGCTGTTCCCGGGCTTCGACACGCTCGGCACGCTCGACCACATCATGAAGACCGGGCACGACTACACGTGGTTCGTGCTCACGCAGAAGATCATCGAGAAGGAGTTCGCGCTCAGCGGCTCCGAGCAGAACCCGGACATCACGAGCAAGTCGCTGCGGGCGGTGCTGAAGGCGCGCGTGGGCTCGGGCGCGCCGGGGCCGGTCGACGCGTTCATGAAGCATGGGGCGGACTTCGTGGTTCGGGATACGCTCGGCGAGTTGGTCGCCGGGATGCAGGCGCTGGAGCCCGAAGTCGAGCTGCCTTTCGCGCAGGTCGAGCGCGAGGTGGTCGCGCGTGACCGGGAGTTGAGCAACACGTACACCAAGGACCTGCAGGTGGTGGCGATCCGAGGTGCGCGGCGGTATCTGCCGGATCGGCTCGCGCGGGTCGCGACGCCGCACCGGTTGCTGGACCCGAAGGCCGGGCCGCTGATCGCGGTGCGGCTGTCGATCCTGACGCGGAAGTCGCTGGGTGGGCTGGAGACGGATTTGAGCTCGCGGGTGCTGGGTTCTGATGGGGCGGCGGTGCCGGGGTTGTTCGCGGCCGGCGAGGTCGCGGGGTTCGGGGGCGGCGGGATGCACGGGTACCGGTCGCTGGAGGGGACGTTCCTGGGTGGGTGCCTGTTCAGTGGGCGGGCCGCGGGGCGGGCGGTGGCGTTCGGGGGGTGAGGCGGCGCTCGTTGCGTGGCGGCGGGCGCCTGTTGGCGAGCAGCGCAGGCGTTGGCTGGTGTTTGGGGCGTGGTCTGCTTCGCATCTAGGGCGAGGCAGTTGGGGTGGTGCTCCGCGCTGTCGGTGTGGCTCGTCCTTCGTGGTGCTTCCTGGGCGAGTTCGGGGCCGAATCGCCGGGACGCCGAGGATTCGCCTCCGAACGACGGCCCAAGTCGTCTCACCCCCGATATGCGGGGGTCAGACGACTTGGACCTCCGCGCGGCGCGGATTCGCCTCCGAACCATGGTCCGTGTCGTCTCGTGTCCCTATGCGGGA
>DATDMD010000047.1:0-25291 GCA_036518975.1 Baekduia sp.
GCGGCGCGATCGCCTCATCGGCGAACCGCCGCGCCAGGTCGCGGATCTCACGCTGCTCATCCGACAGCTCGTGAAGGCTCACTTCGACCCCACGACCCGTCGCCGCGCCGTCGCGCCCGCCGCTCCCAGGAGCCCGGCGCCGACCAGCCCGCCGACCATCTTCAGCCGCCCGCTGAGCCGGTCGAAGCGCAGCACGTCCCAGCCCTCCTCACGAGCGACGCGCATCAACGCCCCGTCGGGGTTGACGGCGACCGGGTGCCCGACCGCCCGCAGCATCGGCAGGTCGCTCTCGGAGTCAGAATAAGCATAGGACTCGCGCAAATCTAGCCCTTCGCGCGCGGCGAGCTCGCCCATCACCGTCGGCTTGCCCTCGCGGTAGGCGAACGGCCCGGCCAGGCGGCCGGTGTACCGCCCCTCGGCGTCCTCCTCCAGCGGCGTGCCGAGCCCGCCGTCGAAGCCGAGCACGTGCGCGATCATCGCCGCCGTGTCCTGCGTGGCCGCCGTGACGATGTAGACCGGCCGGCCCGAGTCCTGGTGGTTCCAGGCGATCTCGAGCATCTGCGGGTACAGGCGCGGCAGCACGCCGGCCAGCACCTGCGGCCCGAGCCGCTGGAACTCCAGCGCGCGCCGGCCCTCGAGCATCGACCCGACGCGCGTCATCACGCGGTCGGTCGACTCGTCGGTCGAGCCGCGCAGGCGGAACTTGACGTTCTCCCACGCGTCCAGGGCCAGGCGCCGCCGCGAGATCATCCCGGCCCTCGCGGCGGCCCGAGCCCAGAAGAACCCGGAGGACCCGGACATCAGGGTCCGGTCCAGGTCGAAGAACGCGGCCGACCTGCGCCCCGAGGGCGAGGTCGGCTGCGCGAGGCCTGCTTCGTCGTCGCTAGTTCCCGTTGCCATGCACGCGCAGGATGACGGCATCGCCCTGGCCACCGCCAGAGCAGATCGCCGCCATGCCCAGTCCGCCGCCGCGGCGGCGCAGCTCGTGGACGAGCACGCCGAGGATGCGCGCGCCCGACGCGCCGATCGGGTGGCCGAGCGCGACCGCGCCGCCGTTGACGTTGACGCGGTCCTCCTCGATGCCCAGCTCGCGGATGGACTGCAGGGTCACGGAGGCGAAGGCCTCGTTGATCTCCCACAGGTCGATGTCGCCCGGCTGCAGGCCCGCCTTGTCCAGGGCCTTGCGCGCGGCGCCGGCCGGCGTCGTCGCGAGGTAGGCGAAGTCGTTGGCGAACTGCGCGTGCCCGACGACCTCGGCCAGCGCGTGCTTGCCGTTGGCCGCGGCCCACTCGTCGGAGGCGAGCACCAGCGCGCCGCCGCCGTCGTTGACGCCCGGCGAGTTGCCGGCCGTGTGCGAGCCCTCCTTGCCGGTCAGGCCCGGCAGCTTGGCCAGCGCCTCCAGCGTCGAGCCGCGGCGCGGGCCCTCGTCGACCTCGACGACCGTGTCGCCCTTGCGTCCCTTCACCGTGACCGGGACGATCTCGTCGGCCATCCGGCCCTCGTCGATGGCCTTCAGCGCCAGCTCGTGGCTGCGCAGCGCCCAGCGGTCGAGGTCCGGGCGCGTGAGCTCGAGCTCGTCGCCGACCTCGGTCGCCTCCACGAACATCTGCTTGCCGCTGAACGGGTTGGTCAGGCCGTCGTGGACCATCGCGTCCAGCGCCTTGGCGTCGCCCATGCGGTAGCCGAAGCGCGCCTGGGGCAGCAGGTACGGCGCGCCGGACATCGACTCCATGCCGCCGCCGACGCCCACCGTGACGTCGCCGCCGCGGATCGCCTGGTCCAGGATCACGGTCGCGCGCAGGCCCGACGCGCACACCTTGTTGATGGTCTCGCTCGAGACCCCCTTGGGGATTCCGGCCTTGATCTGGGCCTGGCGCGAGGGGATCTGGCCCTGGCCGGCCTGCAGGACCTGGCCCATCACGACGTGGTCGACCTGCTCCGGGTCGACGTCTGAGCGCTCCAGCGCTGCGGTGATGGCGGTCGCGCCGAGCTCGGTGGCGTCGATTGAGGACAGGCCACCGCCGAGCTTCCCGATGGGAGTGCGGGCGGCGCCGAGGATCACGGTCTTGGGCATCTTGTTCTCTCGGTCTCTTCAGTCTGGTCAGGACGGATGGAATCGGAACGGTAACGAAGTAGCGTTGCCGGGATATGCGCGTCGCTTCCACCACCGAGGCCGCCGCGGCAACAGCGGCCGACACCGTCGTCGTCGGCTTGATCGAGGGCGAGGGCGTTCCGCACGACGTGGAGGGCGGCGCGCTGCAGGCGCTCGTCGACTCCGGCGAGGCTAAGGCGGCCCCGCGCTCGCTGGCCGTGACGCACGTGGCCGGCAGGCGCTGGATCCTCGTCGGGTTGGGGAAGCGGTCGGCATTGGACGCCGAGAGCTTGCGGGTGGCGGCCGCCGTCGCGCACGGCCGGGCGAGGGAATTGGGCACGAAGGTGCTGTGCTGGGAGCTGCCGCACAAGGCGCGCGAGCACCATCCGGCGCGGGCGGTCGTCGAGGGGACGCTGCTCGCCGCGTACGAGTTCAAGGCGTACAGGTCGACGGCGGGCGCGGGTGACGAGAACGGCGGCGGTCGTCTCGACGAGCTGATCGTCTCCGACCACGAGGACCGCTCGGGCGCGGTCGCCCGCGCGGTCGTCGTCGCCGGCGCGGTCAACGCCGCGCGCGACCTCCAGAACACGCCGGCCAACCACATGACGCCGACGGCGCTGGGCCGGCGGGCGCAGGAGCTGGCCGCCGCGCACGAGACGCTGACCTGCGAGGTCGTCGGGCGCGACGAGATCGTCGCGCGCGGCATGGGCGCGTTCGCCGCGGTCGCCGCCGGGACCGACGAGGAGCCCGCGCTCATCACGCTGCGCTACACGCCGGCCGACGCGGCCGCCGCCGCCGACGCGCCGCTGCTCGGCTACGTCGGCAAGGGCGTGACGTTCGACGCCGGCGGGATCTCGATCAAGCCGGCCAGCGGCATGGCGGACATGAAGTACGACATGTCGGGCGCGGCGGCGGTGATCGAGGGCCTCGGCGCGATCGCGGCGCTGGGGCTGCCGGTGCGCGTCGTCGGCGTCGTCGGCGCCACGGAGAACCTGCTCGGCCCGCGGGCCATGAAGCCGGGCGACGTCGTGACGGCCGCGTCCGGGCTGACGATCCAGATCGACAACACCGACGCCGAGGGCCGCCTCGTCCTCGCCGACTGCCTGCACCACGCGATCGGCCAGGGCGCCGAGCGGCTGGTGGACGTCGCGACGCTGACCGGCGCGATCATGTCGACGCTGGGGCGCGTCTACTCGGGCTTCTGGGCCGACGACGAGGGCTGGGCGGCCGACGTCGCCGGCGCGGCCGCCGACGCCGGCGAGCTCGTCTGGCGCCTGCCGCTGCACGAGCGCTACGCCGAGCTGGTCAAGGGCTCGACCGCCGACATCGCGAACATGACGCCGCCGCGCACGGGCGCGTCCTGCACCGCCGCCGAGTTCCTGCACCGCTTCAGCGGCGGCGTGCCGTGGGCGCACCTGGACATCTGCGGGACGGCCTGGGACGCCGGGCGCCCCTATGCGCCCAAGGGCGGGACCGGCGTGATGGTCCGGACGCTCGTCGCGCTGGCCGAGCGCATGGCGGCGGCCGCGACGGCGCCGGAGCCGGCCAACGTGGACTAGGCGAGGAGTCCATAGGGTGGCCGGCATGCTGTCGGCCTCGAGGCGCGCGCTGCCGCTGTGGCTCGCGCTCGTCGCGGTGTACGCGCTGACGCTCGCGGTGCCGGGTGCGAGGGTGACGGCGCCGGAGGCCCATCGGCTGCTGGCGGCCGACTCGCTGGTGCATGACGGCGACGTCGACCTCCGCAACCAGTACGCGCAGCGCGCCTGGCGGGACTGGTACGACGGCGAGCTGCGGCCGGCCGCCGCGCCCACGGACGGGCGGCTCGTCGAACCTGTAGGCCTTGGGTTCACGCTCCTGATCGCGCCGGCGTACTGGCTCGCCGGGCCGGACGGGGTCCGCGTGTTGTTGATGATGATCGCGGCGCTGGGCTTCTGCCTCGCGGCGGCGCTGGGGCGCGCGCTGGTGCCCGAGCCGTGGGCGACGCGCGCGGCGCTGGTCGTCGGCGTCTCGCCCGCGGCGGTCGGCGCGGCGACGGCGATCGGGCCCGCGCTGGTCGGCGCGACCCTCCTGGCCGGCGCCGCGCTGCTGGCGCTGGGCGTGCGCGAGCAGCCGCGGCGCGCGTGGGCGTTCTGGGGCGCGGCGCTGGTGGCGGCGCTGCCGTGGATCGCGACCGAGCTCGTCGCGCCGGCCGCGGTGGTCGCGGTCGCGCTGGCGCGCTGGCTGCGGCGCCGGCAGCGCGGGCTCGCGGGGTTCATCGCGCTGGAGGTCGTGCTGACGTCGGCGGTCGTCTACATCACCGTCAACGACCGGCTGTTCGGCGGGCTCACGCCCCACGACGTCGCGCGCGGCGGGGCGACCGGCGCGTCGGGGCTCGGCGACCACCTGGCGCGCGCGCCGCGGCTGGCGACCGCATGGGTCGGCGACCAGGGGTTGTTGGTGTGGTCGCCCCTGTTGCTGCTGGCCTTCGTCGCGCTGTGGCGGGTGTGGCGCGCGCGCCGGGAGCGGCTGTCGGTCGCGGTCGCCGAGCACGCGGACGTGCAGGTCGCCGCCATGTTCTATGCCGGTATCGCGCTGGCGGTGGCGCTGACCGCGGTGTTCGCCGCGCCCTCGCTGGACGGCGACGGCCGCGCCTGGCTGCACGCCCGGCATCTGCTGCCCGCGCTCCCGCCGCTGGCGGCGCTGGCGGCGTGGGGCTGGCGGTTCGCGCCGCGAGTCGGGGCCGTGCTGGCGGCGGTCAGCGTGGCGGGGAGCGTCGCGCTCGTCGCGACGCACGCCTGAACCGCGCGCCGGAGGGAGCGCGTCTCGCGCGCTGACGGCGAGGTGCTGCGCGGGGCGGCCGTCGGCGCCGAGCCCTTGACCCGCGTCTCGCGCGCTGGCGGCGGCGCTGCGCGGGGCGGCCGGCCGGCGGCGTGCACGCCACACTACGCGGCCATGTCGCTGCCCTTCATCGCTGCCGACGAGGTCGCGGCGCGCCTGTCGTACAGCGCGGCGGCCGACGCGCTGGAGGCCGCGCTGCGCAGCGGCTTCGATCCCGAGGGCGACCCGCCGCGCAGCGCGCTCGCCGTGGGCGGCGGCGAGCTGTTGGTGATGCCCTCGGTGGCCGGCGGCGCCGCGGCGGTCAAGCTCGTCACGGTCGGCGGCGAGCCGCGCATCCAGGGCGTGTGCGTGGTCTTCGACCCGGTGTCGCTGGCGCCCATGGCCGTGGTCGACGGCGTGGCGCTGACGAACCTGCGGACCGCCGCGGTCAGCGCGCTGGCCGTGCGGCGGCTGGCGGCGCGGGCGCCGGCGCCACGGAGGTTGCTCGTCTTCGGCCGCGGGCCGCAGGGGCGCGCGCACGCCGCGGCGATCCGGGAGGTCGCGCCGACGATCGAGGCGGTCGAGATGGCGGGGCGCGGCGACGCGCCGCGGGTCGAGGACGCCGACGTCATCGTCTGCGCCACCACCGCGCGGGCGCCGGTGTTCGACGGCGCGCGCGTCGCCGCGCACGCCGTGGTCGTCGCGATCGGCTCGCACGAGCCGGACGCCGCCGAGCTCGACGCGACGCTGATGCGCCGCGCGCAGGTCGTCGTGGAGTCGCGCGCGTCGGCGTTTCGCGAGGCGGGCGACGTCCTGCTGGCGGGCCTCGGGCCGGCCGACGTCTCCACGCTGGCCGAGGACGTCGCGCCGGACCTCACGCGGCCGCGCGTCTTCAAGTCCACCGGGATGGCCTGGGAGGACGCGGTCGTCGCGGCCGCGCTGCTGCGTTAGCCCTGCGGCGCCGCGTCGTCGCGCGACGCCTGGGCGGCGTCGAGCCGCTCGAGGATCCGGCTCGCCGCCGTGGCCGGGTCGAGGCGGCGGGCGACGACCTCCTCCAGCAGCTCCGCGAACGTCGGGTCCTCGTCGAGCTGCTCCTCGAGCCGGCGCCGCAGCCGGTGCGTGCAGATCCCGACGACCTCGCTGCGCAGGTTGCGCCGGCGCCGCTCGCTCAGCGTGCCCTCGGCCACGATGTACGCGCGGTGCTCGTCGAGCTTGGCGACGAGCTCGTCGACGCCCTCGCCGAGGTGCGCCTGCGTCTTGATGATCGGGACGCGCCACCCGCGCTGCGGGGCCAGCGACAGGACGCCGCGGATCTCGCGGACCATCGTGTCGGTCAGCGGGTGGTCGGCCTTGTTGACCACGATGATGTCCGGGATCTCCATGATGCCGGCCTTCAGCGCCTGGATCGAGTCGCCGGAGCCCGGCATCAACACCAACACGATGGTGTCGGCGTGGTCGATGATGTCGACCTCGGCCTGGCCGACGCCCACGGTCTCCAGGAACACGTCGTCCTTGCCGGCCGCGTCCATCAGCAGCGCGGCCTGCAGCGCCGCCTCGGCCAGCCCGCCGAGCGCGCCGCGGTTGGCCATCGAGCGGATGAAGACGCCGGGATCGAGGAAGTGGTCGGTCAGCCGGATGCGGTCGCCGAGCAGCGCGCCGTGCGTGAACGGCGACGACGGGTCGATCGACAGCACGGCGATGTCGTGGTCCTGCGCGCGGCGCGCCTTGGTCAGCGCGCCGATCAGCGTGGACTTGCCGGCGCCCGGCGCGCCCGTGAGCCCGACGATCGCGGCGTGGCCGGTCTTGGGGAATACCTCGCGGACGAGCTCCCAGCCCGCGGGGTCGTCGCTCTCGACGAGCGTGATCGCGCGGGCGAGGGCGCGTTTGTCCCCGTCGAGCAACCGTTGGGCGAGGGTCTGCTGAGCCTGCGACATCAGCGGCGCATGATGTCAAGCCGTGCTAGGGGATGAGCTGTTGCGCGATGTGCCGGGCCAGCGCCTGCTGGTCGCCGAGCACCTCTGGGGCATCGCGGCTCAGGTGCGCGCGGCCGACGTAGGTCGAGTAGGCCAGCAGCGCCTGGCGGCGCGCCCGGGCGCGGCTCAGCCCGAGCTCGCGGAAGGCGCGGGCCATGAAGTCGACGCGGGCCTCGGCCGCGCGCGCGACCGCCGCGGCCACGACCGGGTCGTCGACGGCGTCGAGCATCCGGATGAAGATCGAGGGCGGCTTGCCGCTGGCCGCGGCGAGGAGGCCGAGCAGGCGCTCGCGGGGGTCTTCCACCTGCGCGAGACGGGTGAGCGGCCCGTCGACGTGCAGGCGCTCCCAGCGGGCGACGGTCGCCGCGATGAGGTCGGCGCGGCTCGTGAAGTGCCAGTAGAACGAGCCCTTGGTGACGCCGAGCTGGCGCGCCAGCGGCTCGACGGCGACCGCCGCCAGTCCGCCGCGCTCCAGCGCGTCCAGCGCCGCGGCCTCCCAGCGCTCGCGGTCGAGCTGGGTGTCGTCCTTGGTCGTCACGGACGTCCACCATACGGCACCGTATTGACAGGACGAGTCCCATACGCCACCGTATGGCCATCATGTACGACCTCGCTCCGGGCCTCCGCCTGCTCCCCTCCCGCCCCGCTTTCGCGTTCAACGTCTACGTCGCGGGCGGCACGATCGTCGACGCCGCGACGCGGAGGGCCGCGCCGCGCATCCTGCGCGCGACCGCTGACCTGCCGATCAGCGCGCACGCGGTCACGCACGGGCACTCCGACCACCAGGGGTCCAGCGCGGCGCTGGTCGCCGCGCTCGCGGTCCCGTTCGCGGCGCCGGCGGGCGAGGCGGCCGCGCTGCGGTCCGGAGTGGACGGCGGGTTCCTGAGCCCGCAGAACGCGATCACGCGCTGGCAGGCGCGGCACTGGCGCGGGCCGGCGCTGGCGGTCGACCGCGAGCTGCGCGAGGGCGACGAGCTGGACGCCGGCTTCGTGGTGGTTGACACGCCGGGCCACTCGCCCGGCCACGTCAGCTTCTGGCGCGAGGACGACCGCACGCTGATCGCCGGCGACGTCCTGTTCGGCCGCCATCCCGTGACCGGCCGCCCGGGGCTGCACGAGCCGCCGGCCCGCTTCACGATCGACGTGGAGCGGAACCGACGGTCGATCCGCCGCGTCGCCGAGCTGCGCCCCCGGCTGATCGTGTTCGGCCACGGGCGCCCGGCGCGCGACCCCGACGCGCTCCTGCGCTTCGCCGACGCCTTGCCGGCGTCGGTCGCCGCCAACGTCTAGCCTCTGGCGGCGTGGAGCCGGTCCTGTCCCCTGCCGAGATCGCGTCCGCGCCGCCCGCCCCGCCGATCCACGTGCGCGGCGAGCCGCTGCCGCGCACCGGCGGGCCGATCACCTTCCTGCGCTTCGCCAAGCGCCACGGGATGCTCAACCGCAAGTACGCGTGGCTGATGGTCCGGCTCGCGTACTGGAAGCTCCGGCTGGGCCGGCGCCTGGAGCTCGACGGCCCGGCGTTCATCGGTCCCGGCGTGACGCTGGAGGTCGGCAAGGGCGCCCGGCTGCGCCTCGGCCGCTGGTCGTGGATCGGCCACGGCTGCAAGATCCGCGTGCACGAGGGCGAGTGCTCGATCGGCGCGAAGACCGTGATGGGCCAGGAGTGCACGATCTCGGCGTTCCAACACGTCTCGATCGGCCGCGAGTGCATTTTGGCCGACCGCGTGATGTTGATCGACTTCGACCATGGTGTCGTGGAGGTCGAGCGCCCGATCCGGGCGCAGGGGATCTACAAGCGCGACGTCCGGGTGGGGCACAACGTGTGGGTCGGGTACGGGGCGTGCTTCCTGCGGGGGGCTGTTGTCGGGGACAACTGCGTGGTGGGGACGAACTCGGTGGTGACGAAGGACGTGCCGGCGAATGCCGTGATCGCGGGGGCGCCGGCGAGGTTGCTGCGGATGCGGGAGCGGCCGGAGTCGCTGCGCTGGGGGTAGTTCTTGGGTCGGCGCTTGTGGCGAGCAGCGCAGGCGTTGGTCGGTGTTGTGGGGCGTGGTCTGCTTGGCATCTAGGGCGAGGCAGTTGCGGTGGTGCTCCGCGCCGTCGGCGTGCCTCGGCCACCGTGGGGCGGGCGTTTCGGGCTCGAATCGCCGGGACGCCGAGTCCAAGTCGTCTCGCCCTCCCATATCTGGGGTGAGACGACTTGGATCGCGCCGCGCCGAGGTCCGTGTCGTTTTGGACGTCATATGGACGTTCGAAACGACACGGATCGCCGCGCGGAGGTCCGTGTCGTCTCGTCGGCAAATATTAACCACGAGACGACACGGACCGCCGGCGTCCCGGCGATTCGGCCCCGAACTCGCCCCGGAAGCACCACAAAGGACGAGCCACACCTACAGCGCGGAGCACCACCCCAACTGCCTCGCCCTAGATGCGAAGCAGACCCCGCTACGCAGAACCAGCCCCGCACCGAACTGCTCGCCACCAACGCCGGCACCACCCTCCGAAGCGCCCCTACGGCACCAACAACATCCCCGCCTCCGCAAACGGCGCCAACCCGCGCAGCGCCCCCTCCGCCGCCCCCGGCTCCGCCAACGCCGCCTCCAACGCCGCCAGATGCCCCGCATGCCGCTCGCGCGGATACGGCCCCGAGATGTCCCGGGTCACCAGGAACGCCCAGTCCGACGACTGCAGGGCCAGCAGCTCCCGCACGGCCCGCGCATCCAGCCCACCTCGCACCCCCGCCTCCACCACGCGCAGCTCCGCGGCGCGCGTCGCGAACGCCAGCTCCGCCACCTGCGGCCCGTCCCACGTCCACAGCGTCCGCGGCTCGCCCCACGACGTCGGCGGCAGATCGTCAGGCGCCAACGAGACCGGCACATCCCGCACAGCCTCGTCCACCGACACCAGCTCCAGCCCGGCCACCGCCGCCTCGTCCAGCACCGCCGCGAGCCAGTCCAGGCCCTCGTACCAGTGGTGCCCCAGCAGCTCGGTGTCCAGCGCGCAGACACTCAACCCGCCGCCCGCCACGCGTTCGCGGACGCGCGCGACGAAGTCCCGAGCATCATGTACGGCTTGCTCGCGCGCGCGATCGCGGTCGTACACCGCGCCGTCGTTGGCCCACGGATGGTGGTGGTGAACGGTCCTGCGATGCGAGTCGCGGTACGCGGCCGCCGCCGGGTACCCGCCGGCGTTCCACACCAACTCGATCGTCTCGCGGTCCAGCGGGACGAGCAGCGGCCCGTCGCTGGTGGCCAGCGGCGTCCGCACGCCGGGCAGGACGTCGGTGAGGTCGACGCAGGTCGCGTGCACGCCGGCCTCCGCGAGCAGCGGGTGCAGCCACGGCGCGTGCGCGCACTCCGGCAGCCAGAGCCCGCCGCCCCACTCCCGCCCGCCGCCCCGCGCGCGGTGCGCCTCGATCCCGGCTTCCAGCTGGAGCCGGACGCCCGCGCTCGTCGCCAGCAGCGGCAGCACGGCGTGCGTGGCCGACGACGTCCAGGCCGCGTGCGCCATCAACTCGCGCGCCAGCCCGCCGTCGCCCAGCGCCTCCAGCGCGTCCGCGGCGCGCGCGTAGTCGCCGCCGGCGCGCTCGACCTCGTCGCCCAGCGCGGGCTCGCCGCCCTCGCGGCATCCGGCGGCGTCCAGCGTGTGGGTCGTCACGCGCAGGTCGCGCAAGAACGACAACAACCGCTCGTGAACCCCGGGCGCGCCGAGCTGGTCGGCCAGCACGGGCGTCACCGACACCGTGATCGGCGCAGCACCTCCACGCTCCCTCAACAACCCCAACAACGGGACGTAGACCGTTGCCGCCGCCTCGAACAGCCACTCCTCGCCGAACGGCCACGTCCCGAAGCCCTCGACGTAGGGCATGTGGGTGTGGAGGACGATCGCCAGGCGACCGTCGGCGCGCGTGCTCACGGCCGGCAGACGGCCACGAAGTCCAGCGCGTGCTCCAGCGGCCGGTCCGTGGTCAAGATGAAGTCCTTGGCCGAGATCGCGGGCGTGAACCAGTCGTAGAAGCGCTTGGTGATCCCGAGCCGCGCGTGGATCGCGTCCCATCCGAGCTTTTTGATGGCGAACTCGTGGGCCGCGAGCTTGCGCGCGTGGAACAACCCGTACAACTCGACCGAGCCGAAGTGCGCCGCGCACAGCGCCCGGAACTCCTCGGGCCGGTACTCCTTGACGTGCCACGGGTTCTCGGACTTCTCGGCGCCCTCCGGCGCGAGCGTCAGCACGTTCGGCGTCGAGACGACGACCAGCGGCGACGCCGACCCCGCGACGAGCGTCTTGAACCGCTCAAGGATCTCGTCCGGGTTCTGCACGTGCTCGATCGTCTGCAGGAAGACGACGGCGTCGGCCGGCTCGGCGAACGTCTCGACGAGGTCGCGCGCGAAGCGCACGTTGTTGGTGGTGTAGCGCAGGCGCGCGTGCTCGTGGGCCTCGGGGTTGGCGTCGACGCCGACGACCTCCCCCGCGACCTGGCCCAGGACCGAGCTGCCGTAGCCCTCGCCGCAGGCCATGTCGATCACCTTGAGCCCGCCGACCCGGTCCCGGATCCACTCGTAGACCACCAGGTGGCGGCGGTACCAGTAGTTCTCCTCGGGAACGTCGGGCAGCGTGCGCTCGCCGGTCAGCGCGAGCGGCGGCACGCCCGCGGGCTGGTCGCGCTGCAGGTACACCTTCTGCTGGGACGGCTCGGACATGCGAAGGCGGGCACGGTACACGTGGCGCGCCGGCCGAGGTCGTTAGCATGCCGCGCCTCATGAGCCCCGCCCCTGCCACCGCGGAGGAGATCCGCGACGTCAACACCCGGTACCACGACGGCGCCGCGGCCGACTACGACGCCAAGTGGGGCATCGACTTCGGCGAGATCGGCCGGACGCAGGTGCTGGGCAAGCTGCGCAAGGCGCTGGACGGCGAGCTGCGGTCGTTCGACCGCGGGCTGGAGCTGGGCGCGGGCACGGGCTACTTCTCGCTGAACCTGATGCAGGCGGGCGTCGTCAGCGAGGCGACCTGCACCGACATCTCGCAGGGGATGGTCGACGCGCTGGAGCGCAACGCCGACGCGCTGGGCCTGGACGTCACGGCGCGGCTCGCCGACGCCGAGGCGCTGCCGTTCGAGGACGAGTCCTTCGACCTCGTCTTCGGCCACGCGGTCCTGCACCACCTGCCGGACCTCGACCAGGCGTGGCGCGAGATCCACCGCGTCCTGGCGCCCGGCGGCGTGGCGGTCTTCGCGGGCGAGCCGTCGCACCACGGCGACCGCATCGCCAACGTCCCCAAGCGCGCCGCCGCGCGCGTCGCGCCGGCGTGGCGCGCGCTGATGCGGGCGCGCCCGGCGTCCGTCGGCAACCTGGACGGCGGCGCGGAGAACCACCAGCTGGAGTCGATGGTCGACGTCCACGCCTTCACGCCCGACCGGCTCGCGTCCGGCCCGCGCGCCGCGGGCTTCGCCGACGTCCGCGTCCGCGGCGAGGAGCTGCTGGCCAACTGGTTCGGCTGGGCCAACCGCGCGCTCGAGGCGACCGCGGACCCCGAGACCGTGCCGTGGGCGTGGAAGATGTACGCCTTCCGCGGCGACGTCGGGCTCCAGCACGTCGACCGCGTGCTGTTGGAGAAGCGGCTGCCGCCGGCCGTGTTCTACAACTTGATGATCACCGCGCAGAAGTAGCGCTCGCGCTCAGCGCTCCCGCCGCGGCCGCGAGGCCGCGATGACCATCCCCATGTCCTCGTCGCCGTGGCCCTCCGCGGCCGCGCGGGCGTAGCGGTTGCGGACGGTCTCGGCCAGGTCGAGGTCGAGCCCGTGGCGCTCGGCCGCCTCCAGGATCAGGTCCGCGTCCTTGAGCGCGTGCTTGAGCGGGAAGGCGAGTGGCAGCTCGCCCGCGATCATCCCGGGGCCCTTGAGATGGGCGTAGCCGATGTCCAGCACGCCGCCCTCGATCGCGGCGAAGAAGAGGTTGGGGTCGACGCCGACGCCCTCGGCGAACGAGAGCGTCTCGGCGATCGCGTCGGTCACCGCGAGCACCCAGTGGTTCATGACCAACTTGAATCGCGTGGCGGCGCCGGGCTCCTCGCCCAAGATGATGGTCTTGCTGCCGACGGCGTCGAACAGCGGCCGCAGGCGGTCGAGCGCGGCGCGCGGACCCGAGGCCAGCACGACGAGCTCGCCGTTCTCGGCCGGGCCCTTCGTGCCGAGCACGGGGCCGTCGACCAGGACGAGGTCGTCCTCCTCGGCCAGGGCGACCAGCGACTCGGTCGCGCTGATGCCGACCGTCGACGCCTGCCACCAGAGCGTGCCGGCGCCCGCGGCGGGCGCCGCCTCGCGCATGACGTCCTCGACCGCCTCGCCGTCGGTCAGCATCGTGACGATGGCCTCGGCGCCCTCGACGGCGGCGGCCGGGTCCTCGGCGACGTGCGCGCCGGCCTCCGCCAGCGGCCGCGCCTTGTCGGCCGTGCGGTTCCAGACCGTGACGTCGTGGCCGGCCTCCGCGATGTGGCGTGCCATCGGCGCGCCCATGATGCCGGTGCCCAGGAAAGTGACTCGCATGCTCGTTGACGCTACCCGGCCCGGGGCGCGAGGTACCGGGGGCGGTCGCGGAGCGACATCATGGCCTTGGCGGTTGTTGCATCACCTGCTGGTCGCGCGGGGTGTCACGATACGGCGCCAACGGACGCCCGGCGCGATCTACAATCCGGACATGGCTGATCACCGAGAGGACTTCCCGCTCTTCCCGCTCGGCATCGTCGCCGTCCCGCACGAGGTCGTGCCGCTGCACATCTTCGAGGAGCGCTACAAAGCGATGATCGCCGAGTGCCTCGACGACGGCCGGGAGTTCGGGCTGGTGTGGGCGTCCGACGACGGCCTCAAGGTGAACGGCTGCGCGATGGAGGTCACCGAGGTCCTGGAGCGCCACGACGACGGCCGGATGGACATCCTCACGCGCGGGACGCGTCCCTTCCGGATCCTCGAGGAGCACTTCGACCACGTCTACCCGGCGGGCGAGGTGGAGTTCCTGGACGACAAGGACGAGGCCCCGGACCCGACGACGGTGGACGCGGCGCACACGGCGTACTCGTCGCTCGTCGAGGAGGCCACCGACAAGGTGCTGGAGCCCGAGATCCTCGAGCCGCTGACCGCCTACGAGATGGCGGCGACCGTCGACTTCGGGCCCGACGCCAAGCAGGGGCTGCTCGACCTGCGGTCCGAGAACGCGCGGATGCGGCTGCTGACGCGGCTGTTCAACGCCGCCGTCAAGCGGTTGGACTTCATCGAGCGCGCGCAGGCTCGGGCGCGTTCGAACGGGAAGGTCCGCTTCGGTTGAGGCGCGTGGGCAGCCGGCCGGACGCCGCCAGCCACGAGCCGGTGAGGATCAGGAGCAGGCCGCCGATCGTGCCGGCCGTCAGGTCCTCCCCGAGAAGCGCGACGCCGTAGACCACTGAGAAGGCCGGCGCGACGTAGGAGACGATCGACGCGCGTGCAGGGCCGACCTCGGCGATCGAGGTGTAGAACAACAGGAACGCCAGGCCGGTGCCGCCGGCGCCGAGGGCGAGCATCGACAGGACGGCGTTCGCGCCGGGCGAGTGCGTTGGGAGCGTCGCGAGCGCGAACGGGAGCCAGACGACCGCGGAGATCGCGAGGTTCGACGCGGCGACGCCGACCGGCGGGACGCCCGTGAAGCCGCGCTTGGCGATGAGGACGGCGATCGCGTAGCAGAGGCCGGAGCCGACGATCATCAGGCCGCCGACGAGCGTCTCGGTGTCCCCGGAGAGGTCGACGCCGAAGAGCAGCGCGACGCCCACCATCCCGAGCAGGACGCCGACCAGGCCCCAGCCGCGAGCGCGCTCGTCGGGGTCGACCTTGATCGCGAGGATCGCGATGAACAGCGGCGCGGTGGCGACGAGGATCCCGGCCAGCGACGAGGGGACGTGGTTCTCGCCGAACGTGATGAGGCCGAACGGGACGATGACCTGCATGGCCGCGAGGGCGACGGCGTAGAGCTTGCGCTCGCTGAGGATCGGCCGGATGGCGCCGGCCTTGGCGGCCATCGGGAGCAGGATCGCGGCGCCGAGGAGCGTCCGCCCGCAGATGATGAAGCCCTCGGAGAGGCCGCCGTCCAGCGCCACCTTGATGAACATGTACGACGCACCCCACAGGGCGGCCGTGATCGACAGGGAGAGCCAGGCGCGCGGCGACATCGGTGCCGGTGAGTGTCACAGGTCGGTCGGGGCGGGCCGAATGATGATGTCTTGTCGGTGCCATCAGGGATGCTGATGACCCGAGTGCGTCAGCGCGCGAGGTGGCAGTCCTGCGTCGCGACTTCGCGGGTCAGCTCGGCGAGGCGGTAGAACGTCTGCGGCTGGTGGGCGGACGTGTCGGCGAAGGCCACGGTCCCGTTCTGCGAGCGGACCTGGTAGCGGTACGTCGAGATCCGGCCAGCCGGCAAGTTGATGTGCTTCTCGGCGAGTCCGACATCGTCGTCCGTGTTCCCATCGAGATCCCGCCGGATCGCCAGCGCCGTGATGAGCTGGGCCGACGTCAACTCATAGCGCTTGGTCTCGTTGCAGTACGCGCCGCCGTCGTCGGTCAGCCGCAACGTCAGCTTGGCGCCGGGCACCGAGCCACTGCGCTGGACGAGGAACAGGTCGGCGGGCGTCGGGCCGTTGCAGGCGGCGGTGCTGAACGCGACGGCGAGGGCGAGGGTCAGGCCGAGGACGGCGACGGCGGGACGGCGGCGGGGCATGCGCGGGGGATCCTGCCGTATAGGCGGGTTGGGCGAGGCAGACCCGCCGGGTACGGTTCCGCGGCGTGACGCAGGAGAGCATCGCCAGAGCCCGCTTGTTCTTGTGGTCGGTCGCCGCCGACGTGTGGGACTTCGAGATCGACCCACCGCTCGCCGACGAGGACCTCGCTGACCTGACGCGCGGGACGTTCACGTTCCGCGCGAAGCGCGAGGCCCAGATCGGCGGCGTCACGAAGGAGTTGCTGCTGGAGGTCCGCGAACGATGGGCGCAGGGAGGCGACCCGCTGGACGATCGGCGCCTCGAAGCCGAAGGCTGCTTCCTCGAAGTCGCGAAGTGGATGATCCAGGTGGCGGATGGCGGAGATCGCGGAGCAGAGCGGCTCGACGTCATCCCGATGGGCGACGACCGGCACCCGCGCGTCCATCGCCATCCCTTCGGCGAGACCAACGACACGCGGAACGCGGTCCCCGACCTCCCGGTGCCCGAGGCGTGGCTGCGCGGCGTCGACGACGTTCTCGGCGGCGCCCTGTCTGACCCCGACCTCGACGCCTGGGATGATCTCCCTCTAGAGGACGAAGCGGAATAAGTGGACCAAGAGGACAACGCTTGGTACGCTCGGAGCATGGCTGAGACGTTGACCATCCCCGAGGTGGCCGCCGAGCTGCAGATGACGCCGGCCGGCGTCTACAAGCTCGTCCAGCGCGGCAAGCTCGAGGTCGAGCGCTTGTCCGCCCGGAAAACGCGGGTCACCCGCGCTGCGCTCGACGAGTTCATCGCCAGGCACAACGGCGCCGTGGACGCACTGGTCCAGCAGACGCCCGATCCGCGGAAGCTGCGCGACGGCTTCGTCGAGCGCTGGGGCGTGACGCCCGAGACGTGGATCGACCAGTTCCGTCAGGGCAAGATCGAAGACACGGCCGAGCACATGGACGCGCTGGTTCAGGCAGCGGCGCTGCGGATCGAAGACGCAGAGCGCGACGGCCGCATCGCCAACCCGTCGGATTACCCGTGGGCGGTTGCCGCGTTCGAGGTCGGCTCCGGCCGCCGGTCGACCTGACGCGACGCTGGCCGCGGCCAGGCGGGTCGGCGCCCGGCGGGGCGAGCGAGGCGTGTCGCTCGAGGGGCGGCGTTGGAGGAGAGAGCGAACGCCGAGGGCGGCAGAGAGGACAGGCCGGTGCGACAGCGCTGGCGACGCAGAGGCGGCCGGCCGCGGCCAGCGGCGTCGGCACCCGAAGGAGGTGTGGACTGCGCGTCAATCGAGGAGCGGCGATGGAGGAAAGACCGAACGACAAGACCGCCAACCAGGACAACGGGCCGGTGCGGCGGCGCTGGCAAAGCAGAGGCGGTCGGCCGCGGCCAGCGGCGTCAGCACCTGCGGGAGGTGTGGACTGCGCGTCAACCGAGGCGAGGCCTCGAGGCCGCCGGAGACGGCGGCCAGCGGAGCGTGAATTGCCGCCCTACGCCGCCACCGCCGCGCCTCCGCGGCGCGGGTCGCCGGCGCCGGTCAGCTTCGCCGTCGATGGGTCGTGCTCCACCGCCTGGGCGCCTCCGAAGAAGAGGTTCTGTGCTCGGAAGCGGGTGTGGGCGTAGTGCGACATGTCGACCGATCCCAGGTCGATGCCCGGCTCGGTGTAGATCGTCTCGCCTTCCAGGTGGAGTCTTGGCGCCTTCACCGCGTTCGGTGCGTCCATCCCGTGGTCGACGACGTTGACGATCAGCTGGAGCAGCGCCGAGCGGATGCGGTTGGAGCCGGCGGAGCCGACGGCGAGCTGCACGTCGCCGGCACGGTCGAGCATCAGCGTCGGCGCCATCATCGACGGCATGCGTGTGCCGGGCGTCGCGCGGAACCAGCCGAGGGGGCTGAGGTCCTCCTCGCCCATCACGTTGTTGATGTGGATGCCGGTCCCGGGCACGACCAGGCCGCTGCCCTCGCCGTTGGTGCACGTGACGGCGCACGCCAGCCCGTCTCCGTCGATCACCGAGACGTGGGTCGTGGACCCCAGCCGGGACACGAACTCGGGTGTCCGCGCCGCCTGGGCGACCGCCATCGCCTCGATCAGCTCGCCGGGCCCGGACGCGTCCAGCCCGTCCAGATGGGACAACGCCACGGCCAAGAGCGTCCCGCCGGCCGACGGCGGCGGGTTCGTCAACACCGTCCGGCCGCGATACGACACCCGAACCGGCTCGCGCGCCACCGGCACGGCGGCCGACGCGACGTCCTCCGCCGTCAACGTCCCGCCGTGCCGCCGCACCCAGTCCACCATCGCCGCGGCGAGATCGCCACGCACGAACGGCGCCGCGCCCTCCCTGCCAAAGCGCTCGATCGTCTCGGCCAGCTCGTCACTGCGAAACAGCTCGCCCTCGCGCAGCGCCCTACCGCCTGGCGCGAACAGCGCCGCCGCCTCGGGCGTCGACAGCACGATCCCCTCGAGGATCTCGAACAGGTAGCCCTGCACGTCCGTCAACACCACGCCACGCCGCGCCAGCGCCGCGGCCGGCGCCGCCAAGTCCTCGAGCCCGACCGATCCCCAGCGCGAAACCGCCTCCTCCAGCCCGCCGGTCACACCCGGCGCCCCGCACGACGCGGCGCCCACGTGGAACACCTGGACGGCATCGCCGAACGACACGTCGATCGGGACGAGCTCGTCGCGCTCCCCGTCCGACGGCGCGCTGACGAAGAAGTCCAATAACACCGGCGACGCGACGCCGCGCCCGCCGACCATCATGTAGCCGCCGGCCCCCGGCCCGGTCAGCAGCGGCTCGGCCACCCACGACGCCAGGCACGCCGCCACGGCGGCATCGACCGCGTTGCCGCCCTCGCGCAGCACGGCGGCGCCCGCCTCGGCGGACACCGGGTGTCCGGCGGCGACGATCCCCTCCATGACGCGGATCCTGCCATGCCGCCGCCCGCCGGGGCGCGCGTCTCCTTGCAGACACCCTGCGACGCTCGTCCACCGGACCATCCGATCGGTGGATGGGATTTCCCACCGCTTCAGGACGAAATACGGACTGATGCTGTATCCCGCTGTGGCCGCGCTGGATGGGGGCGGTCACCGGACCGGCCGAGACATCATGCGCATCGTGATCGCCGACGACCACGAGACCTATCGACGCGGACTGGCGCGCGCCATCCGCCGCTTCGGCACGCTCGATCTCGTGGGCGAGGCGGCCGACGGCGCCGAGGCCCTGCAGGTCATCCGCGAGGCCTCGCCGGACATCGCGCTGCTCGACGTCCGGATGCCGGAGCTCGACGGCCTCGAGGTCGCCAGGCGGCTCAAGGAGCTGGGCGGGACGGTCGTCGTCCTGCTCACGGGCTCCTCGACCGATGAGCTCGAGCACGCCGCCGAGCTGGCCGGCGTGGCCCTGCTGCTGAGCAAGGACCTCGCCCGCGACGACATCTGCCGCCGCTTGCTCGCGCTGCGTTGAGCAGTTATAAGGCGGCATGAGCCGCGTACGGGTGTTCGTCGCCGACGATCACCCGATGTATCGGGAGGGCCTTGTCCGGGCGATCAAGGAGCGCCCCGACCTGGAGCTGGTGGGCGAGTCCGCCGACGGCCGCGCCGCGCTGCCGGAGATCCGGCGGCTCACGCCGGACGTCGCCGTCCTCGACGTGCGCATGCCCGGACTGACCGGCACCGAGGTGCTCAACGCGATCGCCCGCGAGCGCATCCAGACGCGGGTCGTGTTCTTGTCCGCCCACGTGGACTCCGAGCTCGTCTACCGCGCGGTCGCGCTCGGCGCCGCGGCCTACCTGTCCAAGGAGGCCGACCGCGCTACGATCTTCGACGCCGTCGTCGCGGTCGCCCGCGGCCAGACCGTCTTGTCGCCCGAGATCCAGTCCGGCCTCGCCGCCCAGATCCAGCTGCGCGAGACCGAGTCCCGCCCCGTGCTCAGCCCCCGCGAGCAGGAGGTCCTGCGCCTCATCGCCGAGGGCGGCTCGGCGCCGGAGATCGCCCGCCAGCTGCACCTCAGCCCGTCGACGGTCAAGACGCACCTCCAGTCGCTGTACGAGAAGCTCGGGGTCTCTGACCGCGCGGCGGCGGTCGCCTCCGCGATGCGCGCGGGGCTGCTCGAGTGAGGGACCCGGTCCGCCACGCCCAGCAGCTGTTCCAGCTCAGCCTGGACCTGTTCGAGGTGGTGGACGCGGAAGGCCGGATCGTCGAGGCGAACCCGAGCTGGGAGCGCATCCTCGGCTACGGCCGGGACGACGTCCTCGGCCGCACGATCTTCGACTTCATGCACCCCGGCGACGTCCGCCGCACCCGCGCGGAGCTGGGGTCGGTCGCGTCGGGTCAGCCGTCGCCCAACTACGAGAACCGCTACCGCCACGCCGACGGCCACTACGTCTGGCTGCGCTGGAGCGCGACGTTCGACGACGGCGAGGGCTTCATCTACGCCGCCGCCCGCGACATCACCGAGCAGCGTCGCGCGATGGACGAGGCCCAGGCCGCGCTGCGCCGGATGGAGGACGCCCAGCACGCCGCGAAGGTCGGCAGCTGGGAGATGGACCTGCGCACCGGCGAGCGCCACTACTCGCGCGAGATGCTGATCATCCAGGGCCTGGATCCGGACCTGGACGACCCGTGGAGCCTGGAGGACGCGCTGGCCCGGATCGACCCGGCGCACCACGAGCGCCTGGACGACGCGCGGCGTCGTATGTACGAGTCGCCCGAGCCGATCGAGATGGAGTACCACCAGGTCGCGCCGATCGAGCGCTGGCTGCGCCTGTCGATGCACGCCCTCAAGGACGAGCGCGGCGAGCCGTACCTCCTGCGCGGGACGATGCAGGACGTCACCGAGCTGCGCGACAACGAGCGCCGCCTGGCCGAGGCCGAGCGTCTGGCCGACATCGGCAGCTTCGAGTGGCGCGTGTCCGACCGCTCCGTCGTCTGGTCCGAGGGCACCTACCGCCTCTTCGGCCGCGATCCGGCGCTCCCGCCGTTGGGCCAGGCCGACATCATGGCGCTGGCGCTCCCCGAGGAGGTCGAGGCCTGGGGCGAGGTCCTGGCGCACACCGCCAGCGGCCGGCCCTGGGGCCTGGAGTTCAGCATCCCGATGCCCGGCGGCGGCCGCGGGCGCCGCGTCATCTCGGTGCGCGGCGAGGCCTACAGGTCGGGCGACGACACCTACGTCCGCGGCACGATGCAGGAGATCACCAGCCAGCGCCGCGTCGCCCAGCAGCAGCAGGCGATCGCGCGCCTCGGCCAGCTCGCGCTGGCGAGCAACGACCTCAAGATGCTCTTCGACCAGGTCTGCCGCGTCGCGCTGGACCTGCTCGGGGTCGACATCGCCCACGTCCTCGCCCTGCAGGGCGACGGCAGCTTCGCCTACGCCGCCAAGCTCGGCCTCGGCGAGGCGGAGACCGGGACCGCGATCCCCGCCGGCCGCCCGTCGATCAGCCGCGCGGCGCTGGAGTCCTCGACGCCGCTGATCGTCGACGACTGGCTGGACGAGCCGCCCGAGCTCTACTCGCCGTACCTGCGCAGGATGGGCATCCGCAGCACCGCGACGGTCGCGGTCCGCAACGAGCCCCAGCCGTTCGGCGTGATCGCGATCCACTCGCTCGCGCCCGGGATCGCCGGCGCCGACCAGAACTCCGCGTTCCTCGACGCGCTCGCGTCGTTCCTCGCCACGGCGATCGAGCGCCTGCGCCACGAAGCCGAGATCGGCGCGCTCGCGACGCTGCGCGGACGCCTCGTCGCCGAGAACCTGGAGGCCGAGGAGCGCGTGCGCCAGCGCATCTCCGAGCAGCTGCACGACGGCGCGCTGCAGGACCTGCTCGCCGCCCGCCAGGACCTCGTCGAGGCCGCGGGCACGGTCGGCGACGAGGCCACGCGCGACGAGATGCTCGGCTACGCCCGCGAGGGCGTCGAGCGCGCGGTCAAGCTGCTGCGCGAGGCCGTCCACGCGCTGCATCCCGTCGTGCTCCAGCACGGCGGCCTGGAGGCGGCGATGCAGGCGGCCGCCGACCAGGCCGCGCGCCAGGGCTCGTTCCGGGCCGAGGTCCGCGTCGACCCCGCCGCGGCGGGGCTGCGCGACGAGCTGGTGCTGTCGGTCGCGCGGGAGCTCCTCACCAACGCGGCCAAGCACGCGGAGGCCGACCTCGTGCAGGTCACGGTCGCGCGGCAGGACGGCGTCGTCCTGCTCGAGGTCGCCGACGACGGCCGCGGCCTGGACGCCGGCGCGGTCGCCGCCGCGCCGATGCACGGGCACATCGGGCTGGCCTCGCTGACCCAGCGCGTCGAGGCCGTCGGCGGGACGCTGGACCTGCGCGGGGCGACGGGTGGAGGGACGACCGTCCTGGCCCGGCTGCCGATCGGCTGACCCTCGCCATCGTCCGATCGGTGGAGGTCGCTGTGCGGCGGCGAACCCGCTGGTCCTCGGATGGTCCGGAGGAGGACCAGGCGGCAGGCTTGGTCCCATGCCCTCTCTCCGACCCCGTGGCTGGCGCCTCCCCACCCGCCGCCACGCTCCCTCTTCCCCGCTCCCGTCCGGATCCTCGCCGTTGCGCGAGATCGACCTCGCCGGCCACGAGGCCCACGTCGACCCGCTCACCGGCCTGGCCAACCGCCGCGCGCTGCACCGCCGCCTCGAGGAGGCGCTGAGCGAGCCTGAGGCGCGCGCCGCGCTGCTGCTGCTCGACATCGACGCCTTCAAGGACGTCAACGACACGCTCGGCCACGACGCCGGCGACGTCGTCCTGCGCCAGGTCGCCCGACGCCTGGAGCACGTCGCGCTGGAGGCCGACCTCCTGGCTCGCGTCGGCGGCGACGAGTTCGCGATCCTGCTCACCGGTGAGGAAGCCGACGAGGCGTCCGCGGTCGGGCGCCGGCTGCGCGGCCTGCTCGAAGCGCCGCTGGAGGTCGACGGCCTCGCCATCCGCCTCGGCGCGAACATCGGGATCGCGCTCGCGCCCCGCCACGCCAGCGACGCCACCGGCCTGGCGCGGCGCGCCGACGTCGCGATGCACCTCGCCAAGACGCACCGGACCAGCATCGAGGTCTACTCCCCGGACCGCGACCGCCACTCCCCCGCGCGCCTGGCGCTGACCGCCGAGCTGCACGGCGCCATCGAGGCCGGCCAGCTCGAAGTGCACTACCAGCCGGTCGCCGACCTCCGCGGCGGCGGCGTGCGCGGCGTCGAGGCGCTCGTGCGCTGGCGCCACCCCGAGCACGGCCTGATGCCGCCGGCCGCCTTCCTGCCGGTCGCCGAGCGCGCCGGGCTGATGGGCCCGCTGGCGCTGCTGGTCCTCGACCACGCGATCGCGCGCGCCGCGGCGTGGCACGCCGCCGGGCGCGACCTCAGGGTGGCGGTGAACCTGTCGGTCACCAACCTGATGGACCCGGACCTGCCGGCCGAGATCGCGGCGCTGCTGGTCGCGTCCGGGCTCCCGGCGGACCGCCTGGAGCTGGAGATCACCGAGGACGTCGTGATGGCCGACGCGGTCGGGCCGATCGGCGTCCTGCACGAGCTCAAGGAGCTCGGCGTCCGCCTGGCGCTCGACGACTTCGGCACCGGCTACTCGTCGATGGCGTACCTGAAGCACCTGGCCGTCGACACGCTGAAGATCGACCGGTCGTTCGTGCGCGACATGGCCGACTCGCACGAGGACGCGGCGATCGTCCGGTCGATCGTCGCGCTCGCCCACGCGCTGGACCTGCAGGTCGTGGCCGAGGGCGTCGCCTCGGAGCGCGCCTGGTTCGCGGCACGCGACGCGGGCTGCGACCTGGCCCAGGGCCACCACGTCGGCCGGCCGATGGCCGCCGAGGGCTTCGAGGCCTGGCTGGCCGCGGCGGGCAACGGCGAGCCCTCGGTCGGCGCGGCGGGCTAGGAGTCCCGCGAACGACCGAGGGCCCGCGATCGGCGCGGGCCCTCGAAGGTGCTTGGTTCTGCGGTGAAGCGTCGTGCGCGTCAGCGGCGCGGCAGGAACTCCGGGACGTCGAGGTCGGGCACCACGCCGCCGCCACCGCGGCTCGCCGTGATGCGCTCGCGCTGCGGCGCGCTCTCGCGCGGCGAGGGCGTGCGGCGCTCGACACGCGGCTCGCCCGCCGGCTCCTCGTAGGAGCGGTCCGGCCGGCGCTTGGGCTGGTCGCTGTAGCGCGTCGCCACGACCGTGACCCAGACCTGGTCCTCGAGCTTCTCGTCCACCATCGCGCCGAAGATGATGTTCGCGTCCGGGTGGGCGGCCGCCGCGACGGCCTTGGCCGCCTCGTTGACCTCCCACAGCGACAGGTCGCGGCCGCCGGTGATCGACAGCAGGATCGACCGGGCGCCGTCCATGCTCGTCTCCAGCAGCGGCGAGGACACGGCCTGCTCGGCCGCCTCCAGCGCGCGCTTGTCGCCCACGCCCATGCCGATGCCGAGCAGGGCGGCGCCGGCCTCGGACATGATCGTCCGCACGTCGGCGAAGTCGAGGTTGATGATGCCCGGGAGCGTCACCAGGTCCGACACGCCCTGCACGCCCTGGCGCAGCACGTCGTCGGCGACGCGGAACGCGTCGACCATCGACGTGTGCTTGTCCAGCACGCTGAGCAGGCGGTTGTTCGGGACGACGATCAGCGTGTCGACCTCGTCGTGCAGCGCCTCGATGCCGACGTTGGCCTGCTGCGCGCGGCGCGAGCCCTCGAAGCCGAACGGCTTCGTGACGATGCCGACCGTGAGCGCCCCGATCTCCCGGGCGATGCGCGCGACGATCGGCGCCGCGCCCGTGCCCGTGCCGCCGCCGGAGCCGGCGGCGATGAAGATCATGTCCGAGCCCTTCAGCAGGGACTTGATCCGGTCGTACTCCTCCATCGCGGCCTGGCGCCCGAGGTCCGGGTTGGAGCCGGCGCCCAGCCCGCGCGTGACCTGCGGGCCGATGTGCAGCGTGATGTCCGCGGTGGACTGCTGGAGGGACTGGAGGTCCGTGTTGATGGCCAGGAACTCGACGCCCTGGACCTCGGCCTCGACCATGCGGTTGACCGCGTTGACGCCGGCGCCGCCGACGCCCACGACGCGGATCACCGGCGAGCCGGCGACCTGCGCGCCCCACGGCGACTCGTCGAACGACGAGGCCGAGCGGGCGTAGGGGTCGCTCTTGGGCGCTGCGGGCGCGGCCGCAGCGGGCGGCGCGGGCGCGGCGGGCGCGGGCGGCGCGGGAGCCGGCTCGGGCTCCGGAGCGCGCTCGGCGACCGGCGGGGCCAGGATGTCGTCCGGCAGCTCGGCGCTGAACGCGTTGCGCAGCCGCTCGTGGGCCGATGGGCGCGGGGCGTCCTGGTCGGCGTTCAGGGACGGATGCGGGTAGCCGGTCTCGCGCGGGTGCGGCGGCGGCTCCTGCGCGGGGCCGGAGTCGATCAGCGGATCGGGCTCGCGCCGGCGCGCCGCGGCGGGCGTGGCCGGCGGGATCGCGGCCTCCCACGGCTGCCGGGCCGGCTCGGCCGGAGCCGGCGGCGCGGCGGGAGCCTGCGCGCGGGAAGCCTCGGGCGCGGCGGCCTGCGGCTGCTGCGGCGCGGTCTCCTGACGCGGCGGCGCGGCGGCCTCCGGCGTGGTCTTCTCGGCGCCCTGCTCGGGCACGTCTTCGTCGGTGCGACGGAAGAGCGCCGCCAGGGGGCCCTCCCGCATGCTCGCGCGCTTACCGCTTGCCATTGGCGAGAACCTCCGTCGCGAGATCGCGATAGGACTGGGCGGCCATCCCGTCCGGATCGTACTTCAG
>DATDMD010000048.1:0-30702 GCA_036518975.1 Baekduia sp.
CCAGCTCGAGGGCGTCACGCAGGTCCAGGTCAACAAGAAGGCGGGCCTGACGTTCGCCAACGGCCTGCGCGCGATGATGCGCGCCGACCCCGACATCATCATGGTCGGCGAGATCCGCGACGCCGAGACCGCGAAGATCGCCGTCGAGTCCGCGCTCACCGGCCACCTCGTGCTCAGCACGCTGCACACCAACGACGCGCCGACGTCGATCACGCGCCTGGTCGAGATGGGGATCGAGCCGTTCCTGGTGGCCTCGGCGATCGACTGCGTCGTCGCCCAGCGCCTGGCGCGCACGCTCTGCCAGCACTGCAAGGTGCGGACCATCATCAGCGCCGAGGTCCTGCGCGACCACGGCTTCCGCTCGCACGTCGACATCGAGGCCTACGACCCGAAGGGCTGCTCGCGCTGTGGCGGGTCCGGCTACAAGGGCCGGATCGGGCTGTACGAGGTGATGACCATCACCGACGAGATCCGCCGCCTCGCCATCGAGCGCGCACCCGCCGACCGCATCGCCGAGGTCGCGATGCGCGACGGCATGCGCCGCCTGCGCGACGACGGCCTGGAGAAGGTCAAGCAGGGCCGGACGTCGATCGCCGAGGTGGCGCGCGTCACGGGCACGGGGTAGTCGGAGGCGCGGGCGCGTCCGCGCAACTTGTGCCGCGGGTCCTCGTTTGAAACGGGCGATGAACAAGATCCTCATTGCTCTCAGTGTCGTGACCGTGTCGTCCTCGGTCGCGGTCGGAAGCGCTTCGGCCGCCGCGCCGCCCGTCCAGGCGCTGAAGGCCCACGTCGTCACCACCAGCGGAACCTGGGTCGGCGAGGGCGACGCCACCACCGTCGCGTTCCGGGCGCCGTGGGCACCGGCGGGGACCGTCACGCGTGCCGATGACGGCACGACCCGCACCGCCCTCGCGCCGGACGGATGCACCGCGACCGCGGCCGGAGGCGGACGTCTGGGGTACGCGTGCGGGCCCGACACGGATACCGAGAACCGTCATCTGGCGGTGACGTCGCTGACCGGCTCAGACGTGGTCCGCCTCGACGTTCCGCGGAGCCTGTCCGGCGGGCAGGGCGCCGGCGTCGCGCCCGATGCCGTCGGCGCCCAGTGGCTCGCCTGGCGGTACGGCTTCCTGCACGAGTCCGAGCGGCGGGAGGCGGTCAACTGGCGGACGCGCGCCACGATGGTGGCCGCGCCGACGTCGACGCAGGTCACCGACTACGACGCGCCGGGCCTCGACGTGTCGCTCTGCGCCCCGGTCCACGTGGTGTCGTCGGTGCTCTACGGCGAGGAGGGATCGCTGGTGCCGGTCACGGTCCGCGGCCGCTGGGTCCTGCAGGGCGCCGGGCCCGGCGTGAGGGTCGCGCTGCACCGCTGCGGATCGAGCAGGGCCGTGTCGCTGCCCAAGGGCTTCGACGCGCCGGTGCTCGGCGACGGCTGGGTCGGCCAGGCCGTGATGGTGGGCGGCACGCCGGGCGTGACGCTGCTGCGGCTGTCGGACCACCGCCGGTTCACGGTGTCCGGCCTGCCGAGCGCCCGCGCCCTGGACCGAGCGTACGTCAGGCCCGAGCTGTCGTTCACGCACGGTCGCCTGTACGTGCACCAGGCGCGGGACCACCAGGCGGCGACCTGGGTGATCGCCACGGTCCAGCTCCCGCGGCGCTAGGCCTACAACTCGAGTGCGAGGACTTGCCCCGTGAGCGGGATGCCCCAGTCGGCGTGCGGCTCCTCGGCGATCAGGCGGAAGCCGCGGCGGTCGTAGAGGCGGCGGGCGCCGACGAGGGGGTGGTTGGTCCAGAGCACGACGCGCCGGGCCGCGTGGGCGCGTGCGTGGTCGATCACGGCGTCGACGAGGCGGCCGCCGACGCCCAGGCCGCGTGCCCAGGGCTCGACCAGCAGGAGGCGCAGCTTCGCGTCGCCGGCCTCGTCGCCGTCGACGCACAGGATGCAGCCGGCCGGCGCGCCCTCGACCTCGGCGATCCAGCCGCCGCGGAAGCGCTGCTGGACGCCCTCGTCGGCGTAGTCGGCGACGACGCGCGCGACGAGCGCCTCGAAGCCCAGGCCCCAGCCGAACTCCTCCTCGTACAGCACGCCGTGGCGGGCGACGATCCAGCCGTAGTCGCCCGACCGCAACCCGCGCAGGACCACCGCGGCGCCGTCGGCGCGCGGGCCCGCGCCGTCCAGGACGTCGCGCACCGCGCCCATCGCGCCGACGAGCCGCCGCTGGTCGGCCTCCGGCACCGCGGCGAGCAGCGCCGACCACTGCTCGATCGCGCCGCGGTCCAGATGCCGGAACGCCCTGCGCCCCGCCGCGGTCAGCTTCAGCACCTGCCGGCGCGCGTCGGCGGCCGACCTCTCGCGGACGACGAGCCCGTCCTCGTCCAGCCGTCCCAGGAGCCGGGACAGCTGCCCGCCGTCCATGTCGAGCGTCCTCCGCAGGTCCGCGACCTCGACCGCGTCGCCCGCCCGGCCCAGCTCGAACAGCACCCGCGCTTCGGGCAGCGGATGGCGCGACCCGTGCAGCCCGCCGCGCAGCACCCCGATCTTGTTGGTGTAGAACCGCGTGAAGTCGCGGGCGGCGTCGATCCGGTCGGCGGCGGGCATGCGCGCAAGCCTCCTCCGGATCGTTGCCTAAGTCAATCAATCGCCGTTGCCTATGGTGGACGGCATGGTGACGCGGAAGCTGGGGGCGCATGGTCCCGAGGTCGGGGCGATCGGCTACGGGGCGATGGGCCTGAGCTGGGCCTACGGGAACCGGGAGGGCACCGACGCCGACGCGGTGATCAACCGCGCGATCGACCTCGGCGCGACGCTGATCGACACGGCCGACATCTACGGCCCGTTCCACAACGAGATCCTCGTCGGCCACGCGATCAAGGGCCGGCGCGACGAGATCACGCTCGCGACCAAGTGCGGCCTCGTCCTCGCCGACGCGGAGACCCGGACCATCGCCCGCGACGGCTCGCCGGCCCACGTCCGCGAGGCGATCGACGGCTCGCTGCGCCGCCTCGAGGTCGACCACGTCGACCTGTACTACCTGCACCGCCCGGACCCCGAGGTCCCGATCGAGGAGTCCGTCGGCGCGCTGAAGGAGGTCGTCGAGCAGGGCAAGGCCACCAACATCGGCCTGTCCGAGGTCACGGTCGACGAGCTCGAGCGCGCGCACGCGGTCCACCCGATCGCCGCCGTCCAGTCCGAGCTCTCGCTCTGGACGCGCGACCCGATCGACAACGGCGTCCTGGCCTTCTGCGCGCAGCATGGCATCGCGTTCGTCCCGTACTCGCCGCTCGGCCGCGGCTTCTTCACCGGCCGCCTCGACCGCGACCAGCTGGAGGACGACGACGCCCGCCGCCGCTGGCCGCGCTTCCAGCAGGAGGCGCTGGCGGCCAACCAGCGGATCGTCGACGCCGTCACCGCGATCGCCGCCGCCCACGACGCGGCGCCCGGTCAGATCGCGCTCGCCTGGGTCCTCGCGCAGGGCGCGTTCGTGGTCCCGATCCCGGGCACCAAGCGGATCCCGTACCTGGAGGAGAACGTCGCCGCCGCCGGCGTCCTGCTCACGGCCGCCGACCTCGAGGCCCTGGACGCGCTGCCCGCCGCCGTCGGCGCGCGCTACTGACCCGTCCAGCCGCCGCCCGCGCGGCTCAAGAACCCACCGCCACGGGCCGACCATCGTGGCGATGCGGTTCGATTTCGCCCAGCTCCTGCTCGACGTCCTCGAGCGTCGTGCCTCCGACCTGCACATCACGGCCGGATCGCACCCGAAGATCCGCGTCCGTGGTCGCCTGACCTCGCTCGAGGACTACCCCGTCCTCGACCCGACGGACACCCGCGAGATCATCTACGGGATCCTGACGAACGACCAGCGCCAGCGGCTCGAGACCGACTGGCAGCTCGACTTCGCCTACGCGGTCCCGGGCACGGCCCGCTTCCGTGTCAACGCCTACCTGCAGCGCTCCGCGCTCAGCGCCGCGTTCCGCCTGATCCCGTCGGTCATCACCAAGATCGACGACCTCGGCCTGCCGCCCATCGTCCACGACTTCTGCAAGAAGCCGCGTGGCCTCGTCCTCGTGACCGGCCCGACCGGCTCCGGCAAGTCGACCTCGCTGGCGGCGATGATCGACGAGATCAACGAGTCGCGCGAGGAGCACATCCTCACGATCGAGGACCCGATCGAGTTCCTGCACTCGCACAAGAAGTGCATGGTCAACCAGCGCGAGCTCGGCTCCGACGCCCAGGGCTTCGGCCCCGCGCTGAAGGGCGCGCTGCGCCAGGACCCCGACGTGATCCTCGTCGGCGAGATGCGCGACCTGGAGACCATCTCGACCGCGCTGACCGCGGCCGAGACCGGCCACCTGGTCTTCGCCACGCTGCACACCCAGAGCGCGCCGCAGACGATCGACCGCATCATCGACGTCTTCCCGAGCCACCAGCAGGACCAGGTCCGCACGCAGCTGTCGGTCGCGCTCCAGGGCGTCATGACCCAGACGCTGATCCCGACCGCCGACGGCTCCTCCCGCGTCGTGGCCTGCGAGACGCTCGTCCCGACCCCCGCGGTCCGCAACCTGATCCGCGAGGGCAAGACCCATCAGATCCTCTCGGCGATGCAGACCGGCGGCGGCGTCGGCATGCAGACGCTGGACATGGCCCTCGCGACGCTGATCCGCGCGGGGAAGATCACCCAGCGCATCGCCGAGTCCCGGTCGTCGACGCCCGAGGAGCTCAAGCGCCTCTCCATGGGCCTGGGCGGCCTCCAGGCGGCGTAGGAGAACACGACGATGACCACCTACGTCTTCAAGGCGATGGACCTCACCGGCGCCAAGGCGACCGGCGAGTTCGAGGCGGAGAGCAAGCAGATCGTCAACGACCAGCTCAAGCAGCGCGGGCTGATCGTCCTGGACATCGCCGACAAGCGCGGGTCCAAGGAGCTCGAGCTCCCGTTCCTGAACCGCATCAAGGCGCAGGACCTGACGATCCTGACGCGCCAGCTGGCGACGATGGTCAACTCGGGCATGACCATCCTGCGCGCGCTGTACGTGCTGGAGGCGCAGACCGAGAACGAGAAGCTGGCGAACACGATCGCGACCGTCCGCAAGGACGTCGAGGCCGGCCTGCCGCTCTCCGACTCCCTGGAGCGCCACCCCAAGGTCTTCAACCCGCTGTTCGTCGCGATGACGCGCGCCGGCGAGACCGGCGGCGTCCTGGACTCCGCGCTCATCCGCGTCGCCGACCAGCTCGAGTCCGCCGACTCGCTGCGCCGCCAGGTGCGCGCGGCGATGGCCTACCCGCTGGTCGTCATGACCTTCGCGCTGTCGGTCCTGATCGCGCTCGTCGTCTTCCTCGTGCCCGTGTTCGTCGGCACGTTCAAGCAGTTCGGCGGCGACCTGCCGACGATCACCAAGTTCACCGTCGGCCTGTCCAACGCGATCACCGGCTACTGGTATCTGTTCATCGTCGGCGGCTTCGGCGTCACGTGGGCCTTCCGCAAGTGGAAGACCACCGACGGCGGCCGCAAGATGTGGGACACGTTCAAGCTGCGCATCCCGATGAAGATCGGTGACATCGTGCAGAAGATCGCGCTTGCGCGTTGGTCACGTACCTTGAGTGCTCTGGTGTCCGCCGGCGTCCCGCTGATGCAGGCGCTGGAGATCACCGGCCAGACCGCCGGCAACTGGTGCGTCGAGAAGGCGATGGGCGACGTCATCAACTCGGTCCGCCAGGGCGGCACGATCGCCGACCCGCTCAAGGAGGCCCCCGTCTTCCCGGGCATGGTGTCGCACATGATCGGCGTCGGCGAGGAGACCGGCGCACTCGACACGATGCTGTCGAAGATCGCGGACTTCTACGAGGACCAGGTCGGCGCCGCCGTCAAGCAGCTCGCCTCGATCCTCGAGCCGGTGATGATCATCGTGGTCGGCGGCATGGTCGGCTTCATCGTGATCTCCATGTACATGCCGCTCTTCAAGGTGTACGACGCGATCAAGTAGCGCTACGCGCGGCACCGAAGGCCCACGGGCAGGGGAGGAGGGCGCCGGCGACGGCGCCCTTCTCACGTTCGGTTAGGGTTGCTGCGTGCTGATGGAGGAGATCGCCGCGGCGACGACCCGGTGGGACGCGGCGGTCGCGCTGCTGCGCGCCTGGCGGGCGGCCGGCGTCGGCGCCGGGCATCGGGACTGCGACGACGACTTCCTGGCCCTCCACGACGAGGTGCTCGATCACTTCGACGCCGCCAGCGACGAGACCGACCTGCGGGCGGTCGACCGCACGAAGATCGCGGAGTGGACGGCCGCCGGCACCGATGCGGTCGCGATCGACGCGGTCGCGCACGGCCTCGGCTTCGCGGCGTCGGCCACCTTCGCCGCGGCCTGGCGCGCGCGGGTCGGAGGCGACCGGCATCGTCTGCGCGCGGGCGACGTCTACCCGGCGCCGCTGCCGCCGTGGCCGTCGAGGCTCGGTGCGGCGCTGCGCACGCCGAGCGGGTGGTCCACCGGCTACGCCGCCGACGAGCATCCGTTCGTGCGGGTCCACCGCGGCGGGCCCATCGCCGTTGACGTGGACTTCACGCTGTGGCGGCCGCTGCGAGCGATCGCGGACGGGCTCGACCGCGTCGCGACGCTCTGGCCGAACGCCGGTCTGGCCGAGCTCGGCCTGGTCCCGCCGCGCAGCCCCGCGTTCCCCGTCGCGGCCGTGGACGAGGTCGCGCAGGGCGATCGTGTTCTGGCGCTCCTCGAAGCGGCCCTCGCGCGCGACGCCACGGTGATCGTGCTGCCCGAGCTGTCCACGACGCCGGCCATCGTCGAACGCGTCGCCGAGCGGCTGCGGCGCGAGGCCTCCGTGCGTCTCGTCGTCTGCGGAAGCTGGCACGGGAGGGCCGCCGACGGCACGCCGGCCAACGTCGCCGAGGGCCTGCTGGCGGGCCGGCCCGAGCGCCTCCGCCACCGGAAGCTCGCGCCGTTCGCGCATCCGTTCCCGCGCGACCCCGCCAAGCGGGTCCTCGAGGGCATCGTCGCGGCCGATCCGCCCGTCCTCACCGTGTACCAGGCCGATCGCTGGCGCATCGCGATCCTGATCTGCAAGGACGTCCTCCAGGACGACGTCGCCGAGGCCGTCGAGCGCGCGGGTGTCAACCTGCTGCTGGTCCCCGCGATGTCCGAGACCGTGCAGCCCTTCGTCGACCGCGCCGGCCAGCACCGGCTCAAGTCGCAGGCGCTGACCGTGTGCGTCAACGGGCCGCTCGTCTGGGGCGATGCCGTGCCGCAGCCGGCCGCGTTCGTCTCGCGTTCGTACACGCCCGGCGCGGTGATCCAGGCGACGGCGACGGCCGATGCGGCGCTGACCCTGTTCTCGGTCCACGACGGCGCGGGTCAGATAGTTGACAAAATTGGTTGACACGTCCTCCGGGCGGCGCTACCTTGGATGCTGGATGGGTGCCACCGAGACCATCGACCTCGCCGGATGCGACGTCGCGCAGCTGCTGAGCGAGGCCCAGCGGCTCGTCAGCGACGACGACCACGCCGCGCACGCCTTCTGTGAGGCGGTCGGCCGTGAGGCCGATCAGCTCGTCGAGCATCGGCGGCTCGAGGACGTCGTGCAGGTCTCGGCCAAGCTCGACCGGGTCGTCGCCAACCTCGATCCTTCAGACCTGCGCGGCTACCTCCTGGCGACGCTCGACCGCCTCGATCGTGGCGCGGTCGTGCTCTCCCAGATCCGTGACGCCGAGGCGCGCGCTGCTGAGGCGGGACCCGTTCGCGAGCGGGTGCTGGAGTACGTCGCGAGCCATCACGCGGCGCGCTCCGGCGACGTCGCCGAGGCGCTCGACCTCGCCCGCTCGCAGGTCTCGCGCGCCCTCCGGCAGCTGAGCGACCAGGGCCTCGTGCAGCGCGTCCCGCCGCCGGCCGGCGCCACCCGCGACGGGCGCGAGCACTTCTACGACGCCGTCCGCGCGCACGCGGCGGCGGCGTAGCGCAAGCGCTCAGCTCAGCTCGGTGACGAGCCCCGCTCGACGGCCTCCTGGTGGAAGCGCGCCTCCTCGGCGGCTGCCGCGGTGACGTCGGGGTCGCCGGCCGAGGCCGTGTCCTCCGGTGCCGGCTCGGAGAACGCGTCGACCAGGAACGAGCCGGCGGTCGCCGCCCCGAGCATCGCCAGCGCCCAGCCGCGGCCGTGCCAGTTCGGGAAGAGCTGGGCGTCGACCGACGGCTGGCCGGGACCGTGGTCGACGAGCGAGGCCATCGCGGCGATCAGGACCAGGTTGTACTCGTAGCCGTTCTCCGTCACCCACGGGCCGTGGGGCGCGTGGACCTTGCGGATGGCCGTGATCATCGTGCTGGACAGCAGCGTGGCCGCCACGGGCGTCGCCGCGCCCAGCACCAGCAGCACGCCGCCGAGCGTCTCGGCCACGCCGCCGGCGGCCGCGTGGCGCTTGCCCGGACGCATCCCGAGCGACTCGAAGAAGCCGCCGGTGCCCTCCAGCCCGTGCCCGCCGAACCAGCCGAACAGCTTCTGGGTCCCATGCCCGATGAAGAGCGGGCCGATCGTTGCGCGCAGTGCCAGTGTGCCGATCCTCATGCTCTGCATCTGCCCGGTGAGGCGCGCGGGTGAACCCTTTGCCAGACTCCGCGCCGTGCGGGCCGCCATCGCGATCCTCCTGGGCGGCCTCGCCTGCTGCGTGCTGACCGCGTGCGGCGGCAGCGGCGACCAGTCCTACGGGACCTTCACCGACTGCGCGAAGGTCGGCAGGCCCCTGACCGCCTCCGATCCCGCGGGCGACCAGCGGCGCACCAACGGGACGCCGGACGACTCGGCGCCGCAGGGCGACCTCACGCGGCTGCGCGTCGCCAAGTCCGCCGCCGGCGACCGCCTGTGCGCGGAGTTCACGGCCAAGGCCCCGATCAAGCCCTACGTCGCCTACGTCCTGACGATGCGCCCGCAGGACCGCGACGCGCCGGTCGTCCAGCTCGAGGCCACCGTGCTCGCCGGCCAGGTGCCGCAGGCGCAACTCGACGCGACCGGCACCGGCCGCAGCTTCCGCAAGATCGACGCGACCGTCGGGATCGACGGCAAGCGCCTCTCGATCGTCGTCGGCCGCGGGCCGTTCGACGACCAGGGCGCCGGCGCGATCTTCAAGTCCTTCCGCTTCCAGGCGCGCAGCGCGGTCGCCGTGGAGGACGAGGGACGCGTGACCGACTGCCTGCCGGTCTGCCAGTAGACGCCGCCGTCTCGCTGCCAAACATGTGCGTCTCCTCGCAGCTTCGCTGCGCGCGGGCATCGGAAAGCTGTGCAAGAACGTCATCGCGCCCTCAGGTCGCGTGACGTCCTGGTCGACCACCGGAGTGTGGACCCGCACCATGCGGACATCAGCGTCGCGCCCCGCTCCTGGCTCTGCCCGGAGCCGGCGGACCGCGTGCGCGCCGTCGACATGGAGGCGCGGCTGCGGCCGTTCCGCCGCGCGTCGTTCATCACGCTCGCGATCGCGCTGCTGCTGTCCGGCCACTGGGTCGGCTGGTGGACGCTCGCGCCGCTGGCCGTCGCGATCGTCGGCTTCGCGCTCGTCGACCGCCAGCTCGCCACGGCACGCCAGCCCGAGTTCACGATCGCCTCGGCGTGGCTGCTCTCCGAGCTGGTCATCGCCGGCTCGATCGCGCTGACCGGCGGGCCGCGCAGCCCGGCGGTGGCGTGGCTGGTCATCCCGCTCGTCACGCTCCCCGCGCGCTTCAACAGCCGCGCGGTGACGACGGGCGTCGCGCTCGTCGCGGGCCTGCTGCTGCTCACGACCTTCGGCGTCGACACGCCCTACATCCTCGACCACCCGCAGTCGATCGTCATGCCGATCGCGCTGCTGGTCGCGGTGGCGCTGCTGTCCAGCGCGCTGATGAAGTCCGACCTGGAGCACCGCAGCTCGTCGGTCATCGACCCGCTCACCGGCATGCTCAACCGCAACGCGCTGCAGACCCGCGTCTCCGAGCTCGCCCAGCAGGCCGCGATCCTGCGCGAGCCGGTCGCGCTCGTCGTCGGCGACCTGGACAACTTCAAGGCCATCAACGACGGGCACGGCCACGCCGCCGGCGACGTCGTCCTCAAGGACGTGGCCTACCGGATGCGCAAGGCGCTGCGCGCCTACGACCTCGCCTACCGCCTCGGCGGCGAGGAGTTCCTCATCGTGCTGCCCGGCGCCGACCACCAGCAGGCGGCCGAGGTCGCCGAGACGCTGCGCGGGGCGATCGCCGACGAGCCGATCGCCGGCCTCCTCGTCACGATCTCCTTCGGCGTCAGCGCGTCGGACCCCGGCGAATTCGAGTACGACGCCGTCTTCGCCGAGGCCGACCTCGCGCTCTACCGCTCCAAGCAGGACGGGCGCAACCGCGTGCGCGTCAACGCGACGCACGAGCGCGCTGGCGTCGGCGCGACCACGAGCGCGTCCTACGCGCTCGCGGCGTAGTCGTAGTCCTACTCGCCGATCTCGAGCTGGAAGCCGTCGCCGACGCGCAGCGTCCGGCGCCCGCCGAGCAGCTCCAGCAGCTCGGTGCCGACGACCTCGCGCCGCCAGCCCTGCAGCGTGCGCACGTCGGGCTCGGCGTCGCCGTTGCGCGCCGACGTCACGATCTTCTGCAGGTCGGCGCGCGCGGCGATCAGCTCGTAGGCCAGCTCGGACTCCATCGCGCGCGTCCGGACCAGCGCCTCGGCGAGCGCGATCAGCGGCGCGTCCTCGGCGTCGGGCTGCGACGGCTTGACGCCCTCGACCGGGATCGGGTCCCGCTCGCGCCCGCGCGCGACGGCCTCGACGATCTGCTTGCCGCGGCGGTGCAGCGTCGCGTCGTTGAGCCCGCGGATCTGGCGCAGCCGGTCGACGTTCTGCGGCCGCCGCTTGGCGATCTCGATCAATGCGGCGTCGTGGAGGATGCTGGAGACGGGGCGGTCGCCGGCGCGCGCGGCCTCCTCGCGCCACTCGACGAGCTCGCGCGCGACCGCGCGCTGGGACGGGTCGAGCGAGTTGACGCGCGGCAGCTTGCCGAACACGGTCTCGAGGTCGCGGCGGTCGTCGATCTCCTCGAACGCGCGGCACTCCTCGCGCGCCCACTCCAGGCGGCCGAGGTCGTCGAGCCGGCCCTGGAGCGCCGAGGCGAGCTGGAGCAGCTGCAGGACGTCCTCGCGCGCGTAGCCGAGCTGCTCGTCGGTGAGCGGCCGGTCGTCCCAGCGCGTGAACGACGCGGACTTGCGCAGCCGCACGCCGAGCATCTCCTTCAACAACGGCTCGTAGCCGAGCTGCGCGCGCATGCCCGCGAAGCCGGCGGCGACCTGCGTGTCGAACACGTTGCGGATCGGCGCGCCCCAGTCGCGGCGCAGGAGCGCGACGTCCTGGCGCGCGGCGTGCAGGACGACCTCGATCGCCGGGTCGGCCATGACGTCGGCCAGCGGCTCGTGGTCGTACTCCTCGGTCAGCGGGTCGAGGACGATGACCTCGCTGCCGCCGTCGCCGTCGTCGAGCGCGATCTGCGCCAGGCACAGCAGGGGCTGGTAGCGCCCCTCGCCCATGAACTCGGTGTCGATGCCCAGCCGCCCGGTCTCCCGTGCGCGCTCGGCGATATCTGCGGTCGACCGCGACATGGAGGAGCACGCTATCCGGTCAGAGACCCGGTAGCGGCCCCGAAGGTGGCGGGGCGAACGTCCGCGGGTCGAACCGGGCGACCAGCTCGGCCGGCGAGACGGGCTCGCCGGGCGCCGCCAGGCCGACCGACGCCGCCAGCCGCGCGCGCACGTCGGCGGCGCTCTCGCCCTGCTCGGCGCGGTCGGCGAGCGTCACCGCGCCGTGGCGCTTGGCCAGCCGCGCGCCGTCGCCGCCGAGCACGAGGGGGACGTGCGCGAACGCCGGCTCGGCGAGCCCGAGGCGGCGCGCGAGCCACAGCTGGCGCGGGGTGGAGTCCAGGAGGTCGTCGCCGCGGACGACCTCGCCGACGCCCTGTGCGCCGTCGTCGACGACCACGGCCAGGTTGTAGGCGTACGCGCCGTCGTTGCGGCGCACGACGAAGTCGTCGACCACGCCGGCCTGCTCGCCGTGCAGGCGGTCGGCGAACGCGATCTCCGCGCCGCCGGCGTCGACGCGGACCGCCGGCGGCCGGCCGGACGCCTCGCGCTCGGCGCGCTGCGCCGCGGTCAGGCGACGGCAGGTGCCGGGGTAGAAGCCCTCCGGCAGCGCGCCGTGCGGGGCGGAGGCCGCCTCGCGGATCTCGGCGCGGGTGCACCAACATGGGTAGGTCGCGCCCGCGGCGTCCAGCGCGGCCAGCGCGTTGGCGTACATCTCGGTGCGCTCGGACTGGCGGACGACCGGCCCGTCCCAGTCCAGGCCCAGCGCGGCGAGGTCCGCGAGCTGCTCGACCTCGAAGCGCTCCCGCACGCGGCCGCGGTCGAGGTCCTCGACGCGCATCAGGAACGGCGCGCCCTGGGCGCGCGCGTAGAGCCACGCCAGCAGCGCGGTGCGCAGGTTGCCCAGGTGCAGCGTGCCGGTCGGCGACGGGGCGAAGCGGCCGGTGCGGTTGGCGATCAGCCGAAGACCTCCGCGAAGCCCTCGCGCCACGGGCGCGGGCGCCAGTCGAAGGCGGCGCGGGCGCGGTCGTTGGCGTTGCCGGGCAGCGTCGTGGCGTAGTGGACGACGGCGTCGCCGGCCAGCCGGCGCGCCAGCCACGCCGGGGCGCGGCGCGGCGGCTTGGCGCCGAGCAGGCGCGCGGCCTCGGGCAGCCACACGCGCTGGGGCAGCGGCTCGTCGCCGCAGACGTTGTAGATGCCGGGCGCGCCGCGGTCGAGGGCGCGGACCGTCGCGTCGACGGCGTCGTCGACGTGGACGAACGAGGAGCGTCCGTCGGCGGTGCCGATGAGCGGATAGCGGCGCGTGCGGATCACGGTGGCAATGGCCCCGTCGCGGTCGTACCACGTGCCGGCGCCGTAGTAGAACCCATAGCGCAGCACGATGCCCTCGATCCCCTCGGCCCCCGTGGTCGCGGCCTCGAGCGCGGCGACGGCGTCCTGCTCGGGGTCCAGCGGTGCGTCCTCGTCGTGGACGGGGCGGCCGTCGGGCCGGGTGGCGAACGAGATCGACTGCACGACGACCCGCCGCGCGCCGGCGTCCCGCGCGGCGGCCACGAACGTCGGGACGGTCTCGCGCCGCAGCCGCGACGTCGCCTCGACCGACGCGGCCATCCGCCGGGGATCGGGCTGGTCGGGCAGCGCGGTGAGCTGGTGGACGACGACGTCGGGCGCCGCGGCGACGACCGCCGCCCGGACCGCCTCGGCGTCGAAGGCGTCGAGCACCACCGGCTCGACGCCCCGCGCTCGTAGGTCCTCGGCGCGCGCCGCGTCGCGCGTGGTCCCGACGACGCTGTGGCCGTCGGCGAGCAGGCGGTCGACGAGCGGGCGGCCGATCGCGCCGGTCGCGCCGGCCAGGAACACCCTCACGCGCGCCGCCCGCGCTGCTGGTCCTCGCGGTCGGCCGTGCGGTACAGCGCCCCGATCAGGACGGTGGCCGCGGCGAGCGTGACCAGGTCGAACGGCCCGACCCACGACGGGTCGGCGTTGGCGATGTCGGCCAGGTGGTTGAGCGCGTGGAACCCGAACTGCAGCCCGACGAGCGCCAGCGCGGGCGCGCGCCAGGACGGCCGCTGGGCGGCGACCGCCAGCACGATCGCGGAGGAGAGGTAGAACGCGGCCATGTCGCGCAGGTCGTGCTCGTTGCGCGGGCCGAAGTCGGCGATCACCGTGTAGAACGCGCCGGGAGCGACGACCATCCAGGCGCCGGTGACGAACTGGAGGCCCGCGAGCGCCAGCAGGCCGGGCCGCAGCACGCTGGACGCGCGCGCGGCGTTGGAAGGTGCGATGTGCTGCATGGAGGCGACGCTAACGCGCCACCGGTCCGGCCGACAGGTCCGGTCCGCCCACCGCCGAGCGGACCACTCGGGTGGGCGGCCGGCCGGGCGGGGCTGGACGCGGGGTGGAGAGCCGCTACGCTCGCCAACCCGTGAGCGCAGACGAAGAGACACCCGAGGTCCCCGACGACGAGCCCGTGCCCTGCACGGTGTGCCGTGGCACCGGGACGCTGATCTCGAACCTGGGAGGCTCGCCGTCCAACGTCGAGTGCGCCTGGTGCGAGGGCACCGGCGTGTTCCTGCCCGAGCACGACGCTCAGGCGGCCAAGCGGGCCGAGCGCGAGGAGGCGGCCGCGTCCGCGCCGCCGCCCGAGCCCGAGCCCGCGCCGGCGCCCGCCGCCGAGTCCGCCGACCAGGACTGAGGCACGGCCGCCGCCGCGGCGCGCTCGCCGCCGTGCTCGGCCAGCACCGCCACCAGCACGAGCGGCGCGAACCACATGATGTAGAAGTAGAACCAGTGCCCGGCGGGCAGCTGGAGCGCGATCGCCACCGCGCCCGCCAGCCCGGCCACCTGCCCGGGCGTGCGCGGCGCGCCGCGCCAGAGCGACAGCGCCGCGACGAGCGCGACGACGCCGAGCTCCGTCGCCGGCCGCAGCCACGTCCCGGGCGGCAGCAGCGTCCACGCCGACAGGTCCGGCGGCCGGCTCAGCTGGTAGCCCAGCGTGCAGTCCCCGAACGTGCGCTGGCCGCCGGCCGGCAGGTACACCGCGATCGCGAACGCCACGACGCCGAGACAGGCGCCGGCGGTGGCCGGCCCCGCGCGCCGGCCCCCGCCGACGCGCCCGCGCGCGACCACCAGCAGCAGCGCGCCGGGGAAGAACTTGGCCGCGGTGGCGAGGCCGAGCAGCGCGCCGCGCGCGACCGGCGCGGCCAGCGCGACGAGCATCCACACCAACAACGCCGCGACGAGGCCGTCGTTGGTGTTGTCCATGACCCCCAGCAGCGTGAACGGGCACGCCGCACACGCCCACGCGAGCGCGAGGCCCAGGCGCCTCCCCTCGGGCCCGGCGCGTAGCCGCAGCCCGAGGACGAGCAGGCCGACGAGCGTCAGCAGGTCGAAGGCCAGCGTGGCCGCGTGGGCCGCGCGCAGCCCGGGGTCGCCGGCGCCGAGGGCGGCGACGAACGGCGTGTACGCCACGTAGTTGAGCGGTCCGTACGTGTCACCATGGCCGGGGCCCGGGACATACAGCGGCTCGCGATGCAGGATCCGGTCCGCGCCCTCCACGGACGCCACGCCGATGTCCATCACCTGCGGGCTGTGGACGTTCAGCGCGACGCGCGCGCCGAACAGGCCCAGGACGCCCACCGCGAGCACCGCGGTCGGCAGCAGCGGCACGAGGCGCCCGCGCGGGCGGGGCCGCAGCCCGGCGACGACGCAGCGCCCCAGCAGGTACAGGAGCGGCGGGTAGAACAGCAGGATCGCGGCCGCGCCGTGGCCGCGGTCCAGGGCGACGCACGACGCCCCGAAGCCCAGGAGCGCGGCGAGGTCGAGGTGCAGCAGCCGGCGCGGGCGCCGAGGGTCGACGAACGGCGCCACGAAGAGCAGCGCGAACGGCAGCCAGACCCACGGCTTGCGGAACGTCGGGTCCAGGCCGTCGCGCGTCAGCGGGCTGGACGCCTGCACGCCCGTCCAGGCCTGGCCGACGGCGCCGCGCGCGCTGACGGCGACCTCGGCCCGCGTGCGGCCGTCGACCGGGTCGGTGAAGACGATGCTCCAGGCGTGCTGGTCGACCACGACGGCGAAGACGTCGACATCGGGGCGCGCGCGCAGGACGTCCGCCACGGCGGGCGCGCGGCGGGCGATCGCGGTCGCCTGGGCCGCGTCGGTCCGGAAGCCCGGCGGGCGCGTGGCCGGCGCGACGGCGTCCGGGATGTCGGCCGTGGCCGCCGGCGCGCCGCTCGCCGCCGCGCCGCAGAGCAGGAGCGCGGCGACGAGCGCCAGGAGGACGCGCGCGCCGCGCATGGCTCAGCTCGCGAGGGCGAGCGGGGGACGCGCCCGCAGCTCGGTGACGTCGGCGTCCTCGCCGTCGCCGGCGCCCACGGCGGCCGCGGAGACCGCACCGTGCTCGGAGAACAGCGCCACGAGCGCCAGCGGCGCGAACCACATGATGTAGAAGTAGAACCAGTGCCCGGCGGGCAGCTGGAAGGCGATCGTGATCGCGCCGGCCAGCGCCGCGACCTGCCCGAGCGTCCGGCGGCCCGGCAGGACCGCGATCGCGACGGTGAGCAGGAGGGCGAACGCCTCGAGAACGGTCTGCGCCCACCTGACGCCGTCGAACATCGCCCACAGCGACAGGTCCGGGGCGCGGCCGAGCTGGTAGCCGATCGTGCAGTTCCACAGCTCCCGCACGCCGCCGGCCGGGAAGTACAGCGCGAACGCGAAGACGAAGATCCCGACGCAGGCGGCGACGCAGGTCAGCCAGGACCGGCGGCCCTCGCCGCCGCGCCCGCGGGCCACGACGAGCAGCAGGGCGCCCGGGAAGAACTTCGCCGCCGCCGCGACGCCGAGCAGCGCCCCGCGCGCGGCCGGGCGCGTGAAGACGACGAGCATCCACACCAACAGCATCGAGACGAGGACGTCGTTCGTGTTGTCCATGACGCCGTAGAGCGTGAGCGGGAACGCCGCCCACGCCCACGCCAGGGCGAGGCCGAGCCGGCGGCCCTCGGGCCCCGCGCGCATCTGCCGGCCCAGCACGAACAGGCCGAGCAGCGTCAGCAGGTCGAAGACGATGGTCCCCGCGTGGGCGGCCCAGAGGCTGTCCCACTGCCCCTTATAGGGAAACGCCAGCTCGAACGGGACGTAGGCCAGGTAGTTGACCGGGCCGTAGGTGTCGCCGTGCTGGTCGTTGTCGACGTACAGCTCCTGCTTGTGCGTGATGCGGTCGGCGCCGACGACCGACGCGTACCCGATGTCCAGCACCGCGCCCGGCTGCGTGACGTTGAGCGCCACGCGCGCGCCGAACAGCGCGACGACGCCGATCAGCAGCGCCGCGGTCGGGAGCCTGGGGACGAGGGCGCCGCGGCCCGCGCGGCGGTGCAGGCCGCAGTACAGCAGGCGCCCGAGCAGGTAGAGGAGCGGCGGGTAGAAGAGCCAGATGCCGGCGTCGGCCTTCGCCGCCGCCAACAGCAGCCACGACGCCATGAACGACAGCAGCACCAGCAGGTCGAGGTGCAGCAGCCGGCGGGGGCGCTTGACGTCGACGAAGGGCAGCAGGAACAGCAGCGCGAACGCGCCCCAGACCCACGGCCTGCGGAAGGTCGGATCCAGCGTCCCGCGGCCGAGGTAGCCCTTGGCCTGCACGCCGGTCCAGATCTTCATGACCGCGCCGGTCGCGCTGACGTCGACCTCACCCAGCGGCGTGTCCTTGGTCCGGACGTCGACCTCCCACCGCCAGCCCTGCCAGACCAGCGGCGCCAGCGAGGCGTCGCGGTGCTCGCGCAGGAGCTTCTGGACCGCCGGCTGGCCGCGCGCGATGCGCAGCGCCTGCGCCGCGTCGGTGGAGAACCCGGGGGGTCGCGAAGTGAGCGAGCTCGGCGACGACTCAGCGGGTCCGACCGGGGCGCCGGCGCGCGCGGCCGGAGCGGCGAGGCCGGCGAGCAGCGTGACGAGGATCACGATCAGCGACAGCCGGCGCATGCCCGATGGATCGGCGCCGACCGCCGTCGCCTTGAACGCGGACCTCGGGTCTCGACCGTAGTACAGGCGTCCACCGATCGGGCCCCAAAGCGAAAGCCCGGCTCCAGTTCGCCGATCACCGGACCGTGCGGTGACGGACCACCGGGCGACCAACGGGGCTTGCTGCAAGGACCTTGACCCCGGACGGCGACTCCAGAGGGACGTCGACCCTCCGCACGTGAAGACCAAACACCAGATCTCACAGGAGGGATCGTCTTGCTTCAGCGCTTCAAGAACGAGGACGAGGGCTTTACGCTCATCGAGCTCCTCGTCGTCATCCTGATCATCGGCATCCTCGCCGCGATCGCCCTGCCGAGCTTCCTCGGCCAGCAGAAGAAGGGCCAGGACTCGTCCGCCAAGTCGGATGCGCGCAACGCCGTCACGCAGATGGAGTCGTGCTTCGCCGACGCCCAGAGCTACACCGGCTGCAACCTCGCCGGCTCGGGCCTGAACGTCGGCACCGGCCAGGGCCAGGTCCAGGCCACGGTCGACGCCAGCGGCGCCAGCTACTCGATCGTCGCGACGTCCAAGAGCGGCGCCACGTTCACCATCGCCAAGGACAGCAACGGCGTCAGCCAGCGCAGCTGCTCCGGCACGGGCGGCGGCTGCAACAACAGCACCTGGTAGTAGCGGCTTCCGCCGTCACACCACTCGCACACGAGGCGGGCCCCCGGGCCCGCCTCGACGCGTCTCAGGGCCGGTGACGAACGCTCGCCAATCGGTCCATGCCGGGGCCGTCGCGCTCAGCCGGACACGCGGCTGGGTCGAAGAACGGCCGAGGGCCGGAAGCCAACGCTCGGGACTTGCTGCAACCTGACCCGCTCGTCGTCTTCGCCGGCCGCAACAGACGACCCGAAGGGGAACCGTGCATCTCAACGTCCGCGACGAGGACGGCTTCACGCTCATCGAGCTCCTCGTCGTGATCCTCATCATCGGCATCCTGGCCGCGATCGCCCTGCCGAGCTTCCTCGGCCAGCAGGAGAAGGCGCAGGACACCGACGCCAAGTCCAACGCGCGCTCGCTCGTCGAGCAGATCGAGGGCTGCTACTCCAACACGCAGGACTACACGCAGTGCGGCGCTGCCGCGCTGGGCGCCACGGGGCTGCCGATCGGCACTGGTCTGGGCGAGGTGTCCGTGACCCCCGTGGACCAGGTCAGCTACACGATCGTCGCCAAGTCCAAGTCGGGCGGGTCCTTCACGATCACCAAGACCGGGACGACCCCCATCACGCGCACCTGCGACGGCGCGTCGAAGGGCTGCAACAACAACACCTGGTGACGCCGGGCGTCAAGGGCGCGGGGGCTGCTGCCGATCACTCGGTCGTATGGCTCCCGCGCTCGCACCGGCCGCGCTGTTCGGCCTTCTCATCGGCTCGTTCCTGAACGTCGTCGCCTGGCGCCTGCCGCGCGGCGAGTCGCTCGTCAAGCCGCGCTCGAAGTGCCCCGGCTGCGGCACGCAGCTCAAGGCCTACGACAACATCCCCGTCTTCTCGTGGCTGCTCCTGCGCGGCCGCTGCCGCGGCTGCGGTGAGAAGATCTCCGCGCGCTATCCGGTCGTCGAGGCGATCACCGCGGCGCTCTACGTCCTCGTCGTGGCGGTCAAGCACGACGACGTCGAGCAGATGGTCCTCGGCCTCGTCCTCGTGACGTTCCTGGTGCCGATCGCGGTCATCGACCTCGACGTCAAGCGCATCCCCAACGCGCTCACCGCGCCCGCTGCGGTCCTGGCGATCGTCCTCGGCGCGCTGCTGGCGCCCAGCGACCTGCCCGAGCAGCTCGCCGCCGGCGCCGCCGCCCTCATCTTCTTCCTGCTGCCCACCTTGTTGAACAAGAAGGGCATGGGCATGGGCGACGTCAAGCTCGTCGGCGTCCTGGGCCTCTACCTCGGCCGCGCCGTCGCGCCGGCGATCTTCATCGCCCTGATCCTGGGCGTCGTCGTCGGCGCCGCGGTGGTCGCGAGCAAGGGCGTGACGAGCGGGCGGAAGACCAAGATCCCGTTCGGCCCGTTCCTGGCCGTCGGCGCTCTCATCGCGTTCTTCTTCGGCGACCAGATCGTCGACTCGTACACCGACAGCTTCTGACCGCCCACCCTCAAGCGGACGTCCGATTGGACGAACAACCGAGGGTGTCGGGGCGTGTGCTTGAGACACCGCCCATCCCCGCCGACCCACCGTCCTGAACATGGCCAAGCGCGCATCCACCATCGTAGGGCTCGAGATCGAGCCGTCGGCAATCCACGCCGCGGCGGTGACGGTCAACGGCACGGTCTCGGTCAGGTCCGCGGCCGTCGTCCCGCTGGAGACCGGCATCGTCCGGGACGGCGAGGTCAACGACGTCGACGCCCTCGCCGACGCCCTCCGGCAGCTCTACCGCGACAACAAGGGCCTCGACAAGAAGGTCCGCATCGGCATCGCGAACCAGAAGATCGTCGTCCGCGTCCTGGAGCTCCCACCGCTCGAGGATCCGAAGGAGCTCGAGGCGGCCGTCCGCTTCCAGGCCCAGGACCAGATCCCGATGCCGCTCGACAGCGCGGTCCTGGACTTCCAGCCGCTCGACATCGTCGAGACCGAGGGCGGCCGGCGCCAGCGCGTGCTGATCGTCGCGGCACGCCGCGACATGGTCGACCGCGTCCTGGCCGCCGCCAAGGCCGCCGGCCTGAAGCCCGAGGGCATCGACCTCTCCGCCTTCGCCATGATCCGCGCGCTGCACCGCGCCGCGCCGACCGAGGCGCCCGAGCCGGTGCTCTACCTCTCCGTCGGCGGGCTCACGAACCTCGCCGTCGCGGAGGGCACGACCTGCCTCTTCACCCGCGTCGTCGGCGGCGGCCTGGAGGCCATCGCCGTCGAGCTCGCCGAGCGCAAGGCGCTCACGCTGGAGCACGCTCGCGGGTGGCTGCGCCACGTCGGCCTCGTCGCGCCGCTGAGCGAGGTCGAGTCCGAGGACCAGGACGAGATCGCCGCCGAGGCGCGCACGGTCCTGCTGGACGGCGTCCGCCGCATCGGCGGCGAGGTCCGCAACTCGCTCGACTTCCACCACGCCCAGGAGGGCATGAGCCTGCGCGTCCAGCGCGCCGTGCTCACGGGCGCCGCGGCCACCGTGCCCGGCTTCGACGACGCGCTCGCCGCCGAGCTCGGCCTTCCGGTCGAGTCCGGCGTGGTCGAGGGCACGCCGGAGGGCCTGGATCCGCACCTGCTCACGATCGCGGCCGGCCTGGCCGTCGAGGAGGCCCCGCACGCATGAGGGCTGTCAACCTCATCCCCACCGATCAGCAGCGCGGCGCCGGTGGCGCCGCGGGCAAGTCCGGCGGGGCCGCCTACATCCTGCTCGGCGCCCTGGCGCTGAGCGTCGCGATGACCGGCCTGTTCGTCACCTCCAAGAAGTCGGTGGACGACAAGCAGTCGCAGCTGACGTCGGTGACCGCGCAGGCCGCGGCCGCCGAGGCCAAGGCCACCGAGCTGGCCAGCTACACGAAGTTCGCGGGGATCCGCGCCAAGCGCGTCGACACCGTCAAGCAGCTGGCCGCCAGCCGCTTCGACTGGGCGCACGCGCTGCACGAGGTCGCCCGCGTCCTGCCCGAGAACGCGTGGGTCACGTCCATGACGGCGACCACGTCGCCGAGCGTCAGCCTGGCGGGCGGCGGCTCCGGCTCGCTGCGCTCGGCCATCAGCTCGCCGGCGATCTCGCTGCAGGGCTGCACGACCAGCCAGGCCTCCGTCTCCAAGGTCCTCGCGCGCCTGCGCCTGGCCGACGGCGTCCAGCGCGTCAGCCTCGAGGACTCCACGCTCGGCGCCGACGGCAGCGGGACGGCGTCCGGCGGGGGCGGCGCGGGCGGCGGCACCGACTGCCGCGGCGGCCACGCCAAGTACCCGCTCTTCAACGTGGACATCTGGTTCGACGCGCCGTCGACCACGGTCGCCGCGAACACCGCGGGCGCCGCGGGCACGACGACGACCGCGGCGGACACGACCGCCGCGAGCACCTCGACCCCGGCGAGCACCGCGACGCCGGGCACCACCTCCTCGACCGCTCCGAGCACCACCGGAGGGACCACCAAGTGACCGCGCGTGACCGCACCGTCCTGATCGTCGTCGCCCTGGTCGGCCTCTGCGCCGCCTTCTGGTTCCTGGCGATCAGCCCCAAGCGCAAGGACGCGTCCGACCTGTCCGCCCAGCTGACGCAGGCCCAGGCCCGCCTGGACACCGCGCAGGCGAGCGCCTCGTCGGCGGCCGCGGCCAAGGCCAAGTACGCCAGCGACTACTCGACCGTGGCCCGCCTCGGCAAGGCCGTGCCGGTCGACGACGACATGCCGTCGCTCGTCTACCAGCTGCAGCAGACCGCGGCGTCCAACCACGTCCGGTTCTCCTCGATCAAGATGACCGGCTCGGCGGCCCCGGCGGCGGCGACGCCCACGGGCGCGGCCGCGGCGGTCGCGTCGGCCACCGGCACGACCGCGACGCCGTCGGGCACCGCGACGCCCGCCACCGTGACCGCGGCGCTCCCGCCCGGCGCGACGGTCGGCCCGGCGGGCTTCCCGACGATGCCGTTCTCGTTCGACTTCAGCGGGTCGTTCTCCAACATGCAGCGCTTCCTGCGGGCGCTCGACAACCTGACCGCCGTCAGCGCCAACGGCATCAGCGTCAAGGGGCGTCTGCTGACGACCGACGGCGTCTCCTTCCAGGCCGGGCCCGGCGGGTTCCCGGACGTGGACGCGAGCGTCGTCGTCACCTCGTACCTGCTGCCCTCCGACGAGGGCCTGACCGGCAACGCCACCCCGCCGACCGGTGCCGCGACGTCCACCACGACCGGCTCCACCGCGACCGCCAGCCTGATCGGTAACTGAGCATGAGCTTCCTGCGCAACGTCCTCCACGACCTCGTCGAGAAGCGCCTCTGGCCCGTGGCCGTCGCGCTCGTCGCCGCCCTCGTGGCGGTGCCGATCGTCCTCGGCGGCCAGTCGGACGCCGGCACGGTGGCCTCCACCGTCGCCGACGCCCCCGCGACGACGGCCAACGGCCTCGCCGACCACCGCGACGCCGCGCGCGCCCAGGTCGTCAGCCTCGAGGAGCAGGCCGCCGGCAAGGTCTCGCGTCCGGGCGACGTCCGCGACCCGTTCGTCCAGCACCACCAGCCGCGCCTCTCCGACGCCGAGCTGAAGGCGGCCGTCAAGAGCACCGCCGCGGCGCTGTCGGACGCGTTCGGCGGCTCGTCGTCGGGCTCGTCCTCGTCGTCCTCGTCGTCGTCCTCCTCGGGCACGCCGTCCGCCCCGACCGGCGGCGCGCCGTCCCGGCCGTCCACGCCCACGACCCCGGCGCCGACCGACACCACCAAGAAGCCGCCGAGCACGGACACCTACCGCGTGGACGTCAAGTTCGGCGAGTCCGGCGCGGAGAAGGCCTACAACAACGTCGCGCGGCTGACGCCGCTGCCGTCCTCCGACAACCCGTTCTTCGTGTTCCTGGGCGTCGGCGAGGACAAGAAGACCGCCACCTTCCTGATCAACGGCGACGTGGTCCCGACCGGCGACGGCAAGTGCACGCCGTCCAAGGACGAGTGCCAGCAGATCACGCTGAAGCCGGGCGACCTCGAGTTCTTCGACATGCAGAGCGGCACCGCCGGCGTCGTCCAGTACCAGCTGGAGCTCGAGCGGATCGGCCTGGCCAAGGCCTCGTCGACCGCCGCGGCCGCCAAGGCCCACGCCCGCGAGTCCAAGGCCGGCCGCGACGTCATCCGCAACCTCGTCGCCGACGATCCGGCGCTCCTGTCGGACTGGAACTACGACAAGGGCCTCGGCGTCCTGGTCCGCAAGGACCCGGTCGCGACGCCCGACGTCGCCAACGTCCCCTCGTCCGTCGCCGCCGACGGCCAGGGCGTCGGCGACACCAAGACGGTCCTCACGGTCCCGGGCTCATAGACTTCGGCGCCGCATGGCGCTGAACTTGATCACGGCAGGGGAGTCCCACGGACCGGGCCTCACGACCATCGTCGAGGGGCTTCCCGCCGGGCTGGCCCTCGACCAGGAGGCGATCGACCGCGACATGGCCCGGCGTCAGCTGGGCCATGGCCGTGGCGGGCGCATGAAGATCGAGAAGGACCATGCCAACGTCACGGCCGGCGTCCGGCACGGCCGGACGCTGGGCGGCCCCATCGCGCTGCAGGTCCCCAATCGCGACTACGCGAACTGGGAGGAGCGGATGAACCCGTGGCCGGTCGAGGCCGACGTGCCCGAGGTGCACCTGCCGCGGCCCGGCCACGCCGACCTGGTCGGCGTCCAGAAGTACCGCTTCACCGACGTGCGCAACGTGCTGGAGCGCGCGAGCGCCCGCGAGACCGCGGCGCGCGTCGCGGGCGGCGCGTTGTGCAAGGCCTTCCTCGCCGCCCTCGGCGTCGAGGTCCGCAGCCACGTCGTCCAGATCGGCGACGTCTACGCCGCGCCGCGCGCCACGCCGGTGACGGTCGCGGACTTCGCGGACGTCGACGCCGACAAGGTCCGCTGCTTGGACCCGACGGCCTCCAAGGCGATGGTCGACCACATCAACGTGCAGCGCAAGGCCAACGAGTCGATCGGCGGCGTCTTCGAGGTCGTCGCCTTCGGCCTCGTCCCGGGCCTCGGCTCGCATGTGTCGTGGGAGGAGCGCCTGGACGGCCGGATCAGCGGCGCGCTCGCGTCGATCCAGGCGGCCAAGGGCGTGGCCTTCGGCGACGGCTTCGACCTCGCCGGCAAGCCCGGCTCGCAGTCGCACGACGAGATCTTCTGGGACCCGGAGCGCGGCTACCACCGCGAGACCAACCACGCGGGCGGCCGGGAGGGCGGCATGACCACCGGCCTGCCGCTGGTCGCGCGCGTCGCGATGAAGCCGATCCCGACGCTGACCAAGCCGCTGCGCTCGGTCGACATCGACACCCACGAGCCCGCGCAGGCGCTGCGCGAGCGGACCGACTCCTGCGTCGTCCCGGCCGCCGGCGTCGTCGGCGAGGCCATGCTGGCCTACGTCCTGGCCGACGCGTACCGGCGCAAGTTCGGCGGCGACCACATCGACGACGTCCGCGAGGCCGTCGAGCGGTACACCGAGCGGATCGCGTGGCGCGGCTGACCGTCGTCATCGGCTTCATGGGCGCGGGGAAGACGACCCTCGCCCGTGAGCTGGCGGCCGCGCGCGGCGTCGAGCACGTCGACACCGACGACCTGGTCGTCGCGCGGGCCGGCCGGCCGATCGCCGACGTCTTCGCCACCGACGGCGAGGCCGCGTTCCGCGCCCTCGAGGAGGAGGTCGTCCTCGGCGTGCTCGACGCTCCCGGCGACGCCGACCTGGTGGTGTCGCTCGGCGGCGGCGCCGTCCTGAGCGAGCGCGTGCGGGCGGCGCTGGCGCGCCACGTGACGGTCGCGCTGGACGTGGCGCTCGACGTCGCGTGGGAGCGCGCGGCCGGCGGCGACCGCCCGCTGGCGCGCGACCGCGACGCGTTCGCGGCGCTGCACGCCGAGCGAGCCAAGCTCTACGCCACGCTCGCCGACGCGCACCTCCCGCAGGCCGACCCGGGCGTGATCGTCCGCGCCGAGCCCGCGCTGCGCGCGCTGGCCGCCGCGCCGGAGGGCACGCGGCTGATCTGGGCCAGCGCGGCGTCGGGCGAGTACCCCGTCTTCGTCGGGCGCGGCGTCCTGGCGCTGGCCGGCGCGCCGCTCGCCGGCCTGCCCGGCCTGGGCGGGCGCGCGATCTGCGTCACGGACGCGGCGGTCGCCGAGCACCAGTTCGGCGGCCTGGCCACCTCCGGCCTGGCCGGGATGGTCGAGATCCCGCCCGGCGAGGAGCACAAGACGCTCGCCACCTGCGAGCGCGTGTGGACCGCCCTGGTCCAGCAGGGCGTCACGCGCGCAGATCACCTGATCGCTCTGGGTGGCGGCGTGGTGGGGGACCTCGCGGGGTTCTGCGCGGCGACCTTCCAGCGCGGCATCCCCGTCGTGCAGGCGCCGACGACCGTCGTCTCCCAGGTCGACTCGGCCTACGGCGGCAAGACCGGCGTCGACCTGCCGGCGGCCAAGAACTACGTCGGCGCCTACCACCAGCCGGCGGCCGTCCTGGTCGACACCACCACCTTGTCCACGCTGCCGCCCGAGGAGCACGCGGCCGGCTACGCGGAGGTCGTCAAGACCGCGCTGATCGCCGGCGGGCCGCTGTGGGAGCGCGTCGCGGCCGGCGCGCCGGTCGACGACGACGTCATCTTCGCGTGCGCGCGCACCAAGCTCGCGGTCGTCGCCGCCGACGAGCGCGACGGCGGCCGCCGCCAGGTGCTGAACCTCGGCCACACGGTCGGCCACGCGCTGGAGACGACGCTCGGCTACGGCACGCTGCGCCACGGCGAGGCCGTCGGGCTCGGGCTGCTCGCGGCGCTGCGCCTGTCGGGCCTGAGCGACCTGCGCGGGCAGGTCGAGGCGCTGCTGGCCGGCGCCGGCCTGCCGACCACGCTGCACGACCACCCGGTCGAGCCGGAGGCGATCGTCGCCGCCACGCGCCTGGACAAGAAGCGCACGGAGACGGCGCGCACGCCGTTCGTCCTGGTCCGCGCGCCGGGCGACGTGGTCCAGGGCCAGGACGTCTCCGACGACGACGTCGCGCTTGCCGTGCGAGAGTTGGCGGTCCCGTGACCTCGCGCAACCGCGTCGACATCATCCACGGCGTCAACCTGGACATGCTCGGGCGCCGTCCGGCCCAGCACTACGGCGCGCTGACCTTCGACCAGCTCGAGCAGCAGATCGCCGGCTTCGCGCACGCGCTGGACCTGGAGCCGCGGTTCTTCCAGACCAACCACGAGGGCGAGATGGTGGAGCACCTCCACCGCCTGGAGGGCCTGGCCGACGCCATCGTCATCAACCCCGGCGCGTGGACGCACTACGCGTGGGCGCTGCGTGACGCGCTGGAGATCGCCGCGGTCCCGGCCGTCGAGGTGCACCTGTCCGACGTCGACGCGCGCGAGGAGTTCCGCCGCGTCTCGGTGATCCGCGACATCTGCGTCGCGACCGTCAAGGGCGAGGGCGTCGACGGCTACCGCACCGCGCTGACCCGCATCAAGGAGGAGCTCGACCTGTGACTTCCATGGACCGTTCCGACCGCGTCGCCACCCAGCTCGCCGAGCGCGGGCTCGACGCCCTGCTCGTCACCAACCTCGTCAACGTGGGCTGGCTCTCGGGCTTCACCGGCTCGAACGGCCTGGCCCTCGTCGGGCCGGCCGGCCAGCGCCTGTTCCTCACCGACTTCCGCTACCTGACCCAGTCCGCCGAGCAGCTCGCCGACGGCTGGCAGCGCGAGATCGCGGCGGAGATCCTGCCGGCCGCGGCGACGTTCGTCGGCCCGGCCGACGGCGCGACGGTCAAGCTCGGCTTCGACGACGCCACCATGTCGGTCAAGGACCACAACCTGCTCGCGTCGAAGGTCGTCGAGGGCGTCGAGCTGGTCCCCGCGGGCGGGCTGATCGAGGACCTGCGGTCGGTCAAGGACGCCGGCGAGCTGGAGAAGATCCGCGCCGCCACCCGGCTCGCCGACGCGGCGCTCACCGAGGTCCTCGGCCGCGGCCTGGCGGGCCGCACCGAGCGCGACGTCGCGCTCGACCTCGAGATGACGATGCGCAAGGCCGGCGCGGAGGCCGTCTCGTTCCCGCCGATCATCGCCTCGGGCCCCCACAGCGCGCTGCCGCACGCCTCGCCGCGCGACGTCGCGATCCCGACGGGCACGCTCGTGACGATCGACTGGGGCGCGCAACTGGACGGCTACGCCAGCGACTGCACGCGCACGTACGCGACCGGCGAGATCGACCCGCGGGACCGCGAGATCTACGACCTGGTCCTCCGGGCGCAGATCGAGTCGCTGGCGGCGGTGCGCGCCGGCGCGGCCGGGCGCGAGGTCGACGCGGTGGCGCGCGACATCATCACCGCCGCCGGCCACGGCGAGCACTTCGGCCACGGCCTCGGCCATGGTGTGGGCGCCGAGGTCCACGAGGGGCCGCGCCTGTCGCAGCGCTCCGACGCGACGCTGGTGGCCGGCCAGGTCGTCACGGTCGAGCCCGGCGTCTACGTCCCCGGGGCGATCGGCGTCCGGATCGAGGACCTCGCGGTCGTCACCGAAGATGGCGCAGAAGTGCTCACAGGTCTGCCGAAGGACCTGCAGATCATCGGGTGACCGGCCGACCAAGGTGGTGTGGAGGACGGGCGTCGACACGTTCCGCTGCACCTCTGGGCGCTGCTCGCGCTGGGCTGCTGGCTGGCGGTCTTCGAGCTCAACCTGCTGACCCACGCCGTCCCGCTGAGCGGCGTGCTGTTCGGCCGGCCCAGCCACCTCGTCGTCGACTTCGGCTCCGGGCTGGCGTGCGCGGTCGCCGCCTGGCGCCACCGCGGCCCCGACCGCGTCGCGTGGCTGCTCGTCGCGGCCGGCATTCTCTGCTGGGCGGCGGGCGACGTCTACTGGACGGCCGTGCTCTCCGACCGCGACGACATCCCGGTGCCGTCGCCGGCGGACTTCGGGTACCTCGCGTTCCCGCTGCTGACGTTCGCCGGCCTGGCGCGCGTGCTCGGCTCGCGCGTGCAGGGCGCGCCGCGGCGCCTGTGGGTCGACGGCGTCACCGCGTCGCTGGCGACCGCCGCGGTCGCCGCCGCGCTGGTCGTGCCGGGGATCGTCGACCTGATCGGCGGCGACTGGAAGTCGGTGGCCACCAACGCCGCCTACCCGCTGTCGGACCTCATCCTGCTCGGCCTGGTCGTCGGCGCGATGGCCGTGCGCGGCTGGCGCCTGGACTGGACGTGGATCGCCGCCGGCGCCGCGATCGTCTCGTTCTGGGCGGCCGACTCCCACTACCTGGTCGCGGTCGCCAACGGCGGCGGCGGGTTCCCGGACCCGTGGGACGCCGGCTGGGACTTCGCGTTCCTCGCGCTGGCGGTGGCGGCGTGCGCGCCGGCGCGCGCGGCCGTGGCGGCGGCCTCGCACCGGGCGGGCCGGCGGGCGACCGTCCTGCCGCTGGCCTTCGGCGCGACCGCGCTGGGCGTCCTCGTCTACGCGGGCCTGGGGACGGTCACGCCCGTCGCGGTGGTGCTCGCCGGCCTCGCGCTGTGCGCCGTCGGCGTCCGGCTGTTCATCGCGTTCCGCGACAACAACAAGATGCTCGAGGTCACGCGGCGCGAGGCGCTCACCGACGCGCTGACCGGCCTCGGCAACCGGCGCGCGCTGATCCAGGACCTCACGGGCCGGATGGCCGCCGCGACCGAGGACGACCCGGTCGTGCTCGTGCTCTTCGACCTCGACGGCTTCAAGCACTACAACGACTGCTACGGCCACCCGGCCGGCGACGACCTGCTCGTGCGCCTGGGCTCCAACCTCGCCCGGCGCGTCGCGGGCCACGGCGGCGCCTACCGCATGGGCGGCGACGAGTTCTGCGCCCTGCTGGCGCCCAGGCTCGCGCGGGCGGAGGTGGTCGCCGCCCACGCGGCGGCCGCGCTGCGCGAGCGCGGCGAGGGCTTCGACATCGGCTCCTCGCACGGGTTCGTCGTCGCGCCGTTCGAGGTCGACGACCCCGCCGAGGCGCTGCGGCTCGCCGACCAGCGCATGTACGCCCAGAAGCACGGCGGGCGCCCGTCGGCCGGCTCGCAGTCGCGCGACGTGTTGTTGAAGGCCTTGGCCGAGCGCGACCCGAGCCTCGGCGAGCACCTGTCGCAGGTCGCCGAGCTCGCCGTCACGGTCGCGCGCAAGTTGGGGCTGTCGCCCGCTGAGGTCGAGCAGGTCCGCCACGCCGCCGACCTGCACGACGTCGGCAAGGTCGCGATCCCCGACGCCATCCTGGACAAGCCCGCCGCGCTGGACGACGACGAGTGGGCCTTCATGCGCCGCCACACCGTGATCGGCGAGCGCATCGTCGCCGCGGCGCCGGCGCTGCGCGCGGTCGCGGCGCTGGTCCGCGCCTCGCACGAGCGCTACGACGGCGACGGCTACCCGGACCGCCTGGCCGGCGACGCGATCCCGCTCGGCGCGCGCATCGTCGCGGTCTGCGACTCCTACGACGCGATGGTCACCGATCGCCCCTACCGCGCCGCGCTGCAACCCGCCGCCGCGCTGGCCGAGCTGGAGCGCTGCGCCGGCACGCAGTTCGACCCCGACGTTGTGGCCGCCTTCCGCTCCGCGCTGGCGGAGCGGCGCGCGTCATCCGCGCTGCGGCGCGCCGCGTAGCCTGTCGCGCCATCGCCCTCGACGACCCCGGACGCAACCACTGGCTGAAGGCCGTCGGCCACGCGCGCGGCCCGCTGCCCGAGGCGTGGCTGGCCGACGAGCGGTGGCACACGCGCCTCACGCGCACCGGCTTCCCGCGCCGGCCGCGCATCGTGCCGGGCGACCGCCTCGTGTTGTACGCCTCGGTCTGGAAGCGCGTCTTCGGCGTGGCCGAGGTGACGAGCGAGCCGCGGGCGTCCGGCCACGAGCGCTGGCCGTGGGAGGTCGCGCTGGAGGCGCTGGTCGTCGTCCCGCACCTGGAGAACGCGCCGCCGATCGAGGCGATGGGGGTCGCTGCGCGGTCGATGAGCCAGCAGTCCCACGTGCGCATCACCGAGCGGCAGTACGCGCTGGCCGTCGAGGCCATTGGCTCCGTCGCGAGTTGACGGTAGGCTGGCCGCCCTCGTGGCCCCAGGGACGAAGCTCGGCGCCGGGCAGCTGCCGCGCCCGCACGTGGCCGCGCGCATGACGCGCGCCCTGGACGACGGCTGCCTGCTCGTCGTCGCGCCGGCCGGCTACGGCAAGACGCTCGCGATCCAGCAGGCGGTGGAGGAGCGCGGCGGGCTGACGGTCTGGCATCCGTGCCGCGACCACCACGCCGACGGCGGCCGGCTGATCGTCTCGATCCTCGAGGGCGTGCGGCGCACGGTCCCGGGTGCAGCCGACGTGCTGCTCGACGAGCTCGGCGCGGCGGGCGAGGCCGTGGACCCGTCGATCGCCGCACGGGCGCTCGTCGACGACCTCGAGCGGCTGCTGGTCGAGCCGCTCGTCCTGGTCCTCGACGACGCCGAACGCCTCGCCGACGCGCCGAGCGCGATGGCCGTCCTCGGCGCCCTGCTCGAGGGCGCGGGCGGACCCCTCCGGCTTGTCGTCGCCGCCC
>DATDMD010000049.1:0-12493 GCA_036518975.1 Baekduia sp.
ACCACAGGGGCGTGCCGTTCTCGGTGTCGACGATGTCCAGCGCGCTGCGCAGGAAGCTCTCGACCTCCTGCTCGCGGCCGGTCTTGGCCTCCAGGCGTACGAACAGCGCTCGGGTGATCATGCTTTGACCAGTACGACGCCGGCCCGCGCGGACAAGGCCCGCGCGGCGGGCGGGGCAAGAGCCCACGCGGTTCCTACAGTGGAAGCCGATGCCCCCGAGCCGGCGTCGATCGGTGCCGGGGCGGCGCAGACTGCCATCGCACGCCGCGATCGTGCCGTCGAACGTCGCGTGGCGGCTCATGACCTTGCTGACCAGGAACACGCCGTGGCGGCGTCCGGCGATCGCCAGCCCGACGAGCGTCTCCGTCGCGCCGTCCCCCGTACATCTCGCCGCTCTCCCCGGACCGAAGCTCGACGGCGCGCATCGTGGCGACGGACATGCCCCTGCCAGGAGGACCTCAGAGCGGCTCGACCGCCAGCTCGTGCTCGGGCTCCATGAGCCCGAGGTCGCCGTCGTGGCGCAGGTAGAGCACCTTCGGGCGCCCGTCGGCCGCGTCCACGAAGTACAGGTAGCGCTCACCGAGCTGCTCGAGCGCGTCCTGCGCCTCCACGAGCGTCAGCGGGTCGGGGAAGCGCATCGGCTCGACGACCATGACGTCCTCGACGACGTCGGGCACCGGCATCCAGGGCGGGTGCATGAGGCCGAGGCGGTCGTCGTCGCGGCGGTGCAGGAACAGCCACTCGCCGGTGTCCTGCTCGAGGAACAGCCGGAACTCCCTGTCCCGGTCGACGAGGTCGGCGGCGGCGTCGGCAAGGGAGACGGGCAGCGGGGGCTGCGCGATGCGGTGAACGAGGCGCCGGTCGCCGGGCCTGGTGGGCAGCACCTCGGCCGAGGGCCGGTGGCCCAGCTCGTCGCGCAGGTCGCGCAGCGCCCGGGCGATCGCGCGCGGCTCGTTGCGCGTCGCGATCTCCGCTCCCACCGCGCGGCGGATCTGCCGGCGCAGCCGCTCGACGACCTCGTCGGCGGCCGCCATCGCCGACGGGCCGGTGGCGTGCGCCGCCAGCAGCCGCCCGTCGAGCAGGATGCTCGCGTCGGCGACCCAGCGCGACCGCGAGGCGTGCGTCTGCGGCCGGCGCAGCGTCAGCCGCGCGCTGAGCAGTGGCTCGTCGGTGAAGCGCTGCAGGGACGCCATGTGCTCACGCACCGCGGCGGCCGTGGCGCCGGGGAGGTCGTCGGGCGCGTGGAGCTCGACAGTCTCCGGGGTCAACGGCGCGGCCAAGAGGTCGGGCGGGCGGCGGCGCCGCGAGCGGCGCTCCGCCTCGCCGGCGCCGCCGTCCGGGAGCAGGCTGCGGTACCCGCCGGGCAGCTGGGCGAGCGCGTCGTCGAGCTCCTGCTCGCCGGCGACGTCGCGCAGCGCCAGCAGCACGGCGCGGACGTGGCGGCGCGCGCTCTCCGGGGAGACGTCCTCGAGCTGGGCGATCCGCTCGACGAACGCCTCGACGTCCAGCGGCGCCGGGCGCCCCTTCGTGCGCTGCTCGCCGCGGCGCAGCCGCTCGGCGAGCTCCTCGGGCAGCCGGGCGGCGAGGTCCTCCGCCTCGCCCGACGAGAGCCGCTCGCCCAGCGCCTCGAGCACGGCCTCGGCCGCGGCCCAGGCGCTGCTCAGGTCCAGCGCCCCGTAGGCGACGACGCGCAGGATGAACGCCTCGGCCGGGGGCGGGCCGCCGTCGGGCTCCACGGCCGCCTCCGCGGCCGCCAGCAGCACGCGGTAGTCCTTGGGCAGCTCGGCCTCGAGGCGGCGCAGCTCGCCCGGACCGGTCGCAAGTCGCAGCGCGGCGAACACCGCCACGGCGTGGCGGACCGCCTCGCCCTCGTCGACGCCCTCGCGCTGAGCGAGCCGCTCCAGGTACTCCTCGACGCCGAACGGCTCGGCCACCTCGCCGTCGTGCAGCCACGAGCGCACCGGCTCGGGCAGGTGCCGAGCGAGGTCGCGGACCTCGTCGCCCGACAAGCGCTCGGCGAGCGTCGCCATCGCCGCGCGGATCGCGCGAACCGCGTCGTCCTGGCCGGGCAGCTCCGCGTCGCGCTGGACCTCGGCCAGGAACTCGTCGTAGTCCAGCGTCATCGCGATCTCCTGCTCGTCGGCCGTCTGCCTCTGATGGGGTAGGCCGCCGCGGCCCCGGCAACACCGGCTCGCCCTCGCAGGACGGCGGCCTACCTGCAGCGATGAGCGGCACCCCACGACCCCAAGGAGCGAGCTCATGGCCACCAAGAGCCCCAAGACCACCGACGAGCAGCGCGACCGCCTGCAGCACATCCACGACAACGACGAGCAGGCGCTCGACGACCTGATCGCCATCCGCGTCCAGGAGGCCGTCGACGCCTCCGACCTGGACGCCAAGATGTTCGCGATGGTCAACATCGCGGCGCTGATCGCGACCGGCGGCGACGACGTGTCGTACCTGCTGCACGTGACCGCGGCGCTGGACGCCGGTGCGTCGGTGGACGAGATCACCGGCGTGCTGACCGCGGTCGGGCCCAACGTCGGCGTCTTCAAGATGGTGGCCGCGGCCGACCCGCTGGCGACGGCGCTCGGCGTCGACCTCGTGGCGGCCGGTGGCGACGGCGGCGAGGACCAGGGCACGAGCGGTCGCAGCCGGGGCACGGGCGGTCGCAGCCGCTAGCGGCGGTCGAGCGGGCTCCGGCCCCCGCCGCCGGCGGCCGGAGCGCCGCGCCCGGCTCAGACCGGCGCCGGCGGATCGACCGCCGGCGCGATCAGCGTCACGTGGCTCCAGTTGACGAACTGCACCACGCCGTCGGTGCCCTCGAGCTTGACCGGGTTGGGGTGGTCGCGGCGGACGGCCGCCACGACCTCGGACTCGCTCTCGGTGACGAGCGTGTCCTGGCCGCTGAGGAAGGTGATGCGCGTTGCCATGGCTGGAGCCTCTCGATGGTGGTGTGCTCAGCGCGCGACGGCGGCGACCGCTGCCGCGATCGTCCGCGCGTTGGCCGGTACCGGCGTCCCGGCGACGTAGACGCTCGGTGTGCCGCTCACGCCGCGCTCGAGCGCGCGCTCGGTGACGAACGCCGCCCACGGCAGGTAGCGCCCGGCCATCACGCACGCGCCGAAGCTGTCGACGTCGAGCCCGACGTCCGCGCCGATGGCCACGAGCTGCTCATCGCTGAGACCCGGGCCGCCCTCCTCCGGCTGGACGGCGAACAGGGCGTCCTTGAACGCCACGAAGCGGCCGCCGTCCGACGCGCAGCCCGACGCGGCCGACGCGCGCGACGAGTAGGCCGTGGTCGAGAGCCGGTCCAGGAAGCCGAGCGGGTGATAGACGAGCGTGATGAGCTGCTCGGCGACCATCTGCTTCAGCGCGTCGCCGGAGGCGGCCTCGAACTGGCGGCAGAACGGGCAGAGGAAGTCGATGTAGGCGTCGACGCGTGCGCCGGTCTGGCCGATGGCGATGCCGTCGCCCTCGGCCGTGACGCCGGTGGGGAGCGCAACTTGAGTCCGGGTGGTCATCACCTGCGGCGATAGGACCCGGCGCGCGGCCGTCAAGGACCCACGTCGTCCTCGGCGTCCGGCTCGCTGCCCCGCAGCAGGTGGATCGCGCGCGCCAGGCCGCCCAGCGCGCCGATCTGGACGAGGACACGCGATCGCCCGCGATCCTCTGCGCCTCGGCCAGCAGCGTCGACTTTCCGACGCCGGCGACGCCCTCCAGGACGAGCGCGCCACCGCGACCGTGCACGTCGCCCAGCAGCTGGACGATCAGGCCCACCTCGCGTTCACGCCCAACCAGCGACGTCCCAGGCATCCTCGGGATCATCCCGTGAATCGCCGGGCGAATCGAGCCCGCGCTCACGTTCATCTCGCCGCCGTCTTCGCGGCCGCGCTTCCCGCCCCCGCCGAACCGTGCGAGCTGGTCGCCCGCGGTGATGGTCGACGCGGGTGGGGTCACGCCGCTTGCGGAACAACTCGCGGAACACATTGAGCGCAACTCAGGGCACCTGACGAACCACGAACCCGCATAGATACTGGGGCGACACCTCGGAGCTACCCGTCCGCTCTGGCTGGGGCCGGGCGCTCGCGGTGCGCGCGAGCTTCCCGGTCCTCAAGAACCCGGCGAACCGCCAACGAGGAGCGCGCGCCGCTGCTGTTCATCTCGGGCAGTCACGACCACCTGATGCCGCCGTCGATCCAGCGGTCGAACGCCAAGCACTACAACGACGACGTCATCACCGAGGTCAAGGAGTTCGACGGGCCGCACCTGCTGCCGGCGTGGCCGGGCTGGGAGAAGGTCGCCGACTACGCGCTCGAGTGGGCGCTCGAGCACACGGCGCTGCCGAGCACGCGATGAGACCGTCCGGCGCAGCGGCGCTCGGCTACGCCGCGCGCTCGCCGATGCGTCCGACCGCGCCGGTCAGCCCGACACAGCCGACGCACCCCACGCAGCCCTTGCAGTTCACGCAGCCGATGCAGCCGATGCAGCCGGCGCAGCCGGCGTTGGCCAGGCCGGCGAAGATGCCGTTCGAGCCGACGACCCCGATGCTGAGCGCGACGCCCAGGCTGCCGACGACCGCGGCCGAGCCGCCGACGCCGATGCTGCCGGCCACGCCCGCTGCTCCGACGACGCCCGCCGAGCCCACGACGCCGACCGATTCGGCAACGCCGGCTGAGCCGACGATCCCGCGCGAGGCGGCGACGCCGGCCGAGCCGACGACCCCGGAGGAGTCGGCGACCGCTGCGGAGCGCCAGACGCGCGCCTCGTCGGCGGCCGGATCGTCCTGGGCGGCGGCGTCGACCATCGCCGGGACCCTATCGGCGTGCCCGACGTGAGTCACGCGAGGGTGTCGACGACCGCGACGGCGACGAGGACGGCGGTCGCCGCGGCGATCCCGGCGACGAGGCTCAGCGGAGCCGTGGCCAGCGCGAGGACCACGAGGGCGGCGAGCGCGACGACGCGTGAGCGCGGCACGGTCCCGATCGTCTGGGCCATGAACAGCGTCTGCGCGAGCAGGAACAATCCGGCGCCGCCGAAGGTCAGCACCGTGAACCCGAGCGTCGGGTCGCCGTCCGGGTGGGCGATCGCCAGCTCGTCGCCCACCGCGATGGCGATGAGGGCGAGCACCATGAGCGTCAGCGTCCAGGTCCCGCGGAGGCCGACCGCGCCGGCGTCGTCGTCCGCCTCGACGGCGCCGGCGGCCACCGCCTCGGCGCGGAAGAAGTAACACCACCACAGCGCGACCGTCCCCGCGAAGGCGATCGCCAGCGCGGCCAGGCGCGCGACCGTGAACGGCTCGGCGACGAACGCCTCGCCGGTGGTCAGCACCGTCTCGCCCAACGCGATGATGAAGAACAGCCGGAAGCGCTCGAACAGGTGCGCGGCGGCGATGTCGGTGTGGGCGATGTCGATCGCGCGGCCGCGTCCGGGCAGCCAGTGCAGCGACCACACGCCGGCCTGCGTGGCCGCGACGGCGAGCCCCCAGAGCACGAGCCGCGCGTCGCCGTCGGCCACGGCGCCCGCGATCCAGGCGGCCCCGGTGCCCAGCTCCCAGACGAGGTCGTTGACGAAGTGGGCGCTGAGCGCGCGGCCGCGCAGCGCGACGATGAGGAACGTGGCCCGGCCGACCTGCAGGAGCAGGTAGCCCGTGACGAACAGCCACGCGCGGTCGCCGAACGCGTCGGCGATCGACACCGACATCAGCAGGCTCGCGAACATCAGGCCGACGATCAGCAGCCGCACCGGCAGCTTGTCGGGATCCAGCCAGTTCAAGCCCCACGCGGTCATGAACCACGCGTAGACCACCGCGAGGGCCATCACCAGCGTCTCGGCACCGGTCCGGACATCGACGTGCTCGAGCAGATGGTGCGCGAGCTCGCCGATCGCGAAGACGTAGACGAGGTCGAAGAACAGCTCGAGCGGCGTCACGACGCGCTCGGACCCCGGCGCCCGCGAGACGACCAGCTTCACGCGGGCGATTGTACGGCGGGGTGGGGAAGCCCTGTCCTGCCATCCGGTGGACCTTCTGGAGTGATCAGCCGAGCATCCCCGCGGGAGACGAGTTGCTCGAGGGTCGCTCGCAGCGCGCTGCGTACGAGCTCGTCGAGCGGCTGCTCGCGCGCTCGGGTCTCGCGGGAGGCCGCGAGCACCGCGTCGAACGACGGTGGGGCGCCTGAGGATGTGGCCCCGTCGATCATGGCGGCGACCGACGCGATCGCCTCGTCGAGCTGCGGGGACGGGTCCGCGATGCCGAGCCCGGAGCGCCAGGCGGCGCCCGGCCGCGCGTCGGCCAGCAGGGCGGGGATGCGCTCGGGGGCGTGAGCAAGGACCTGCGCCACCGCCTCCGCCCACCCGGTCAGGACCGTGAGATCCTCGACGTCGAGCACTCGGGGCAGGCTCGCCCGGGTCCGGGCCGGCGGGGTTCTCGACGAGCCGGCATCCGAGGCGCGGATCTGGTGCACGGCGACGTCGAAGAGGTGGGCCCGGTGCCGACGGGCCGGCGGCCGTCGCCGGTGCGCCGGGTCGCGCGCGAGCCGCACGCCGTCAGGAGCACCGCCTGCGCACCGGACTCGAGGGGATCTCCCGGAAGCCCCGCCCGGGGTCCTTCCAGAGCGCGACGACCGTGGAGGCGTCCAGGCGTCCCGGCCGGCTGCGCTGCACCATCCCGTACGAGGTCAGGGTCAGGATGGCCGACCCCAGGTCGTCGGCCAGCACGCTCGCATAGCGGGCCGCCCAGCGGGAGGTCAGCTGCGGTCCGTCCAGCAGGACGGCGGTGACGCCGGTCGGGCCGACGTCCCGGATGACCTCGGCGACCTGGTCGTGCTCCGCCAGGTCCTCGCACACGAGCGAGACGACCGTGATCTCCTCGCCGAGCGTCAGGAACTCCACCGACCGCCGTGGGACCTCCATCGCCTCCCACCACAGGACGCGCGGGTGCAGGGCGCCTCCGAGGTTGTACTGGTAGATCTGGTTCTCGTCGAGCGCCCACCGGTGGTGCTTGTTCTGGCGGATGTGGAACCACTGCCGGCCGGGGCCGTCGGGCGGCCCTGCGCCCTTCCGCAGCCTCGGGTTCACGCCCGTGTGGACCCAGTTGCTCGGCAGCTGCCCAGGGGCCGGTGAGCGCTGGCGGACCCCGGCCGTGAGGTAGACCACGCCGTGGCGGTCCAGGACGGCCTCGAGCTCGTCGATCTCGCCTGCGTCGACGGCGCACTCGGGCAGCACGACGACGTCGACGCTCCCGGTGAGCAGACCCGAGCCGAGCTCGCCGTGCTCGCCCAGCGGCGGGCGACATGCCTCCTGCTCGACGAGCCCTCCAACCACCTCGACATCGAGTCGGTGGAGGTGCTCGAGGCGGCGCTGGACGGCTGGCCGGGGGCGCTCGTCGTCGCGACCCACGACCGGCGTCTGCGCGCGGCGCTGGCGCTCAACCGCGAGCTGGCGGTCGCGCCGAACGCGTGAGGACCGACCGACGCCCGGCACCAGACCAGGGATGGCCCCGGGCGCGACGCCGCCCGCCTGGAGGGACGCTGTTCCGACACCCAGGGGCCGCACGGTCCCGCAAGAGAGAAACCGGAGCACTGAGATGTCATCACGTACATGGCTCGTCACGGGAAGCTCGCGCGGCCTCGGCCGCGAGATCGCGGTCGCGGCGCTGGAGCACGGCGACCAGGTGGTCGCGACGGCCCGCCGGCCGGAGGGTCTGGCCGAGTTGGTCGACCGCTATGGCGCCCGCGTCCGCGCGGTCGCGCTCGACGTCACCGACCCGGCCGCCGCGGACGCCGCGGTGCGCGCCGCGGTCGACGCCTTCGGGCGGCTGGACGTCGTCGTCAACAACGCCGGCTACGCCAACTCGGCGCCGATCGAGGAGATGGATCCCGACGACTTCCGCGCGCAGGTCGACGCCAACTTCTACGGCGTCGTCAACGTCACGCGCGCCGCGCTGCCGGTGCTGCGCGCGCAGCGCTCCGGCACGTTCGTGCAGCTGTCGTCGCTCGGCGGGCGCGTCGGCGGGACGCCCGGCCTGGGCGCCTACCAGGCCGCGAAGTTCGCGGTCGAGGGCTTCTCGGAGGTCCTCGCCAGCGAGGTCGCGCCGTTCGGCGTCAGGGTGGTCATCGTCGAGCCGGGCGCGTTCCGGACCGACTGGCAGGGCGCCTCGATGGAGCGCCACGCGGTCGGCGCCGACTACGCGGAGACGGTCGGCGCGATCCACGCGATGCGCGACCAGACCGACGGCGTCCAGCCCGGCGATCCGGCGCGGGGCGCCGAGATCATCGTCGAGGTCGTCGGCGACGACGCCCCGCCGCGCCGGCTGCTGCTGGGCTCCGACGCCGTTGCCGCCGCGCGGACGGCCGGCGACAGGCGCGCCGAGGAGCTCGAACGCTGGGCTGGCCTCAGCGCGTCCGCCGACTACGCGACCGCACGGTGACCACCATGAACGACAACAACCCCAAGACCTGGCTCATCACGGGCGCGTCCTACGGCCTCGGCCGCGCGCTGGCCGAGCACGTGCTCGACCAGGGCGACCGCGTGGTGCTCGCCGCGCGGACGCTCCCGGCCCTCACCGAGCTCGCCGACCGCCACCCCGACGCCGCGCTGGCGGTCCCGCTGGACGTGACCGACGCGCGGCAGCGTCGGGACGCGGTCGCGGCGGCGCAGGAGCGCTTCGGCGCGATCGACGTCCTGGTCAACAACGCGGCGATCGACTTCATCGGCGCGATCGAGGAGCAGGACGAGGCCGACTACCGCGCCACGTTCGAGGTGAACTTCTTCGCCGCGGTCGAGTTGATGCGGTTGGTCCTTCCGGGCATGCGCGAACGGCGCAGCGGGACGATCGTGAACGTCTCGTCGATGGACGGCATCGCGAGCCTGCCGGCCAACGGCTACTACTCGGCGAGCAAGTTCGCCCTGGAGGGGCTGACGGAGGCGCTGTGGCAGGAGGTCGAGCCGCTCGGCCTGCGCGCCTTCCTGGTCGAGGCCGGCTCGCTGCGCACCGGCATCCAGGACCGGACGAAGACGTCCGGTGCGGCGATCGCCGACTACGCCGCGACGGCGGGGGCGTTCCGCGACGCGGTCGCCCAGGTCACGCCGGACAACTTCCCGGGCGACCCCGTCCGGGTGGCTGGGGCGGTCTACGACGTGGTCGCGTCCGGCGAGCGCCGCCACTGGGTGATCCTGGGCAGCGACGCTCACCGGCGGATCGGGGTCAAGCTCGACCTGCTCCGCTCCGAGTACGAGGCCGGGCGCGACATGGCGCGGAGCATCGACTTCCCGGACCAGGTGGCGGCGCCCGTGCTCTGACCGACAGCTTCCGGACACCCTATGTCGACAAGTGTGGACTTCTATGTCTACACTCGTCGACATGGCGATCGACGAAGCCGCACCGAAACGCAAGCGCGACGCGGCGGCCACGCGGGAGGCCATCCTCGCCTCCGCGATCGAGGCCTTCGGCCGCCACGGGTACGACGGTGCCGGGGTGCGCGAGATCGCCCAGGGCGCCGGGGTGACCGCGAAGCTCGTCAACCGCTACTTCGGCACGAAGGAGAAGCTGTTCGCGGAGGCGGTCGACGCGTCGTTCATGCCGCCGACGATCGTCCGCGAGGCCCTGGAACGGGAGGGCCCCGGCACGTTGAGCGAGCGGATGGCCGACGTGCTGGTGCGGCGCACCGGTCCCGAGGCGGGCGCTCACGGCCCGTTCCTGATCACCCTCCGATCGGCCGCCAACCCGGTCGCCGCCGAGGTCGTCCGCGACGGCATCGAACGTCATGTCGAGGCGCGCGTCGCGGCGCTCCTGGACGGCGACGACGCGCGGCTGCGCTCCGACCTGACGCTGTCCCTGATGGCCGGGGTCTGGCTGCTGCGCCACGTCATCGGCGTCAACGCCCTCGCGGAGGCCGACCACGACCGCCTGCGCGAGCTCATCACGAAGGCCTTCGACGCGCTCGTCGAGGAATGAGCGTCACGACGACGCTCATGAACGGCGTTCGCTCAACTGCGCTGCTCGGTCGCGAGGCCGAGCGCCGGGTCTTCGACGCCCTGCTGGCCGACGCGTCCGCCGGCACGAGCGGCGTGCTCGTCGTCCGCGGGGAGGCCGGCGTCGGCAAGACGGCGCTGCTGGACGAGCTCGAGCGCGACGCCGGCGGCTTCCGCACGGCGCGCGCCGTCGGCGTCGAGTCCGAGATGGAGCTCGCCTACGCCGGCCTGCACCAGCTGTGCGCGCCCGCGCTCGAGCATCTCGACGCCCTTCCGGGCCCCCAACGCGACGCGCTCGCGACCGCGTTCGGGCTGAGCCGCCAGGGGCCCCCGGACCGCTTCATGGTCGGCCTGGCGGTGCTCAGCCTGCTGTCGGACGCCGCCGAGGGGCAGCCCCTGCTGTGCGTCGTCGACGACGCGCAGTGGCTGGATCGCGTGTCGGCCCAGACCCTCGCGTTCGTGGCCCGCCGGCTGCTGGCCGAGCCGATCGCGCTGGTGTTCGCGGTCCGCGAGCCGAGCGCCGTCGACGCGCTCGGCGGCCTGCCCGAGCTGACGCTCCGGGGTCTCGGCGACGACGCCGCGCGCGCCCTGCTGGCGTCGGTCATGCCCGGGCCGATCGAGGAGCGGGTCCGCGACCGGGTCATCGCCGAGACCGGCGGGAACCCGCTCGCGCTCGTCGAGCTCCCGCGCAGCCTCAGCGCCGCCGAGCTCGCCTTCGGCTTCGGGCCGTCCGGCGGGGTCCCGCTGGCCGACCGCATCGAGGAGGGGTTCCGCCGGCGCCTCGAGTCGCTCGACCACGACGCCCGGCGGATCATGCTGGTCGCCGCCGCGGAGCACGGTGGCGACGGCACGCTGCTCTGGCGCGCGGCCGACCGCCTGGGCATCCCGGCCGACGCCGCCGCCGCGGCCGCCGCGACCGGCCTGATCGACTTCGCGCCACCCGTCCGCTTCCGCCACCCGCTGGTCCGGTCGGCCGTGTACCGGTCGGCCTCGGACGGCGAGCGGCTCGCGGTGCACCGGACGCTGGCCGCGGTCACCGACCCCGCGGTGGACCCCGACCGCCGCGCGTGGCACCGCGCGCGCGCCCAGGCGAGCGTCGACGAGGAGGTGGCCGGCGAGCTCGCGCGCTCGGCCGACCGCGCGCAGTCCCGGGGCGGCGTGGCCGCGGCCGCGGCGTTCCTGGAGGAGTCGGTGCGGCTGACCGCCGACCCGGTCCGCCGGGCGGAGCGCGCGCTCGACGCCGCGCAGGCCCGGCACGAGGCGGGCGCGCCGCAGGCGGCGCTCGCCCTGCTCTCGCTCGTCGAGGCCGGCCCCGCCGACGCGCTCCGCGCCGCCCGCGTCGACCTCCTCCGTGCGCAGATCGCCTCGGCGACCCGCCGCGGCGACGACGCGCCCGCCCTGCTGCTGCGGGCGGCGGGCCGGCTCGAGCCGCTGGACGCCGACCTCGCCCGCGACACCTACCTCGAGGCGTTCATCGCGGCCGTGATCGCCGGCCGGCTGTCGCATCCGATGGGGATCGCCGAGGTCGCGCGGGCCGCGCGGGCGGCGCCGGCGGCGGTCGGCGCCTCACCGGCCCTCAAGCTCCTCCTGGACGGGCTCGCCCTGCTCGTCACCGAGGGCCGCGCGGCCGCGGCACCGGTCCTCTCCACGGCCGTGGAGGGCTTCCGGCACGACGCGCGGGCGGGCCTGGTCGACCTGCGCTGGGCGTGGCTGGCCGGCCGCGTCGCGCAGGATCAGTGGGATGACGAGAGCTGGGAGGACCTCTGCGAGGCGCACGTCCGGCTGGCGCGCGGGACAGGGGCGCTGGCGCGGCTCCCGATCGCGCTGCGCTCGCACATCATCTCGAAGAGCCTGCGCGGGGAGCTTGACGAAGCAGCGGCGCTGATCGGTGAGGCAGAGGCGGCCAATGCCGCGACCGGAACCCAGCTGGCGCCGCTGGGCCACGTGATCCTCGCGTGCCTGCGCGGGGAGGAGGAGGAGGGCAAGGCGCTCCTGCAGGCGACGCTGGCCGACGTCACCGGCCGGGGCGAGGGCAACGGGCTGTCGATCAGCCACTACTGCGCCGCCATGCTCCACAACGGGATGCGCCGCTACGACGAGGCGCTCGAGCACGCGCGGATCGCCGCCGCCTACGACGATCTCGGGACGATCGCCTGGGGGCTGACCGAGACCGTCGAGGCCGCCGCGCGCCGCGGCGACACCGCCACGGCGGCCAAGGCGCTCGCCCAGCTCACCGAGAGCACGCGGGCGACGGGCACCGATTGGGGGCTCGGCGTCGAGGCCCGGTGCCGGGCGCTGCTCAGCGAGGGCGACGCCGCCGACCGCCTCTACCGCGAGGCGATCGAGCGGCTCGGCCGCACGCGGCTGCGGCTGGATCTCGCGCGCACCCATCTCGTCTACGGCGAGTGGCTGCGGCGCGAGCGCCGCCGCGCCGAGGCCCGCGAGCACCTGCGCACCGCCTGCGAGATGCTCGACGCGATGGGCGTCGCGGCGTTCGCCGCGCGGGCGCGCCTGGAGCTGC
>DATDMD010000050.1:0-41200 GCA_036518975.1 Baekduia sp.
ACCTCGACCACATCGCCACAGAACTCAACGGCCGCCCCCGCCAGACCCTGGGCTGGAAGACCCCGGCTGAGAAGATGAACGAACTCCTGTTGCGATGACCGCCTGAAACCGCCACGCTCGAAACGACACGGATCGCGGTTCGGAGGCGAACGGCGCCCCCCGTCCCGGGATCACGACCACGGCGACCCAGAGCGCCGGCACCACCGAAACTGCTCACCGCCCTAGATGCCGAACGGACCACGCCGCGCGTCGCAACAAGCGCCTGCACTGGGCGCCAACCCCGCCGGCACCACCAGCCACGCCCGCAACCCAACCACGCGACGCACACCAAACCACCGCTCAGAACGCCAGTCCAACCGCCGTGAGGCCGCCGTCCCGGCGGCCCCGCCAACCCTCACTCCACCACAGCCGGCCCCGCCCCGTACCGCTCGATGATCTGCGCCAGGTCCTTGTCCCCGCGACCGCTCAGGCAGATCACATCCAGCTCCGACTCCGACGCCTCATGCAAGGCGTAGTACAACGCGTGGGACGTCTCCAGCGCCGGGATGATGCCCTCCAGGCGCGTGACCTCCTTGAAGGCCTGCACCGCCTGCTCGTCGGTCACCGCCACGTACGACGCGCGGCCGGTGTCCCGCAGCCACGCGTGCTCCGGGCCGACGCCCGGGTAGTCGAGGCCGGCCGAGATCGAGTGCGCCTCCAAGATCTGGCCCTCGGCGTCCTGCATGATCGAGCTGAGCGAGCCGTGCAACACGCCAGCGCGGGCGTTCGTCGTCAGCGGCGCGCCGTGGCGGCCGTCGAGACCCTCGCCGCCGGCCTCGACGCCGACGAGCGCGACGCTGTCGTCCGGGATGAACGCCGCGAAGATCCCCATCGCGTTGGAGCCGCCGCCGACGCACGCCAGCACGCGGTCGGGCAGGCGGCCTTCACGCTCCAGCAGCTGGGCGCGCGCCTCGTCGCCGATGATCCGCTGCAGCTCGCGCACGAGCGCCGGGTACGGCGCCGGGCCGGCGACGGTGCCGAGCACGTAGTGCGTGGTGTCGACGTTGCCGACCCAGTCGCGGATCGCCTCGCTCGTCGCCTCCTTCAGCGTGCGTGAGCCGGCCGCGACGGGGACGACGGTCGCCCCCAGCAGCTGCATCCGCTCGACGTTCGGCTTCTGGCGCACGACGTCGACCTCGCCCATGTAGACCACGCACTCCAGGTCGAGCAGAGCGCAGGCCGTCGCCGTCGCGGTGCCGTGCGAGCCCGCGCCGGTCTCGGCGACCACGCGCGGCTTGCCCATGCGCTTGGCCAGCAGCGCCTGCCCGAGCGCGTTGTTGATCTTGTGCGCGCCGGTGTGGTTGAGGTCCTCGCGCTTGAGGTAGATCGCGCGGCCGGCGACCTCGCTCAGCCGCGGCGCCAGGTACAGCGGCGACGGGCGACCGACGTAGTCGCGCTGCAGGTGCTCGAGCTCGGCCCGGAACGCCGGGTCGGACCACGCCTCCAGCCACGTGCGCTCCAGGTCGCCGAGCGCCGGCATCAGCGTCTCGGGGACGTACTGGCCGCCGTATGGGCCGAAGCGGATCTCCAGGCCTGTCATGCGGCCGACCCGGGACGCACCGGCGTGCCGCGGCCGTGCGGGGTCGGCGTCGGCGTCGACGGCTCGGGCGGCGCGGTCGCGCGCACCGCCGCGGCGAAGGCCTTCATCTTCTCCGGGTCCTTGACGCCGGGCGACGCCTCGGTCCCCGACGCGACGTCGACCGCGAACGGCCCGACGGTCGCGATCGCCTCGCCCACGTTCTCGGGCGTCAGCCCGCCCGACAGGATCAGCGGGACCTTCGACGTCCGCTGCGAGAGCATCGACCAATCGAACGTCTCCCCCGTCCCGCCGCGCAGCCCGTCGCGGTGCGTGTCGAGCAGGTGGAAGTCGGTGCGGAACGCCTGGATGGCGATCACGTCGGCCGCGAGGCGGACCGACTGCGCCTTGATGATCCGGCAGCCCGTGCGGCGCGCGATCTCCTTGGCGTACGCGGGCCCCTCGTCGCCGTGCAGCTGCACGATCGACAGGTGCAGCATGTCGGCCAGCGCCGCGACCTCGTCCATCTCCTGGTTGACGAAGACGCCGACGATCTCGACCTTGCGCCTCAGCGCGTTGGAGATCTTCAGGCCCTCAGCGGGGTCGCATGCCCGCTTCGACCCGGGCCACAGGATCAGGCCGACGGCCCACGCGCCGAGCGAGACGGCCTGCTCGGCGTCGGCGAGGGACGTGATGCCACAGAACTTGATGCGCGTCGGACGGTCGGCCACGCCCTGCATGTTAGGCCGCGGCCGGCGTTCGCGATCAGCCGGTCTGCAGCTGCGTCGGACGCTTGCCGAGCGTCACGGTGACCGACTTGGTGTCCTTCTTGCGGACGATCACGATCTTGACCTTGTCGCCCGGCTTGTGGCCGGAGACGAGCTGCGACAGCTGGTCCGACGAGGTGATGTCCTGGCCGTCGAACTGGGTGATGATGTCGCCGCCCAGCACGACCGGGTCGGAGCTGTTCTGCAGCGTCGCCTGGACGTCGCCGGCCTTCAGGCCCGCGGTGGCCGCGGGGCTCCCGGGCTCCACGGTCTGCACGAGCGCGCCGTGGTCGACCGGCAGGTTGAGCGCGTCGAGCTGGCCGTCGACGGTCAGCGACGTCACGCCGAGGTAGGCGCGCTGGACGCTCTCGCCCTTCTTGAGGTTGTTGAGGATCGCCTTGGCCGTGTCGATCGGGACGGCGAAGCCGATGCCGACGTTGCCGTTGGCGCCGTTGCCGCCGGTCTCGATCTGCGAGTTGATGCCGATCACGCGCCCGGCCGAGTCGATCAGCGGCCCGCCCGAGTTGCCCGGGTTGATCGCGGCGTCGGTCTGGATGACGTCCTTGATCGCGAACCCGTTGGGCGCCTGGATCTGGCGCTGGAGCGCCGAGACGACGCCGGTCGTCAGCGTCCGGTCCAGGCCGAACGGGTTGCCGATCGCGATCGTCGGGTCGCCGACCTTGACGTCCCGGGACGAGCCGAGCGGCAGCGGCTTGAGGTCCAGCCCCTCGGGGTCGACCTTCAGCAGCGCCAGGTCCGTCGACGGGTCCTTGCCGACGACCTTGGCCTTGAGCGTCTTCTTGTCGGCGAAGGCCACCGTGATCGAGCCCGCCGTCGCGCCGTCGATCACGTGGTTGTTGGTGAGGATGTCGCCGCTCGCGTCGATGACGAAGCCCGAGCCGGTCGCCTCGCTCTTCTGCGCGCCGCCGAACCCGAAGGCGAAGGGGTTGTTGGTCTGCTCGATGATCTCGGAGCGGACGAACACCACGCCCGGCGCGTAGCGCTGGTAGATGTCGGCGGCGGTCAGGCCCTCGCTGACGTTGGACGCCTTGCCGTTGGCCCCCTGCGACGCGACAGCCGGCTGGCGGATCACCGTCGTGGTGTGCTCGTTGCCGTCGCCGTTGTCGGCGATCACCGTCGTGACCCCCGCGGCGACGCCTCCGCCGAGCAGCGCGGCGGCGAGCAGCGGGAGCATGATGGTCTTGGAGTTGGGCGCAGGGGGGCGGCTCATACGGGTCACGAGGTTCCTGAGCATCGCTGAAGCGACGCTGAAGTCGATCTAAATCTTGCTAAAGCGCAGATGAAACCTGGACGGACGGCCTGTGCCGTCTGGCTCAGAGCGCGTCCTCGGGGCCGCCCGCGGCGTGGCCGCCGAGATCGCGGAGGGCGACCTCGGGCTCCTGCGCGCGCATCAGCGTCTCCCCGATCAGGACCGCGTCGACGCCCACGCGCTCGAGCTCCTCGATCTGCGCGCGGGTGTGGAACCCGGACTCCGACACCACCGTCTTGCCGGCCGGGACGTCGGACAGCAGCTCGTACGTGCGCTCCACGTCGACCGTGAAGTCCACCAGGTTGCGGTTGTTGATGCCGATGACGTCGGCGTCGACGACCTCCAGCGCGGTCTCGAGCTCCTCCTCGTCGTGGACCTCGACGAGGATGTCGAGGTCGAGCCCCTGCGCCTCGGCGTACAGCTGCGCCAACTCCTTGGGCTCCAGCGCCGCGACGATCAGCAGGATCGCGTCGGCGCCGGCCACCGCGGCCTCGTAGACCTGGTAGCCGTCCACCATGAAGTCCTTGCGCAGGATCGGCAGCTCGGTCGCCGCGCGCGCCTCTTCGAGGTCGCCGAGCGAGCCGCCGAAGTGCGGGCCCTCGGTCAGAATCGACAGCGCCGCGGCGCCGCCGCGCTCGTAGGCCTGGGCGATCTCGGTGACCGTCGCGCCCGCGCGGATCTCCCCCGCCGACGGCGACCGCCGCTTGTGCTCGGCGATGATCGAGACGCCGGGCCGCACGAGCGCCTCGGCGAACGGGCGGGCCTCGCGGTGCGGGCCGAGCCGCGACTCGAGGTCGCTCAGCGGGACCTCGGCACGACGGCGGCGGACCTGCTCCCGCGCGACGTCGACGATGCGCTCTAAGACGTTGCTCATGCTGTTGCCGGTGAACGTTCCCGTGTGAGGCGGACGTAGTCCTCCAGCGCGCGTGCTGCGGCGCCGGAGGCGATGGTCTCCCGCGCGAGCTCCACGCCCGCCGCGAGGTCGTCGACGCGGCCGGCGGCGTAGATCGCGGCGCCCGCGTTGAGCAGCACGAGGTCGGCGTCGGGACCGGTGGCGCCCGCGAAGACCGAGCGCGTGACCTCGGCGTTGGTCGCCGGGTCGCCGCCGGAGATCGACTCGGGCGGCGACTCGGGGAGGCCGACGTCGCCGGCGGTGACGTCGTAGCGACGCAGCTCCTCGCCGTTGACCTCCACCACGTGCGTGGGGGCGGACGTGCTCATCTCGTCCAGGCCATCCGCCGAGGAGACTACCAACGCCCGGTCGCAGCCCAGGCGGGCCAGCGCGCCGGCGAGCGCCTCGATGTAGCTGGGGTCCGAGACGCCGACGACCTGCCGCCGGGCGCCGGCCGGGTTGGTCAGCGGACCGAGGAAGTTGAAGATCGTCCGGACCGCCAGCTCCTTGCGGGCGGGGATCACGAAGCGCGTCGCCGCATGGTGAGCGGGCGCGAACATGAAGCCGAAGCCGACCTCGTCGATGCAGGCCGCGACGTCCTCCGGCGCGAGGTCGATCCGGACGCCGAGCGCCTCGAGCACGTCGGCCGAGCCGGACGCGCGCGTGGCGGAGCGGTTGCCGTGTTTGGCGACCGCGCAGCCCGCGCCGGCAGCGACCAGCGCGGCCGTCGTCGACACGTTGAACGTGTGGCGCCCGCCGCCCGTGCCGGCGGTGTCCAGCAGGTCGCCGCGCCGCGTCGCGACCGGCGTGGCCAGCTTGCGCATCGTGGCGGCGAGGCCGGCGATCTCCGCGACCGTCTCCCCCTTCGTGCGCAGCGCGATGAGGAACGCCGCGATCTGCGACTCGCTGCCGTTGCCGGCCATGATCTCGGCGAGGACGGCGCCCGCCTGGTCCTGGCTGAGGTCGCGGCGCTCGGCCAGCTGGTCGATGGCGGCCGTGAGGACGTCGTTGGGCATCCGAGGGCGGACAGCCTAGCGGTCTGCGCGGGCGAGCCCGGCCGGACGGCCGCTCACCCGGCGAGGAAGTTGCGCAGCATGTCCTTGCCGCGGTCGGTCAGGACCGACTCGGGGTGGAACTGGACGCCCTCGACCGGCAGCTCGCGATGGCGGATGCCCATCAGGACGCCGCCGCCGCGGGAGGTGACCGTGAACACGTCCGGCAGGTCCTCCTCGCGGACGACCAGCGAGTGGTAGCGCCCGACCGTCAGCGCGCCGCGCAGGCCGCGGTAGACGCCCTGGCCGTCGTGCTCGATCGACGTCGTCTTGCCGTGGACGGGCTCGTGGCGGATGACCGTCCCGCCGAAGGCCTCGGCCAGCGACTGGTGCCCGAGGCACACCCCGAGCGTCGGGACGCCGGCCTCCGGGAACCGCCGCATCGCCTCGATCGAGATGCCGGCGTCGGCCGGCGTGCACGGGCCGGGCGAGACGACGACGCGGTCCGGCGCGCGCTCCAGCAGCGCGTCGACCGTCGCGACGTCGTTGCGCACGACGTCGACCTCCGCACCCAGCTCCCCGAGGTACTGGACCAGGTTGTAGGTGAACGAGTCGTAGTTGTCCACCATGAGGACGCGTGTCATGCCCAGTCCCTCTGCCGCGCCGCCAGCGCGATCGCGCCCTTGACGGCCTTGGCCTTGTTGACGGACTCCTCGTACTCGTACGCCGGCTGGGCGTCGGCCACGGTGCCGCCGCCGGCCTGGATGTGCGCGGTGCCGTCCTTGATCACGACCGTGCGGATGTGGATGCACGTGTCGAGGTCGCCCGAGTAGCTCAGGTAGCCGATCGCGCCGCCGTAGCCGCCGCGCTTGACGTCCTCGAGCTCGTCGATGATCTCCATCGCGCGGACCTTCGGCGCGCCGGACAGCGTCCCGGCCGGCAGGATCGAGCGCAGCGCGTCCATCGGGCCGACGTCCTCGCGCAGCGTGCCGGACACCGACGAGACGATGTGCATCACGTGCGAGTACTTCTCGATCGACATGAAGGTGTCGACCGCGACGGACCCGTACTCGCACACGCGACCCAGGTCGTTGCGGCCCAGGTCCACCAACATGACGTGCTCGGCGCGCTCCTTCTCGTCGCCGAGCAGCTCGGCCGGGTCGGCGTCGCGCGGGCGGGTGCCGGCGATCGGCCGCGTCGAGGCGCGGCGGCCGGCGACCGTGAGCAGCGGCTCGGGCGAGGCGCCGGCGATCTGGAAGTCCAGGAAGTCCAGGAAGTACATGTAGGGCGACGGGTTGACGACCCGCAGCCCGCGGTAGACGCTGAACGGGTCGATCCCGGTCAGCTCGGCGCTCCAGCGCTGCGACGGCACGACCTGGAACGCGTCGCCCGCGTGCACGTACTCGACGATGCGCGCGACCATGCCCTCGAAGCGCTCGCGCTCCATGTTTGAGGTGAACTCCGGCACGGGCCGCTCGCCGCGGTCGGAGTCCGGCTTGGGCACCGGCCCGTCGAGCAGCCTGCGCGCCTTGGCGATCGTCGCGACGGCCTCGGCGTAGGACGCGTCGACGTCGTCGGCCGCGACGTTGGCCAGGATCGTGACCGTGTGCTTGAGGTGGTCGAAGACGACCAGCAGGTCGCTGAGCATCAGCGCCATGTCGGGCAGGCCGAGGACGTCCGGGTTGGGCTCGCCGAGCGTGGTCTCGACGGTCCGGACCAGGTCGTAGCCGAAGAAGCCCACGGCGCCGCCGGTGAACGGCGGGGCGTCCTTGAACGAGGCCTGGCGCAGCGCCGCGCCCTCCTCGGCCAAGGTGTAGGGGTCGCCGTCGTCGCCGAGCGACCAGCGCACGACGTCGCGCGGCTGGACGCCGATGAACGAGTGGCGGCCGACGTGCTGGCCCTGCTCGGCGGACTCCAGCAGGAAGGCGGGCGTCTGGGGCTCGGCGCCGCGCAGCTTCAGGAACGCGGAGACGGGCGTCTCGCAGTCGTCGATGAACGTGTGGCGCAGCGGGACGAGGTCGTGGTCGGGATGGGCCGCGAGCGCCCGGATCTCCTCCAGCGACGGCTCGAGCGTCAGCCCCTCGGCGTTGGCGCTGTCAGCGAGAGCGCTCACGCAGCACCTCCGTGGCGTCGCTGAGCGCGCGGTCGCGCGAGCGCAGCAGGACCATCAGGTGGTACAGGACGTCGGCGGCCTCGCTGTCGACGCGGTCGTCGGTCTCCTCGCGGGCGGCGCGGGCGACCTCCTCGGCCTCCTCCTCGACCTTCTCGCCGATGTGCCCGGGGTCGTCGAGCAGCGCGACGGTGTAGGAGCCGTCGGGGCGCTCGGCCTGCCGCGCGCGCAGCGTGCGCTCCAGCGCCGGCAGGACCTCGAACGGCGCCGGGTCCATGTCGCCGCGGTGGAAGCACGTGCGCTCGCCGGTGTGGCAGGCCGGGCCGGCGGGCTCGACCAGCGCGACGAGCGCGTCGCCGTCGCAGTCGTAGCGCAGCGCCTTGACGGCCTGCGTGTTGCCGGACGTCGCGCCCTTGCGCCACAGCTCGCCGCGCGAGCGCGACCACAGATGGAGCTCGCCGGTCTCGCGCGTGCGCGCGACCGCTTCGGCGTTGGCGTACGCCAAGGTCAGGACCTCGCCGGAGCGCCAGTCCTGGATGACGACGGGCACGAGGCCCTGGGCGTCGTAGGTGATCTCCACAGGGCGGAAGTCTACGAGGGGCTCGACGATTCGACCCGCTCCAGGAGCGGCTCGATCTCGTCGGCCGGTGCGGGCCGGCCCAGGAGGTAGCCCTGCGCCAGCGGGCAGCCCTGGTCGACGAGGAACGCCCGCTGCTCCTCGTTCTCCACGCCCTCGGCGACGGCCTCCATGCCCAGGGCCGCCGCCAGCTCGATGATCGCGGTGACGATCGCGGTCGCCTGGCCGTCGCCGGGCACGGCCTGCAGGAACGTCCTGTCGATCTTGAGGACTTGAACCGGCATGGTGCGCAGGCGCGACAGCGAGCTGTAGCCGGCGCCGAAGTCGTCGACCGCGATCTCCACGCCGGCGGCCACGAGCTCGGTCAGGACGGGGTCGGTCCGCAGCGGGTCGGCCATCGCCGCCGACTCGGTGATCTCGACGGTGAAGCGCGACGCCACGTCATCGGGCCCGACGAGGCCGAGCAGCCGCTGGCCGAAGTCCGGGCGGCGCAGCTGGCGCGGCGAGACGTTGACGGTCACGCGCGGCGGCCGGTAGCCGGCGCGCTCCCACGCGAGGATCTGGTCGCGCGCGGCGCCGACGACCCAGTCCCCCACGCGGTCCACGAAGCCCGTCTCCTCGGCGAAGGCGATGAAGTCGTCGGGCATGACGAGGCCGCGGAACGGGTCCTGCCAGCGGACCAAGGCCTCCAACTTGCGCAGCGCGCCGTCGCGCGGGTCGACGATCGGCTGCCAGTGCAGGATCAGCTCGTCGCGGTCCAGCGCCTTGCGCAGGCGGCTGGTCATCGAGAGGCGCTCGAGCGGCTCGTGTGGGTCGCCGTCGTAGATCGTGACGGTGTTGCGCCCCGCGGCCTTGGCGCCGTACATCGCCGCGTCGGCGTGGCGCAGCAGCTCGTCGGCGTCGGCCGCGTCGCGCGGGAAGAGCGAGACGCCGATCGACGCGCCGATGTGGAACTCCGCGCCGGAGATCGAGAACGGCTCGGCGAGCGCCTGGAGCAGGTCGTCGGCGACGCGGCGGGCGTGCGGCTCGGCGGCCTGGCGGTCGAGGTCGGCCAGCAGGAGCAGGAACTCGTCGCCGCCCTGGCGGGCAAGGAGGTCCATGCCGCGCCGGCGCTCGGAGAGGCGCATCGTCACGTGGCAGAGGAGCTCGTCGCCGGCCGGGTGGCCGAGCGAGTCGTTGACGAGCTTGAAGCCGTCGAGGTCCAGGTACAGCAGGCCGACGGCCTGGCCCTGGCGGCGGGCGCGCGCGAGCGCGAGGTCCAGGTGCTCCTGGAGCAGCGCGCGATTCGGCAGACCGGTGAGCGAGTCGTGGTAAGCGAGGTAGGCGATCTGCTCCTCGGCCGCGCGGCGCTCGGTGAGGTCGACGCCGGAGGACATCATCGCGGTGACGGTGCCGGCGGCGTCGCGGACGACCGTGTCGCGCCAGGCGATCGTGCGCTCCTCGCCGGACTTGGTCCGGACCGTCGACTCGTGGGCGGCGTCGTCCTCGTCGCCGGCCATCTCGGCGAGGTAGGCGGCGCGGCCCTGCTCGCGCAGGCGCTCGGGGACGACGGCGTCGTACCAGTCGCGCCCGATCAGCTCGCCCTCGTCGTAGCCGAGCAGCTCGGCGCCGGCGCGGTTCAGGAGCGTGATCCTGGACGTGGCGTCGAGGATCACGATGATCGCGCCGGCGATGTCGAGGTAGCGCTGCGCGCGGTGGCGCTCGTCGGCCAGCTCGGACTCGGTCTCGCGCGTCGGGGTGACGTCGACGAGCACGCCCTGGCTGAAGCGCGGCGTCCCGTCGGCGTCGCGGATGACGGTCTCCTTGTCGCGCACCCAGATCTCGCGGCCGTCGACGGCGAGCATCCGGAACTCGATGTCGACGCGCGTGCCGGCGACGAACGACGCGAGCTCGGTCTGGCGCACGCGGTCGACGTCGTCAGGGTGGATGCAGCGGTACCAGAGGTCCTGGTCGGTCAGGAACGCCTCGGGCGGATGGCCGAGCAGCGCCTCGATCTGGGGCGAGACGTAGGTGAGCGTCGCGCGCTCGTCCCACTCGGCGACGTAGGCGACCGCGGGGACGTGCTCGACGAGCGTGCGGTAGCGGGCCTCGGCGAGCGCCAGCGCGTCGAGGGCGTCGAGGCGTTCGGTGACGTCGTCGACGACCGCGATCCAGTCGGTCGTGGCGCCGTCGGTCGACTGCACCGGCGTGATGCGCATCTGCGCGCGGAACGCCGAGCCGTCGCTGCGGTTGAGCGTGAACGTGGCCTCGTGGGGCGTGCCGTCGTGCAGGGCCTTCGCGAGCCTGCGCCGGGCGCCGAGGTCGGAGACGGCATCGCCGACGAGCTGCGTGACATCGGTGCCGACCAGCTCCGGCGCCGTCCGGCCGAACAGCCGCTCGAACGCGCCGTTGACGTACGTGATGATCGCGGCGCCGTCGCAGACGAGGACACCGCTGGTGGCGACGTCGAGCGCCCGCACCAGCGCCGGGGCGCGGTCGGCGTCCGGAGAGGGGTGCGTGCTCGCGGAATCGGCCATGGGGCTGCACCTCCAGAGTGACAGCCGGCGCGGCGGTACACCAGGTTCCCGCGCTATGCGTCCACGAGCCGAACGACCATGAAGTCGCCGCGCTTGGCCACGACGCCGACCGTGAAGCGCCCCTGCAGCGCCTGGAACGCGATGCTCTGCAGCGTCGAGACCATGCTGGCCTCGTTGGCGCCGACCAGGACGTAGGTGCCGGGCCTGACGGCGTCGACCACCCTCTGCACCTTGGCGGCCGACGACGCGATCAGGTCGTCCTCGGACGGATGGCCGAGCGGCAGCACGTTGCGGCGCCTCGTGCGGATGAGCAGCTCGGTCGTCAGGTCCGGGCTCGCCACGATCATCGCCGGCTCGCCGGGCCTCCAGTAGCGGGCCAGCAGCGCCTCACCGGCCGGCACGCGGGGATCGATGACCGGGTCGTGCCACCAGAACCTCAGCGAGTCCGGGAGGCTGCGTGTGCCGCCGCCGGCCGGGAGGACCTGCGCGAGCGCCGTGCTGCCCCACCCGCCGCGGATCTCCCGCCATGCCACCCCGACGGTCAGCGTCGCGGCGAGGAGCAGCACCGCGGTGGTCGCCAGCACGCCGCGCGACAGCTGCGATCGGCGTTCGGCGGTCCCGAGCAGGACGCCCGTCCACACCGTGAGGTAGGCGACGACCGGCGGCAGGAGGTGGACCAGGTTGTTGTCGGCGGAGCGACCCAGGTAATACGTGTAGCTCGCCAGCGCGAAGCCGGTGAAGCCCGCCAGCGCGACGCGCGTCTCCGCCGGGATCGTGATGCGGCGCTCGATGACGATCCACAGCAGCGCCGCCGCGGAGAGGATCGTGAGCGTGCCCATCAGCGGCCCCTGGCCGAAGAAGATGACCGGCAGCGCGCCGAAGCCCCTGGAGTAGAGCTTGATGTAGTCGATGTACGGGCCCCAGTCGGGATGGCCCGCGAACACCGCGATGGCGAGCGTGAACACCGCGAGGCCGGCGAGCGCCGCGCCGACGGCCGTCGCGACGCTCGTCACCGCACGCCGCAGGCGCCGGTCGTCGGCCGCGAGGGCCTCGACGACCGCGATCGCCGCCGCCGCGCCCAAGGTGTAGGTCATGGACTCGAAGCTCCACATCGCGGCGAGCGCGATCGTCACCAGCATCAGCGCCCGCAGCGGCCGCGCCCAGCCGGGCCGGCGCGCGGCGAGGACCGCGAGGCCGATGAGGACGTACGGCGCGCCGAAGCGCAGCGGGCCCGTGCTCGGGACGTCGAGGTACCAGCCGTAGGCGGCGTTGAACACCTGGCGGGAGATCGCGACGAGCACGCCGACGGCGGCCAGCACCGGCCGCTGCGTCGCCCCGCGCACCACGACGTAGAACACGACGTACAGCAGACCGGTCAGGAACGCCTCCAGCAGCATGAAGCCGCCGTAGCCGAACGGCAGCACCCAGAACACCGCCCGCAGCCCGTACAGCTCGCCGATGCCGTACTGCGACCACGTGTCGACGAGCCCCGGCCGGCCGTGCATCATCGCGTTGACCGGGCCGAGGAGGAAGTCGTGGTTGTAGATCCCCTCGGCGTGGATGACCTCCGGCACGGTCGTGGTCCGGAACGCGAGCAGGAACACGGCCACGCCGAAGACGACCTCCAGCGCGGTCCGCCCCGGCGCGGGCACCCGGACGGCGGGCGCGTAGCGCAGCGCCGCGAACGCCGCGACGGCCAGCGGCAGCGCGATCACGAGCACGTGGCCCGTCGAGACCGAGTGCGGCAGGAACGGCAGCACCAGCCCGGCCACTGCCGCGAGCGCGAGGCCCGTCCAGAAGACCGAGCGCGCGATGCCAGGCGGGACCCAGCGCGCGACCGCGAATGGCGCCAGCGCGGCCACGACGCCGGCGACCACCAGCACGACATGCGGCCCGGTGGTCCCGTGCCCGCCATACCGGATCAGCACGCCGGCCAGGAGGGCGCAGGCGCTCGTCGCGACGCCCAGCGGCGTGACGGCCCCGGCGCGCTGCTGACGCCGCGCCAGCGCGAACCCCGCGGGCAGCCCGACGAGCACGGCGATCACCCACAGCCGCGTCTCCCACTTCTCGGCGGGCCCGACCACCGCGATGATCGCCGCACCGAGCGCCACGAACACCGCCGCCGGGGCGAGCAGGAAGGCGAGGACCTCGTGGCAGGCGACCCGCGTCGCGGCGGCCTCGGCGCCCTCGGCCTTCCTGCGCTCCAGCGACGAGTGCCTGCGCGCCTGCGCGGCGCGTCGCTGCCGGACCTGGGTCACGCTCGGCATCGCGGTGCCTCAGCCCAGCTGCAGCGGGTAGGTGGGCAGCGGGCGCGCCGACTCGGGCGCCTCGTCGTCGCGGCCGCGGCGGGTCCGCGCCGTCGGGATCTCGGTCCCGACGGGGGCGTTGAGGATCGACTCGACGACGTAGGGCGGTCGCCGTTTGACCTCCTCGTAGACGTGCGCGAGGTAGGACCCGATGATGCTCAGGCACAGCAGCTGGATGCCGCCGAGGAACAGGACCACCAACATGAGGGTCGTGATGCCGCGGGGCACCAGGCCCGGGTCGATCAGGCGGACGACCACCTGGGCGAAGATCGCGAAGAAGGTCAGCGCGACGATCGAGGCGGCCAGCCCGGTGATCACGTCCAGCGGCGCGTAGGAGAACGAGACGATCGCGCGGCGCGCCCAGCCGAGGTTCCTGCGGAAGTTGTTGGTGGTGGTGCCGAACATCCGCTCGGGCCGCACATACGCCACGCCGATCTGCTTGAAGCCCACCCACGCGCGCAGCCCGCGCATCAGCCGGTGCGTCTCGGGCAGGGCGTTGAGCGCGTCCACGACCCGCCGGTCCACCAGGCCGAAGTCGCCCGCGTCGACCGGGACGTTCACGTAGGCCATGCGCTTGAAAACGCGGTAGAACGACTTGTAGAACAACTGCATGTGCCGCGGCGCCTCGCGCTGCACGCGCACGCCGTAGACCACGTCGTAGCCCTCCCGCCACCTCTCCACGAACTGCGGGATGACCTCCGGCGGATCCTGGAGGTCGCCGTTGAGCAGCACGACGGCGTCGCCGGTGGCGATCCGCATCCCCGACGTGAACGCGCTCTGAGAGCCAAACGCCCGCGCGTGGTTGACCACGACGACCCTCGGATCCCGCGCCGCGAGCTCCTCCAGCACCTCGCGCGCGTTGTCGGGCGACCCGTCGTTGACGAAGATCACCTCGTAGTCGCAGCCCACCGACGCGAACGCCGCGACCAGCCGCTGGTGCATGATCGGCACCGCCGGTGCATCCCGGTAGCAGGCGATCACCGCCGTGATCTTCGTCGGCGCCGGAACGTTCGCGTTCATGGGCGGCGACGCTACGCGGCTGGAGGCCGCCCGCGGAAACGGCCGTTGCCAGCTGGCCCAGCGGCGGCCCGCGCTCGGTCAATCGATCAGGCGGTTCTCCATGCGGTTGATCGCCAGCCGCCACATGGCCACGCCGAAGGCGAGCATGAAGCCGAGATGCCAGAGGTCGGCCCAGACGAGGCCGAAGACCGCGTCGCGGACGAGCTGCACGCAGTGGTAGAGCGGGTTGACGTTCGCCAGCACCTGCGCCCACTCCGGCAGGCCGGAGATCGGGAAGAACGTGCCGGCGACCAGGAACAGCGGCGTGATGACCGTCGACGTCACGTACGAGAAGTTGTCGATGGACTTCATGATCGCCGAGATGAACGTCCCGAACGACGCCCAGCCGTACCCGGCGATGCACGCGATGAACGGCACGAGCAGCATGCCCCAGGAGGGCTCCAGGCCGAAGACCATGGCCACCAGGATCGGGACGCACCCGTAGACGCCTGCGCGCGCGGCGATCCACAGGCACTCGGCGGTGACGAGCTCCTCGGTGTCGACGGGCGCGGCGAGGATCGCGTCGTACGTTCTCTGGTACTCGCGTTTGACGAACGTGCCGAACATGGCCGGGAACACCGACGAGAACAGGACGGCGGTCGCCACGGTCCCGGTCCCGACGAACTGCACGTAGTCCAGGCCGTCGACGGTGCTCACCAGCGACCCGAAGCCGAAGCCGAAGGCGAGCAGGTAGATGGTCGGCTCGACGGTCGACGAGAACGTCGAGGCGCGCCAGTAGGACCCGAAGTTGACGACCTCGCGGACGAGGACGCCGGTCAGCGCCGGCCGGTCGAGGCGGCGCGGGCGCGCCGGCTCGGCGACGGCGGCGCCCGGGGTCTCGGGCGGGGCGGTGGTGGTGGCAGCCATCAGGCGATCTCCTCACCGGTCAACAACACGAACACGTCCTCCAGGTTGGCCACGCGGCGCTCGCCGTCGGGCACGTCGCCGTTGAGCTCCTCCGCGCGCAGGATCGTCACCGAGGTCCCGGTCCGGCGGGTCGACCAGCCGCGCTCGCCGGCGTCGGCCTCGATCTCGCGCAGCCGCGCCGGCGGCCCGTAGACCTCCAGCGCCTCGCGCCCGGCGTGCTCGGAGACGAGGTCGCCGGGGCGCCCGACCGCGACGGCGGCGCCGGCCGACACGACGACGACGGTGTCGGCGAGGCGCTCGGCCTCTTCGATGTAGTGCGTGGACATCAGGATCGAGGTGCCCTCGTTGCGCAGCCGGTCGATCAGCGCCCACAGCTCCTGGCGCACCTGCGGGTCCAGGCCGACCGTCGGCTCGTCGAGGAGCACGAGGCGCGGCTGGTGCACCAGCGCGCGGGCGATCAGCAGCCGGCGCCGCATGCCGCCGCTCAGCTCGCCGACCTTGGCGCCGCGCCGGTCGCGCAGGTTCGCGATCTCCAGCGCGCGGTCGATCGCGGCCTTCCGGTCGGCCCGGCCGATCCGGTACAGGTGCGTGAAGACGAGGAGGTTCTGCTCGACGGTCAGCGTCACGTCGAGGTTGTCGAGCTGCGGCACGACGCCCATCTGCGCCCGCGCGGCCTTGGACTCGTCGGGCAGGGGCAGGCCGAGGACCTCCAGCGTGCCCTCGTCGGCGATCGCCTGGGCCGTGAGCAGCTTCATCGTGGTGGACTTGCCCGCGCCGTTGGGGCCGAGCAGGCCGACGCAGGTGCCGGTCGGCACGTCGAGGTCGAGCCCGTTGACCGCGGTGACGTCGCCGTAGCGCTTGACGACCGCGCGCAGGCGGATGGCCGCGTCCTGGGGAGAGGGGGACACCAACCGGAAGCTACACCCGGCGCCCGCTCGGCTCTTGGTTAAACGGGAACGGACCCGAGCAGCCGTCGCCGCTCGGGTCCGCACCGTGGATGTCCCCTCCGGTGGGAGGCGTATAGATAGGCGAAGGTCTCGACTCGCGATCCTTGGCGGTCCCGATGTGGCAGGCGCCGCGCTCCCTCCAGAAGCGACGCTCATGCCCAGGGCCGACCCGTCCGTGGGTCGTGTTCGCCTGTTGTCCCTCCTATCGTCGGCCCGGGGGCCGGCGGCTGGAGCCCGGTTCCTGCCCGAACGGACATCTGTCCGATGGCACCGGGATGTGAACACCGCCGGGGAGAACTCACCGCGCGAAGCTGCGCGAATTCGCACTAGACGATCAATATCGCTCATGCGTAGACTGCCGCCCCATGACCAGGATCGCGTTCATCGGGGCCGGCAGCGTGTCGTTCACGCGGGAGCTGCTGACGGACCTGTTCAGCTATGACGAGCTGCGAGGGACGCTGGAGATCGCGCTGCATGACATCGACGACGAGCGGCTCGGCACGGCGCGTGCCGTCGCGACGCGGCTCGACCGCGACAAGGGCGCCGGCGCGCGGATCACGACGCATGTCGACCGCCGCGCGGCGCTGGACGGCTGCGACTTCGCCATCAACATGGTCCAGGTCGGCATGCACGAGGCGACGGTCAAGGACTTCGACGTGCCCGCCGCGCACGGCCTCGTCCAGACGATCGGCGACACGCTCGGCGTCGGCGGCATCTTCCGCGCGCTGCGCACGATCCCGGTGATGCTCGGCATCGGCTCCGACCTCGCCGAGGTCGCCCCGGACGCGTGGTTCCTCAACTACACCAACCCGATGGCGATCCTGATCCAGGCCTACGCCGAGGGCTCGCCGCACAAGCAGGTCGTCGGCCTCTGCCACTCCGTGCAGAACACGACGCGCCAGCTGGCCGAGATCGCCGGCGTGCCGTTCGCGGACGTCACGTTCACCGGCGCCGGCGTCAACCACCAGGCCTTCATCCTGCGCTTCGAGCGCGACGGTGAGGACCTCTACCCGCTGCTCGACGCGGCCATCGCCGCCGACCCCGAGCTGTCGCGCCGCGTCCGCGTCGAGCTGTACAAGCGGCTCGGCTACTTCCCGACCGAGTCCTCCGAGCACTCCTCCGAGTACCTGCCGTGGTTCCTGCACCACCCCGAGCAGGTCGACCGCTTCCGCCTGGAGCCCGGCGAGTACGTCCGCCGCAGCCTCGAGAACCTCCAGGAGTACGACGACGTCAAGGCCGCGCTGTCGACCAACGGCGCGTTGCCCGACGAGCGCTCCTACGAGTACGCGCCGGAGATCATCCACGCCATGACCACCGGCACGCAGCGCGTCATCTACGGCAACGTCCGCAACGACGGGCTGATCGCCGACCTCCCGCCGCAGTCGGCGGTCGAGGTCCCGATCCTCGTCGACGCCACCGGCCTGCGCCCCACGATCGTCCGCGACTACCCGCCGCAGCTCGCGGCGCTGAACCGCACGTTCCTCAACGTCGCCGACCTCACGGTCCGCGCGGCGCTCGACGGCGACCCGGCCCACGTCCGCCACGCCGCGATGCTCGACCCCAACACCGCCGCGTCGCTGACGCTGGACGAGATCGACGCGGTCGTCGACGAGCTGCTCGCCGCCCACGCCGGCGCGCTCCCGGCCGGCCTGTAGACCACCACCATGCTCGACGTCCTCGTCGTCGGCGACCTCAACCCGGACCTCCTGCTGTCCGGCGACGTCGTCCCGCGCTTCGGCCAGGCCGAGCAGGACGTGGACGCGACGATCGCCCTCGGCGGCTCGGGCGGGATCGCCGCCGCGGCGCTCGCGCGGCTCGACCGCACGGTCGCGCTCGCCGCCGCCGTGGGCGACGACGACCTCGGCCGCCTCGTCACCGCCCGCCTCGCCGCGCGCGGCGTCCGGACCGACGCGCTCCAGCGCTCGACCTGCGCCACCGGCCTCTCGGTCCACCTCCTGACCGGCGACGGCGACCGCGCGATCCTCACCCACGCCGGCGCGATCGCCGACCTGGACGTCGCCGCCGCGGCCGCGGCGATCGCCGCCGCGCGGCCCCGCCACGTCCACGTCGCCTCCGTCTACCTGATCGCCGCGCTCGCCCGCGACGGCGCCCAGATCCTCCACGCCGCGCGCGCCGCCGGCGCCTCCACCTCGGTCGACACGAACTTCGACCCCTCCGGCGCCTTCGCCGTCCCGCCGTGGCTGCGCGCCGCCGACGTCCTGCTGCCCAACGCCACCGAGGCGACCGCGCTGACCGGACACGACGACCCCGAGGACGCCGCGCGCGACCTTGCCCGCGACGGCGCGACGGTCGCCGTCAAGCTCGGCGCCGGCGGCGCGCTCGCGGTCGCCGGTCCCGACGGGGACGCCGTCCACGTCCCCGCGCCGCCGCCGCCCGGGCCGGTCGTCGACACCGTCGGCGCGGGCGACGCCGTCGACGCCGGCTTCCTGCGCGCGCACCTCGACGGGCGACCCCTACAAGATGCGCTGGCGATCGCCACCGCTGCCGGGACCCTGAGTACCCAAGCGGGCGGGGATGCGGGCCAACCCACCCTCGATCAGGCCCTGGGTTTGGCAGGGTGTCGGACATGATCGTCTGCGCTGCCCCGAACCCCTCCATCGACAAGCTGTTCATCGCCGGCGACGTCACCGTCGGCGCCATCCACCGCCCCGACCGGCTGATCGCGCGCGCCGGCGGCAAGGGCCTCAACGTCGCCCGCGCCGCCCACACGCTGGGCGCCGACGTCATCGCCGTCGCGCTGCTCGCCGGCCACGCCGGCCGCTGGATCGCCGAGGAGCTGGTCGAGCAGGGCGTCAAGACCGAGACCGTGTGGGCCGAGGGCGAGACGCGCTCGTCGCTGTCGGTCGCCGCGGGCGGCCTGATGACGGAGTTCTACGAGCGGGGCGTCGCGCCGGGCCCCGTCGCGTGGGAGACGTTCATCGCCGCCGTGCGCGCGACCGTCCGGACCGAGGGCGGCGCGTCGTGGCTGTCGATCTCCGGCTCGATGCCGCCCCACATCTCCGCCGACGACGGGCACCTGCTCGTCGACGCGGGCCACGAGGCGGGCGCGCGCGTCGCCGTCGACCAGCACGACGCGACGCTCGAGGCCGCGCTCAGCGGCGGCCCCGACCTCGTGAAGATCAACCAGCACGAGGCCGCCGACCTCACCGGCCACGCCGACCCGCAGGACGCCGCCCGCGCGCTACGCCAGCGCGCGATCGACGGCGGCGCCGACCCGCAGCACGCGCTGGCCGTCGTGACGCTCGGCGCCGAGGGCGCGCTGATGCTCCTGCCCGACGGCAGCACCGTCCACGGCGACCTCGACGTCCGCGCCCCCTACCCCACCGGCTCGGGCGACGCGTTCCTCGCCGGCCTGCTGTCGGCCGAGGACGCCGGCCAGCCCTGGCCGGACGCGCTCGCGGTCGCGCTCGGCGCCGCGTGCGCCAACGCCGAGGCCGAGGGCGCGGGCGCCTTCGACGCCGGCCGCGCCCGCGCGCTGGCCGAGCGCGCGCGGGGGCGTGTCGTGGTCACCGCATGACCGAGTCGTCCCGTACGCTGCGGCCGATGAACCGCGCCGAGCGACTCGGAGCCATCCTCCAGGCCCTGTCGGAGCGCGGCAACGTGGACGTCGAGGACCTCACGCGCGACCTCGACGTCTCCCCCGCGACGGTCCGCCGCGACCTCCAGGCGCTGCACGAGCAGCGCCTGCTGGAGCGCACGCACGGCGGCGCGGTCGCCATCGGCGGGCTGTACGAGCTGCCGATGCGCTACCGCAGCTCGCGTCAGCGCGAGGAGAAGCTGCGCATCGCCGCCGCGGCGATGGAGCACGTGCGGGACGGCATGTCCATCGCCTTGACCGGCGGGACCACGACGACCGAGATCGGCCGCGCGCTCGTCGCGCGCGACGAGCTGACGGTCGTGACCAACGCCATCAACATCGCCGCCGAGCTGGCGGTGCGCTCGAACATCCGGCTCGTCGTCACCGGCGGAGTGGCGCGCAGCGCGTCGTTCGAGCTCGTCGGGCCGCTTGCGGAGTCGGTCCTGACGCAGCTGCACGTCGACCTGGCGTTCGTGGGCGTCGACGGCATCGGCGCGCGCGCCGGCCTCTCGACGCACCGCGAGGTCGAGGCGCACACCAACCGCGTCCTGGCCGAGCGCGCCCAGCGCGTCATCGCCGTCGCCGACGGCACGAAGGTCGGGGCGACCGCGCTGGCGCGCATCTGCGGCGCGGACGCGATCCACGGCCTCATCACGACCGCCGACGCCGACGCCGATGAGCGTCAGGCGCTGGCGGCGCTGGGCGTCGACGTCGAAGTCGTCTGAGCCTCGGCCGCGGCCGCCGCGCCGAGCGTCAGCGACGCGCCCGTCTGCGGGTCGAACGCGTGCAGCTGGGAGTGGTCGACGCGCAGCGCCTGCGGCTCGCCCGCCAGCACGCGCCCGCGCCCGCCGAGCACCGCGACGAACCGCGCGTGCTCGTCGTCGGCCAGCAGCCGCGCCTCGCCGTCGTCCTCGTCGGCGGCCGCGAGCACGGCGTCGGCCGTCACCCGCGGGGCGTGGATCCGGAACGACGCGTGGAGCTCGTCGCCGAGGTGCTCGACGTGGTCGAGCGCGACCTGCATGGCCGGCCAGTCCGGGCTGGCGCGCGGCCCGTCGAGCTCGAACGCCGACGGCCGCACGCCGAGGATCACGCGCCGCTGGCCGAGGCCGTTGAGCGGCGAGTCCGCGGGCAGCGCGAGCGTGTGGTCGGCGAACCGGACCTGCCCGCCGCCGACCTCGGCCTCGACGAGGTTCATCGCCGGCGACCCGATGAACGCCGCGACGAACAGGTTCGCCGGATGTTCATACAGCACTTGCGGATGGTCGCACTGCTGCACGACGCCGTCGCGCAGGACGACGACGCGGTCGCCGAGCGTCATGGCCTCGACCTGGTCGTGCGTGACGTACACCGTGGTCACGCGCAGCCGCTCGTGCAGCCGCGCCAGCTCCGAGCGCATCGACGTGCGCAGCTTGGCGTCGAGGTTCGACAGCGGCTCGTCGAGCAGGAACGCGGCGGGCTCGCGCACCAGCGCGCGGCCGATCGCGACGCGCTGGCGCTGGCCGCCCGACAGCTGCGACGGCCGGCGGTGCATCAGCTCGCCGAGGCCCAGCATCGCGCCGACCTCGTCCACCCGGCGCGCGATCTCCGCCTTGGCCGTCCTGCGCTGCTTGAGCCCGAAGCCCAGGTTGTCGCGCACGGTCATGTGCGGGTACAACGCGTAGTTCTGGAACACCATCGCGATGTCGCGGTCCGGCGGCGCGACGTCGGTGACGTCGCGGCCGGCGATGTGGATCGCGCCGGCGGTCACCTCCTCCAGGCCGGCGATCATCCGCAGCAGCGTCGACTTGCCGCAGCCCGACGGGCCGACGAGCACGACGAACTCGCCCTCGCCGACCTCCAGCGACACGTCGCGGACCGCGTCCACGCCGTTGTCGTAGGTCTTCCAGACGTTGTTGATGGCGATGCCCTGCGTCATCTTCTATCCCTTCACCGCCGACGAGGCCAGCGAGCGGACGAACGTCCGCTGCGCGGCCAGGAAGGCGAGCAGCACCGGCAGCGTCGCGAGCACGTTGGCGGCCATGATCGCACTCGGGTTGGTCTGCGAGCGGCTCTTGAAGCTCGCGATGCCCAGCGGCAGCGTGTCGTGCGACTCGCTGGAGAGCGCGATCGCCGGCCACGACACGTCGTTCCAGGTGACCAGGAACGTGATGACCGCGACGGTCGCCAGCGCCGGGCGCGCCAGCGGCAGCACGATCGTCCAGAGGATCTTCCAGCGCGAGAAGCCGTCGATCCACGCGGCCTCCTCGACCTCGCGGGGCAAGGACAGGAAGAACTGGCGCAGCAGGAACACGCCGAACGGCATGACCAGCGACGGGACGATCACCGCGCCCAGCGTGTCGATCAGCCCCAGGTGCTCCATGATGATGAACGTGGGGATCAGCGTCAGCTGGTACGGGATCAGCAAGGTCCCCAACATGACCGCCAGCAGCACGCCCGAGCCCCGGAAGCGCAGGCGCGCGAACGCGTAGCCGGCCATCGAGCAGAACACCAGGTTGGCCACCACGCAGACGAGGCTGACGATCGCCGAGTTCAGGAACCACGTCGGCAGCGCGGCGTTGTCGAACAGGTAGCGGTAGCCGTCGGTGTGCAGCGTGCTCGGGATGATCGTCGGCGGGAACTTGTTGAGCTGCGCGTTGCTCATCAACGAGCTCAACGCCATCCACACCAGCGGCGCGGCGAGCAGCGCGCACGCGGGCGCGAGCACGAGGTGCCACGGGTCGAACGGCAGCCGGCGGCGCAGCGCGGCGCTCATGCGCTCGCCCTCGCGATCCGGTTCGCCCGGGCGCGCGCGGCCGACGCGGCCACGGCGGTGATCAGCAGCAGGCCGCCGGCGACGATGTAGGACGCCGCGGCGCCCGTCCCGTAGGCCACGTCGCGGATCGAGCGGTAGATGTAGTACACGACCACGACTGTGGACTGGCCCGGCCCGCCCGACGTCGACCCGTAGACGATGTCGAAGAGCTGGATCGCCTCGACGGTCTGCCAGAGCACCAGGAAGACGAGCACGGGCGCGAGCGCCGGCAGCGTCACGTGCCGGAAGATCCCCCAGCGCCGCGCGCCGTCGATCGCCGCCGCCTCCGACAGCTCGCGCGGCACGTCCTGCAGCGCCGCCAGGAACACGACCGCGCAGAAGCTGATGCACGACGTGCCGGCCCACAGGCTGGCCAGGACGAGCAGCAGCAGCGCCTGGTGGCCGTCGGCGAAGAACGGCTGCGGGGCGATCCCGAGCTTGTCGAGCAGCGCGTTGGCGACGCCGAACTGGTCGTCGAAGATGAAGGAGAACAGGACGCCCTGGATCGTGGCCGCGACCACGACCGGCACGAAGGCCAGCGTCCGGTAGAGCCCGATGAACCGGATCCGGCGGTTGAGCGCCAGCGCCAGCGCCAGCCCGCCGCCGATCGAGAGCGGGACGAACAGCGCCGTGTAGATGAGCGTGTGGTTGACGGCGCCCGTGAAGCTGGGGTCGTCGAACAGGTCCCGGTAGTTCCGGAAGCCGACCCACTTCGTGGTCTCGGCGATCGGGTCCTTGTCCTGGAAGCTCAGCAGCGCCGACCACACCATCGGGACGATCGCCAACCCGATGATGATGACCACCGCCGGCAGGACGTACAGCCAGGCGCTGGGCGTCTCGCCGAAGACGCGCTGCAGCACGCCCGCCCGCCGCGGCGCGGGCGGCTCGCGCTCGCCCCCGCGCTGCGGGATCTGCCGCGGAGCCTGGGCGAAGACGGTGCTCACGCGACCGGCCTCACTGATCCTGCAGCGCCTTGTTGCCGCCGTCCACGGCGTCGTTGAGCGCGTCCTGGGGCGACTTCTGGCCGAGCAGGACGCCGGCGATCGCCTGGCCGAAGGCCTCGCTGAGCTTCGGGTAGGCCTCGACGACGGGCCGGACGCGGGCGCTGTCGAGCGCGTCGACGAACTCCTGGACGCCCACGACGTTGGCGGCGTGGTCCTTCCAGACCTGCTGCTCGGCGGTGGAGTGGCGCAGCGGCAGCGAGCCCGCGTCGATGTCCCAGACCGCGTCCTGCTCGGGCTGGCTGAGCCACTGCGCGAAGGTGGTCGCGGCCTTGGCCCGGTCGTCGCCGTTGTTGAACAACATCCACGTGTCGGGGCCGGCGATCGTCACCGGCTGGCCGCCGTAGGTCGGCATCGGCACGACACCGTAGTCCACCTTGGCGGTGATGATGTCGGGCAGCGCCCACGGCCCGGTCGGGACCATGGCCATGCGGTTGTTGTTGAACACGCGGTAGAGCTGCTCGGTGCCGGTCGTCTTGTCCAGGTACGCGGTCTTGCCCTGCTGGAGCTGCTGCACGGTCGTCAGCGCCTTGAGACCGGAGGCGCCGGCGTAGCCGACCGACCTGCCGTCGGCGCTGAGGACGTCGCCGCCCGCGCTCCAGACCATCGGCCAGATGCGCCAGACGGTGTCCTCGTCGCCGGTCGCCGGCCAGCCGGTGCCGAAGACGCCCTTGCTGGAGTTGGTCAGCTTCTTGGCGGTCGCGACGTAGTCGTCCCAGGTCCACCCCGCCTTGGGCGCCGGCACGCCGGCGTCCTTGAAGAGCTTCTTGTTGTAGACGACGGCCATCGAGTCGATGATCGCCGGGACCGCGCGGACCTTGCCGTCGACCGTGACCGCGGTGCGCGCGGCCGCGTAGAAGTCGTCCCAGTTCCAGCCCGGCTGCTTGACGGCGTCGGTGAGGTCGAGCGCCTTGGGGCTGCGCGCGAGGTTCGCGACGTTCGGCCCGAAGATGTAGGCCATGTCGGGGTACTTGCCGCCGGCCAGCGCCGCGGTGACCTTCTGCAGCAGGCCGTCGGAGGGCGCGCCGATCTCGGAGTCGACGTGGATCTTCGGGTGGCTGGCGTTGAACTCGCCGACGAGCTTGTTGAACACCTTGGCCGCCGACTGGTTCTGGCCGTGCCAGACCGTGATCGTGACGGGCTTGCCGGAGCCGCCGCCGCTCGGCGCGGCCGCGTCGTCGCCGCTGCTGCTGCCGCCGCACGCGGCCAGCGCAGTCGCGAGGCCCGCGGTGGCCGCCAGCGCGGCGATCGCCTTGATGCTCTTCATCGCTTGCTCTCTCCTCAGGGTCGTGGCGCTACTTGAGTGGCTCGAGGTCGTGGTCGGGCAGGACGACTGAGCGGGTGAGGTTGCGGGGGCTGTCGGGATCGAGGTCGTGGTGCTCGGCCAGCGCGACGGCGGCGCGCTGGATCTGGACGAGCGTGGCGAGCGGGTCGCGGTCGTGGGAGACGACGGTCGCGCCGGTGCGGGCGAGCTCCTGGTGGACCGCGTCACCGAGCGGGCTGAGCGACCAGATGACGCGGCCGGGCGCGGCGATGGCGATCGGGCCGTGGCGGTACTCGAAGAGCGGGTAGCTCTCGGTCCACGCCTGCGCGGCCTCGCGCAGCTTCAGCGCGGCCTCGGCGGCCAGGCCGACGGTCCAGCCGCGGCCGAGGAACGTCCACTGGTCGGCGTCGGCGGGGTCGAGCGGGAGGTCGGCGGTCAGCGCGGCGGCGGCGTCATGAGCGGCGCGCGCCGCGGCGCCGGGCGCGACGTGCTCGCGCAGGAGCGTGAGCGCCGAGGTGGCGAAGCGCGTTTGGACGACGGAGACCTCGTCGGCGAAGTCGAGGACGATCGTGTCGTCGGCGGCGTCGTCGACCGGCGTGCCGGCGACCGCGACGAGCGCGACGGAGCGGTCGGCGAGGTCGTGCGCGCGCAGCGCGTGGGCGACCTCGCTCGTGGTGCCCGAGCGGCTGATCGCCACGACGACGTCGTAGCGGCGGCCGGAGCCCGCGGGCAGCTCGGAGGCGGCGAACGCGTCGGTCGCGCCGAGGCCGGCGCGCTCGCGCAGCGCCGCGTAGGCCTGGGCGACGAACCACGAGGTCCCGCAGCCGATGGCCGCGACGCGCGCGCCGGCCGGCGGGAGCACGCCGGCGTGGGTCGTCGCGAGGGCGGCGGCGCGCGGCCACAGCGCGGGCTGCGTGGCGATCTCGTCCCCCGTGATGCTCATTTGTGCATGAATACACGGCCAAACGATCAAAAGCAAGCATCGCGTTGGTCAGAAAGCGATGAGCCGCCGGGCGTTGTCGCGGTACAGCGGGGCGAGCCGTTCGGGCGGCAGCGCGAGGCCGGAGATCGTCCAGTCGCCCTGCGGCGCGGGGTCGTCCGGATCGGCGCTGTAGGCGAACCCGGCGTCGGCGCTCTCGAGCGCGCGGACGTGCAGGGCGTACATGTCGGCGGTCGGCGGGAAGGCGTCGGTCCCGAAGAGGACGCGGTCCGGGAACCGCGCGATCAGCGCGGCGGCCGCGGCGGGCCGGCGGCCCAGCTCGCCCAGGCGCGCCGAGATGTCGCAGTGGAGGTTCGGGAAGGCGCTGAGCCACCCGGCGACCGCTTGCGGGTTCTCCGCGGCCGAGCAGACGTGGGCGCCGATGAACGTCGTGCCGGGATGGCTCGCGACGAGGTGCGTGAACGACGCCATCAACTTGGCGTAGTTGGGGTACTTGGTCGAGTCGCCGAACCACCACTCGGGGTGGCGGCGCAGCTCCTGAAGGCGCTCGTTGGCGTCGTCGAGCGGGAGCCAGAACGCGACGGGGTCGGCGGTGTGGATGAGGACCGGGAGGTCCAGCTCGCCGGCGGCGGCGAACAGCGGGGCGAGGCGCGGGTCGTCGGGCAGGACGAGGGCGCCGCGATCCTCGGCGACGCCGAGGCCGAGGTCCTTCCAGACCTTCAGGCCCTTGGCGCCGGCGTCCTTGGCGCGGCGCAGCTGCTCGGCGAGCAGCTCGCCGGCGCGGGCGGGCGCGCGCTCGAGGACCGTCCAGTCGGCGTGCGCGAACGTCGCGAACCGCCCGGGATGCGCGCGGTCGTAACGGTCGAGGTTGGCCTCCAGCTCCGCGTCCCAGCGGCCGTCGAGGTTGACGATCGCCTCGATGCCCTGGTCGTCCATCAGCGCGAGCAGCGCGCCGACGTCCGAGATCACCCAATCGCCATCACGCCCGACCCACGACGACAGCCAGCGCCCGAGGTGGTTGTGGGCGTCGATCTTCGGCCGGCGCTCCATGGCCGACAGCATGATCGCTCCTGCGCGCGGCGCGCAAGAACGATCAGACGAGCGGCGGCGCGACGATGTCGAGCTCGGGGCTCGGCGTCAGGTCCTCGGTGGCCGTCAGCATCGTCAGCACCGCGACGCCAATCACCGTTCCCCACCGCTTCAGGACCACGCCGGGCACGCTACCGCGCGCCGAACACTGCGACAACACTCGCGGCCGCACGTGGGCATCGGCGCCAGGTGCCTACGCAGCGGTTGCATCGGTCCGGACGGCGGTGGGAGGATCGCGTTCCGACAGGCCCGGTATTGGGCCGGGCCGTGCGCAAGGAGGCCGTAATGGCCGATCGGATTCTCGTCGTCAGCTGGAGCCAGCCCGTCCGGGGTCGCGAGCAGCATGGGCTGGAGGTCTTCGGGCAGGCGACCGCCTTCTACGCGGAGCTGGAGGAGGCCGGCCGGATCGAGGGGTTCGACGTGATGCTCTTCGAGCCCAACGGGCTGATGAACGGCTGCATGCAGATCCGCGGCAGCCACGAGCAGCTCGACGACGTCCGCGAGGACGAGCGCTTCCGCCGGCTGATGATCGACGCCGCGCTGATCGTCGACGACCTCCGGGTCACGGAGGGCTACGTCGGCGAGGGCATCGAGCAGACGCTCCCGCTCTACGCCGACGCCGTCGGGCACGTCCCGCAGATGGCCTGAGCCGCTGCGACCGGCGACGCGCTCGCCCTCGCTAGTTGTCGAAGCCGAGGCGGTCCAGCAGCGCGTCGTCGCCGCGCCAGCCCCGGCGGACGCGGACGATCAGGTCCAGGTGGACCTTGGTGTTGAGGTCGAGCTCCAGCTCCTTGCGCGCCGCGGTCCCGATCGCCCGGATCATCTTGCCGCCGGCGCCGACGAGGATGCCCTTCTGCGACTCGGTCTCCACCCAGGCGCGCGCGTGCACGACGGTCAGGTCCTCGCGCGACGTGTCGACGTCCTCCACGACGACCTCGACCGCGTGCGGGACCTCCTGGAACGTCCGGCGCAGGATCTGCTCGCGCACCAGCTCGGCCAGGTGCACGTAGGGCGAGAGGTCGCTCAGCTCGTCGGGGCCGAACAGGAACGGCGACTCGGGCACGAGGCTGAACAGGTAGTCGGCCAGCGCGGCGACGCCGGTGCCCTTCCGGGCGCTGATCGGGAAGATCTCCTCAGCGATCCCGAGGTCGCCCGCGGCCCCCAGCACCGTGATCGTGTGCGGGCGGTCCAGCCGGTCGACCTTGTTGACCGCGATGACGACCGGGCACGGCGCGCTCTTGAGGACGTTGGCGATCCAGCGGTCCCCGGGCCCCACGCCCTGCTCGGCGTTGAGCACCATCAACGCGACGTCGGTCTCGCTCAGCTCGCGCTCGACGCGGCGCTGCATCCGCTCCGTCAGGCTGTCCAGGGGCCGCTGCACGCCCGGCAGGTCGGTCAGCACCAGCTGCGCGTCGGCGCGCGTCGCGACCCCGCGGATCGCCCGCCGCGTCGTCTGCGGCTTGTCGGAGACGATCGCGACCTTCTGGCCGACGATCGCGTTGACGAGCGTGGACTTGCCGACGTTCGGCCGTCCGGCCAGCGCCACCAGCCCCGCTCGGGTCTTCACGTCATTCACCATGAGAGCAGCTCCGCCTGCACCGTCAGCATCTCACCGTCGTCCACCTCGTGGTCCATCCCGACCAGATGCAGCGCGCCATGGACGACGGCCTCGCGGATGTCGACCGTGTGCGCCGGGCAGATCACGACGTCCCCCAGCTCGCGCGGACCGGGCACGTCGGCGTCGTCCTCGTCGATCGGGAACGACAGGACGTCCGTCGGGCCGGCCTTGCCGCGCCACTCCTCGTTCAGCTCGGCGATCCGCTCCGCGTCGACGAACGCGATCGCGACGTGCCCGTCGAACACGCCCGCCGTCGCGACCGCCAGCGACACGAGCCGCACGATGTCGGCGTCCGCCGGCAAGTCGTCGCGTCCCGCCGCCCGCTCGGCGTCGAGCACCTCCACCTCTAGGGCCATGGACGCCGCTACGCCCGCTTGCGCTCGGCGGCGCTGCGCAGCTCGGGCGCCGCCGCCTGGTCGTGCGCGTCGTAGGCCTCGACGATCCGCTGCACCAGCCGGTGGCGGACGACGTCGCCGCCGCCGAAGCGCACGAAGTCGACGCCGTCGACGTCCTCGAGGATGTCCCCGACGACGATCAGCCCCGACTTCTCGTTGCGCGGCAGGTCGACCTGCGTGATGTCGCCCGTGATCACCATCTTGGACCCGAAGCCCAGGCGCGTCAGGAACATCTTCATCTGCTCGGGCGTGGTGTTCTGCGCCTCGTCCAGGATCACGAACGAGTCGTTCAGCGTGCGCCCGCGCATGAAGGCCAGCGGCGCGACCTCGATCACGCCCTTCTCCAGGAAGCCCGCGACCTTCTCGGGATCCAACATGTCGTTCAACGCGTCGAACAGCGGCCGCAGGTACGGGTCGATCTTGGCCATCAGGTCGCCGGGCAGGAACCCGAGGCGCTCGCCGGCCTCGACGGCCGGGCGGGTCAAGATGATGCGGTTGACCTCGCGCCGCGACAGCGCGGCCGCAGCCATCGCCACGGCCAGGAACGTCTTGCCGGTGCCGGCCGGGCCGATACCGAACGTCACGGTGCTGCGGCGGATCGAGTCGACGTAGCGCTTCTGGTTGACCGACTTCGGCGCGACCTTCGCGCTGCGGTGGCGCCAGACGACGTCCTCGAGCACCTTGGCCGGCGACTCGTGCTGGTCCAGCGCGTGGGTGACCGCGTCGAGCGTGCCCGGCGTGATCTGGTGGCCGCCCTCGATCAGCTCGGCCAGCTCGCGCACGACCACGGCCGCGTTGGCGACGTCCTCGGCCTCGCCCTCCAGCGTCACGAGGTTGCCGCGCAGGAACAGCTCGCAGTCGACGTGCTCCTCGAGCTGGCGCAGCACCGCGTCGTGCGTGCCGCTCAGCGCGGCCGCGACGTCGTTGCTCAGCTCGATCTGGCGACGGGTGGTGGTCATGCCAGCGCCTCCCGCACCAGCGCGCTCACGCGCTTGCCGTCCGCGCGGCCGCCCGCCTTCGCCATCGCGACCTTCATCACGCCGCCCATGTCCCTGGGACTCGATGCGCCGGTCTCGGCGATCGCGTCGGCCACGATCGTCCGCAGCGTGTCCTCGCCCAGCTCGGCCGGCAGGTAGCCCTGGATGACGGCGGCCTCGGACTCCTCGCCCTCGGCGAGCTCGACCCGGCCGGCGTCGCGGAACGCCGCCGCGGACTCCAGCCGCCGCTTGCGCTCGCGCCGCAGCACGGCCTGCTCGTCGTCGCCGCCGTCCTTGGCGGCCTTCTGCAGCTCGGACAGCACGAGGCGCAGCGCGCCGACGCGCTCCTTCTCACCGGCCTTCATGGCCGTCGTGAGATCCTGCTTGACGCTGTCGACGATGCTGCTCATGTCCCTCGATTGTAGGCCGGACCGTCGGACGCTCCCGCTCAAGCGCGCGCGCCCGGACGCCGATGCCACCGCCGCGATGCCCCTCCGCCGCCGTTTCCTCCTGCTCCTGCTGGGCGTGCTGGCCTCCGCGGCCGCGCTCGTCCTCCCCGCCACCTCCGCTCGCGCGGCGTCGCTCGGGGGTTGGAACCTCGGCGAGCAGCGCGCCGTCCGCGTGGCCGGCGTCATGCACGACCTCGACGACCAGGCCTTCCACGGCGAGCGCGCCGTCGCCGGCCACGAGCTCCCGGACGCGCTGCACGCCTTCGCCGCCACGCTCGGCGTCGACGCGGTCAACGCGCCGTCCAGCGCGGTCTCGGTCACCACCTTCGACCGCCTCCTCGTCGACCAGCTCGGCGCCGCCGACGTCGCGGACGCCGTCCAGCACGAGGCCTGGCACGCCGGCCTGAACCCGCCCAAGACGTTCGGGACCGAGGTCGTCGCCCGCGCGCTCGGCCTGCGCGACAACCACCCGTTCCCGCAGGAGGAGCTCGAGCTCTACCCGACCGACGCGATCACCCGCGCCGAGGCCGCGCACTCCTTCGCGGTCGCGCTTCAGTGGAAGGGCACGGCGGCCGACTGGGCGCGCAACCTGTTCGCGACCTTCCAGCTGCCGGCCTACTCGCGCGCCCAGAAGCAGGTGCTGCGCCTCGCGGTCGCCAAGATCGGCATGCCCTACATCTGGGGCGGCGAGACCGACGGCGCGGGCCGCTTCTTCGGCGGCCAGGAGCACGGCGGCTACGACTGCAGCGGCTTCGTCTGGCGCGTCTTCAAGCTGTCGGGCTTCTCCTGGGGCCGCCAGATCCACGGCCGGACCGCCGCCCAGCAGGCCGGCGAGATCCCCAAGTCGGCCCGCATCCGCCTCGACGACGTCCACCCCGCCGACCTGGTGTTCTTCGGCCCCGGCCGCTTCTGGCAGAAGGCGACCGAGCGGCGCATCGTCCACGAGGCCATCGCGCTGAGCCCCGACTGGATGATCCAGTCCAGCGCCCAGGGCGTGTACGTCATGCCGCTGCGGCTGGACCCGGCCCGCGCCAAGGAGTTCAGCTGGGCGCGACGGGTTCTGTAGTCCCGGTCGTCGCCGGCTGCGCCGCGCCGTTGGCCGCGGCCGCCGCCGTCCCGCCGCCGGTCGGGTCGACGCCCAGCCCCGGCGCGCGGCCCAGCCCGCCCAACTCGGACGCGTCACGCCCGAAGAGCACCTGGATGTTCCAGTCGATCAGCAGGCGCAGCCGGCGCTTGTTGCCCGGCAGCGCCGCGAGGTGGTAGCTGCGCGCCAGCCACCACGCCGGCAGGCCGCGCCAGCGGATCCCGAGCGTCGTCGCGACGGCCTGGCCCTGGCCCATGTCGACGAACACGCCCTTGGTCTTGAACGTGAACGGCTTGACCTTGCCGCTGCCGATCGCCGCCGCCACGTTGCGGCCGGCGCGCTTGCCCTGGCGCAGCGCGTGCTGGGCGGTCGGCGGCGTCGCGCTCTTGCCCTTCTTGGCCGGGTCCGGGACCGCGGCGGCGTCGCCGAGCGCCCAGATGTTGTCGTGGCCGGCGACGCGCAGCGTGGCGTCGACCTCGATCCGGCCCGCCGCGTCGAGCGGCAGCCCGAGCCGGGCGATCACCGGATGCGGCTTGACGCCGGCGGTCCAGACGAGCGTCTTGGTCGGGACGACCTCGCCGCCGCTGAGCCGGACCTCGTCGCCGGTGACCTCGTCGAGCGTCGTGCCGGTCCGGATCGCGATGCCGCGCCCGCGCAGCTCACGCGTGGCGAACTCCGCCAGCGGCGGCGGGATCTCAGGCATGATCCGGTCGCGCGCCTCGACCAGGATCCAGCGCATGCCCTGCGTGCGGCAGCGTGGGTAGAGGTCGATGACGTCGGCGGCGAAGTCCTGCAGCTCGGCGAGGCCCTCCAGGCCCGCGTAGCCGGCGCCGACGAACACGTAGGTCAGCCACTTCGCGCGCTCCTGCGGGTCCTCGAGCGTCTCGCCGATCTCGAGCGTCCGCAGGACGTGGTTGCGCAGCTCGATCGCCTCGGGCAGCGACTTGAAGCCGATGCCGTGCTCGGCCAGGCCCGGGATCGGCAGCGTGCGCGAGACCGAGCCCAGCGCGACGATCAGGTGGTCGTAGGTCAGCTGCTCCTCGGTGCCCTTGAGCGTGCGGACGCGCAGGCTGTTGCGCTCCGGCGACGCCCCCAGGACGGTCCCGAGGCGCAGCGCCGTGCGCTTGAGCTCCTCGCGCAGCGGCACGACCACGTGCCGCGGCTCGAGCGTCCCGGCCGCCGCGCCAGGCAGCAGCGGCGTGTAGAGCATGAAGTTGACGTCGTTGACCAGCGTGATCCGCGCGGCCTGCGGCGGCAGCGCCTTCTCCAGCGCGCGGGCGGCATAGAAGCCGCCGAACCCTCCACCAGCGATGACGACATGCCAGGCCATCGGCGGAGGCTATTCCCACCGGCCGCCTGAGGCCAACCGCACGATGTCGGCCGGACGCCGGGTCGGGTGAAGCGCGACGACGCGCTACGCGCCGCGCGCGACGGTGAAGCGGCCGACGAGCGCGTCCAGCTCGACGGCGATCGCGGCCAGGCCGGCCGCGGCGGCGGCGATCTCCTGGCCGGAGGCCGTCGTCTCCTGCGCGGTCGCGGAGACCTGCTCGGTCGCCGACGACGTGCGCTCGGCGATCTCGGCGACCTGGCCGACCTCGGCCTGGGCGCGGGCGGCGCCCTCGGCGACCTGGTCGTTGCGCCGCGCGACGGCGGCGATGCGCTCCGCCAGGTCGGTCATCGAGCGGTCGATCGCCGCGAAGGCGTCCTGCGCCTGCAGGATCCGGTCGGCGCCGGCGGTCGTCCGGTCGCGGCCGGTGCGCGCCTCGGCCGTCGCCGCGGCCGTGTCCTGCTGGATCTCGGACACCAGCGCGCCGACCTGGCCGGCGGCGGACGCGGTCTGCTCGGCGAGGCGGCGGACCTCGTCGGCGACGACCGCGAAGCCGCGGCCCTCCTCGCCGGCGCGGGCGGCCTCGATCGCGGCGGTCAAGGCCAACAGGTTGGTCTGGGAGGCGATCTCGGAGATCGTCTCGACGATGCCGGTCACGCGGTCGGACTTGACCGCGAGGCGCTCGACGGCCGCGGCGACGCGCTCGGACGCCGCGCCCATCTCGGCCATCGCGCCGGTCGCCTGGGCGACGACCTCCGAGCCGCGGCGCGCGGTCTCCTGCGCGTCGTGGGCGGCGTCGGACGCCTCGCGGGCGCCGGCGACCCCGGCCGTCGCGGCCTCGTTCATCGCGGTCGTCGCCGCGGTCGTCGCCGCGACGGCGCGGACCTGGCGCTCGGCGCCGACGGCGACGTCCTCGGTCGCGCGGGCGATCTCGTCCATCGCGCGGCCGGTCTGCTCGGAGCCCTCGGCCAGGTCGCCGGCGCTGGCGGTCAGGCGCCCGGACGTGGACGCGAGCCGCTCGACGACCTCGGTCAGCCCGGCGGTCATGTCGCGCAGCGCGACGCCGAGCGCGTCGCGGTCGGAGGCGGGCGCGATCGTGGCGGTCAGGTCGCCGGCGGCGACGCGCTCGGCGACCGCCACCTGCTCGCGCTGATGGGCGCCCATCGCGACGAACGCCCGGCCCAGGTCGCCGAGCTCGTCGCGCCGGTTCAACCTGATGTCCGTGGAGAGGTCGCCCTGGGCGGCGGCGCGGGCGACCACCGTGAGCCGGTGCAGCGCGCGCACCAGCGAGCGCCACAGCGCGGCGAAGAGCAGCAAGGCCACCAACAACGCCAGCGCGCACTCGATCAGGACGCGACGCTCGGCGGCCTCGAAGCGGTCGACGCGGGCGGTGAGCAGGCGCGAGAGCGCGGGCGTGGCGGCGTGCTCGAAGCGCGCGACGGCGGCGACGGCGCCGGCCGAGGACACGATGTCGGTCTGACGGACCTCGGTCGTGCGCGCGGCGCGGGCCAGGTCGACGCCGAGCTGGCGCGACGCGGCGCCCATCGCCTCGGCGGCGGTCGCGACCCTGGCCTTCAAGGTGGTGTCCTCGGCCGCGCCGTAGCTCGTCTTCAGCCCGGCGAGCAGGGCCTCCAGGTTGGTCGAGACCGCGCCGGCCTGCGCGGCCAGCTCGATGTGGTCGCTCAGCGTCCCGCCGCCCGGCAGCTCGCCGAGCGCCAGCTGGCGGTCGGCGCCCAGGCCCGCGGCGGCGGCGACGGCCGGCGCCTTGGTGACCAGGGCGTCCATCACGTAGAACGAGTCGAGGTCGGGGTCGAGGATCAGGTTGGAGGCGTTGCCCACCTCGGTGACCCAGCCGACCGCGGCATCGACGGCATCGGAGTAGGCGTCCAGGGCGTCGGCGGCCGACGTCCCGGCGCCGAAGTCGAGCGTCGCGAGGATCGTCTTGCGCGCCTTGGCCCAGGCGGCGCGCGCGCCGAGGTCGGCGCCGACCTCGCGGTCGGCCCGGTCGTTGGCGGCGACGGCGGCGCGGACGGCCGCCCGCTGCGCGGCGGGCGGGAGCCGGTGGTGCAGCGCGGCGGCGACGGCAGCGCTGCGGGCGCGCACGGTCGCGGTCACGAGGTCGTTGGCGGGGCCGAGCGCGGTGACGCCGACCTGCTCCTGGGCGCTGAAGTCGATCTGGGCCTGCTGGGCGTCGTGGTAGGCGCGGCCCGCCAGGACGGCGGGGATCAGCAGCACGACGCCGAGCAGCGCGAGCTGCCGTGAGACGCGCAGGCGCGCGAGAAGCGCGCCGAGGGGATCGAGGGCCCTGGCCAACCGCATGACCTCCGAAGAGGTCGGTCGGACGGCCGGCTTCTTGAGCGTCTACGCGCCTACTGCGTACGCCGCAGGACGAGCGCCGCCCACTCGCCGGACTCCCGGCGCTCGGCCTCGAGCAGGCCGTGGCGCGCGAAGGCGGCGGCGATCTCGTCGGCCTCGTGCGCGAGCAGGCCGGAGGCGACGAGGGTCTGCGGAACCGCGTCGCCCTGGAACCCGGCGCGCGCGACGCAGAGCAGCAGCGGCCGCAGGAGGTTGGCCAGGACGAGCGGCGCGGTCGGCGCGGGGCCGCCGCGGATCAGGTCGAAGCGCTCGACGGCCACCGCGACGCCGTTGACCTCCGCGTTCTCGGCGGTCGCGCGGACGGACTCGAGCTCGTGGTCGACGCCCGCGACCGGGCCCCAGCCCAGCTTGGCGGCGGCGATGGCCAGGACGCCCGAGCCGCAGCCGAGGTCGATGACGCCCCGCGCGCCGGCGTCCTGGGGCAGCGGCTCCCGGGCCAGCAGCTCCAGGCACAGCCGCGTCGTGTGGTGCGCGCCGGTCCCGAACGCCTGGCCGGGGTCGATGACCAAGTCCATCAGGTCGGTCCGCGCCGGCTCCCACGGCGGCCGCACGTACAACTTGCCGGCCACCGCGATCGGCTGGTGGAACGCGCGCCAGCGGTCGGCCCAGTCGTCGGCGACCTCGGTCGTGACGACCTCGACGAGCGCGCCGCCGACCGCGGCCTCGACGTCCGGGAGGTCGGGCCGCTCGCCGGGCGCGCCGTAGACCGCGTACTCGACGACGCGGCCGCCGTCGAGATCGGCCTCCTCGACGCCGCTGGGCGCCAGCGCCAGCAGCTCGGCCAGCACCACGTCGGCGTCCTCGCGCCGGACGCGGACGGCCAAGCGAATCATCGGTGGAACAGGCGGCGCAGCTTGCCGACCATCGTGTCGTCGTCGGCGCGCAGCTGATCGGGCGTCACGGTGTCGGCGAAGGCCTCCAGCACCTTGCGCTGCTCGCCGGTCAGGCGGCGCGGGATCACGACGTTGGCGACCACGCGCAGGTCGCCGAAGCGGCCCTGGCGGCGCAGCATCGGCATGCCCTTGCCCTTGACGGTCAGGACCGTGCCGGGCTGCGTGCCGGCCGGGATCTCGACCGCGACCTCGCCGTCGGGGTGCTCGATCGCCACGGTCGTGCCCAGCGCGGCCAGCGGCGCCGGGAGGTCGCTGACGGTCACGAGGTCGTCCTCGTCGCGCAGCCAGCCGTCGCCCAGGTCGACCTGCACGACGACGTAGAGGTCGCCGGGCGGGCCGCCGCGCTCGCCCGCGTGGCCGCGGCCGCTCAGGCGGATGCGCTGCCCGTCGGCGATGCCGGCCGGGACGTCGACCTCCAGCCGCCGGTGGCCGACGACCAAGCCGCGGCCGTCGCAGACCTCGCACGGCGTCTCGGGGATCTTGCCCTCGCCGCCGCACTTGTCGCAGGCGACCTGGCGGACGACCTGCCCGAACGGCGACCGCGTCACGGCCTGCAGGATCCCGCCGCCGCCGCACTTGTCGCACGTCGTGATCGGCGTGCCGGGCTCGGCGCCGTTGCCGTGGCAGTGCTCGCAGCGGTCGATCGCCTCGAAGGTGATCTCGACCTTGGCGCCGCGGTAGGCCTGGTCCAGGTCGATCTCCGCCGCGACCGCGACGTCCTCGCCCTGGCGCGGGCCGGTCCGGGCGCCGCCGCCGAACGCGCCGCCGAACGACCCGCCGAAGAACGCGTCGAAGAGGTCGCTGATCGAGCCGAAGCCGTCGAAGTTCGGGGCCTGGCCGCCGCTGCGCAGGCCCTCGTGGCCGTAGCGGTCGTAGGTCGCGCGGCGCTCGGTGTCGTTGAGGATCTCGTAGGCCTCGGCCGCCTTCTTGAACTTCTCCTCGGCGTCCGGGTCGTGGCTGTTGACGTCCGGATGCAGCTCGCGCGCGAGCTTCCGGAAGGCCTTCTTGATGGTGGTGTCGTCGGCGTCGCGCGCGACCCCGAGCACCTCGTAGGGGTCGCTGGGCATGGTGGAGCTCAAGATCCGTAGACGTCCTCGATGAATCGGGAGAGCTCGTGCGCGGCTTCGCGCACGGAGCGGATGGCGCGGGCGTAGTCCATGCGGACCGGGCCGATGACCGACACGGTGCCGAGCTTGCGCGCCGTCAGGCCGTAGCCGGCGCCGACGATCGCCAGCGACTGCAGTGCCGGGGCCTGGTTCTCGGAGCCGATGCGCACGAGCACGTCGGGCTCCTGCAGCGCGACGCGCAGCAGGCTCAGCAGCGCCGCGCGGCGCTCGAGCATGGACATCAACTCGTTGATCTGCACGAGGTCCTGCACGCGGTGCTCGCCGATCAGGCGGGCGGTGCCGTCCACGTACAGGGTGTCCTCGGCGGTGTCCGCGAGGTCGGTGAAGACCGGCATCAGGTGGTCCAGGAACGCGCGCTCGGTGGCGTTGAGCGACGGGTCCGCGATGCGCAGGTGCAGCATGCGCGCGCCGAGGCCGACGCCCGTGAGGCGCTCGTCCAGGAACTGGCCGGCCCAGGTGGCGAGGCCCTGGTCGACGGGCCGGTCGAAGGTGAAGACGCGCTTGGAGACCCCGCCGGTGGAGGTGATCACGACGACCATCAGGACCTGCGGCTGCAGCAGCAGGACCTCGACGTGGCGGATCGTGGCGGTGTCGATCGGCGGCGCGGAGACGATCGCCAGCAGGTTGGTGACCTGCGAGAGCGTCTCGGAGGTGACGCGCATCGCCTCGTCGACCTCGCGCCGGATGAGCTGGAGGCCGAGCGGCTTCTCGGCCGGCACCAGCGCCCCCGACGCGCGCGCCTGCGTCAGCTCGTCGACGAACCAGCGGTGGCCGGCGTCGGTCGGGACGCGGCCGGCGCTGGTGTGCGGATGCGCGAGCAGGCCGTGCTCCTCGAGCATCGCGAGCTCGTTGCGGATCGTCGACGGGCCGGCCTCGATGTCGGGGTCGGCGGCGAGGCTCTTGGAGCCCACGGGCAGGCCGGTGTCGGTGTACGTCTCGACGACCTTGCGCATGATCAGCTGTTGGCGGGGCGACAGCACGTCCCGCATGAGTCTAGAAGCCAGGCTACGGCTTGAGCTCGGCGTCCCCGCGGCGCACGATCGCGTTGCCCGACTGGACCGCCTGGGAGTCGACGTGGACGGTCCCGTCCTCGTCCACCGCGCGCACCTTGGCGGAGACGACGACCTCCTGCTCGAGGACGCCCATGCCGCGGAAGCCGACGCTGAGGCGCTTGAGCGCGTGCGGCCCGCCCGCGGCCTCGGTGTGGGCGCGGGCGACCTGCGCCATCGTCCACAGCCCGTGCAGGATGCGGCCGGGGAGGCCGACCTGCTTGGCGAACTCCTCGTCGATGTGGATGGGGTTGAAGTCGCCCGACGCGCCCGCGTAGCGGACGGTGACGTAGCGGTCGGGGGTGACCTTCAGCTCGGGGAGCTCGGTGCCGGGCTCGAAGTCCATGGTCATGCTCCTCGGACGATGTTGGTCCAGGTCCCGACCGCGACCGTGTGGCCGTCCTGGTTGTCGCTGACCGACTCGAAGGTGAAGAAGCCGTTGCCGGCGCGGTGCTCGATCGACTTGACGCTGACCGTCGTCGTGATCTCGTCGCCGGCGACGACCAGCGGCCCCCACTTGAACTCCTGGCCGCCGTGGACCAGCCGCGCGAAGTCGATCTCCAGCTCCGGGTCGAAGTACGCGGGCGTGATCGCGGCGCTGCAGTAGACGACCGCGAACATCGGGGGCGCGACGACGTCCGCGTAGCCGGCCTGGCGGGCCGCCTCGTGGTCGAGGTGCAGCGGGTCCGTCTCCCCCACCGCGCGGGCGTACTCCTTGATCTTCTCCCGGCCCACCGCGTAGAGGACGGGCGGGTAGGACTTGCCGACGGGGTGGTCCATTGCGCGCGATCCTACGGCCTGCCCGCCACGCGCGTGCGCTGCGTGGCGACGACCGCCACGAGCACGGCCAGGGCCGCGGCGACGGTCGTGGCGCCGATGCGCTCGCCGAGGATCAGCGCCGCCCAGATCAGCGAGAGCACCGGCTGGGCGAGCTGGACCTGGCCGATCTTGGCGATGCCGCCGCGGGCCAGGCCCGCGTACCAGGCGAAGAACCCCAAGAACATGGAGATGACCGACACGTAGGCGAACCCGAGCCACGCGGTCGCGCCGGCGTGGGGCGTGCGGTGGACGACGTCGGCGGCGGCGACGAGCGTCGTGACCGGCAGCGCGAGCGTGAGCGCCCAGCAGATCGTCGTGGCGCCGCCGAGCGTGCGCGACAGCCGGCCGCCCTCGGCGTAGCCGAGCGCGCAGAGCGTGACCGCCCCGAGCAGCTCGGCGTCGGGCACGCCGAGTTGTCCACCACCTTGACTGGCGGCGAAGGCCAGGACGGCGACGAGCCCGGCGGCGCTGGCCAGCCAGAACGCCCGCGTCGGGCGCTCGCCGGCGCGCAGGACGGCGGCGACCGCCGTGGCGGCCGGCAGCACGCCGACGACCACGGCCCCGTGGGACGCCGGGACGCGGTGCAGCGCCAGCGAGGTGAGCAGCGGGAAGCCGACGACGACGCCGAGCACGACCACGGCGAGCGAGCGGAGCTGGCTTGTCGTAGGTCTTGACGCCCGCGTCGCGCGCAGGACGGCGACGCCGAGCAGCCCGGCGACGACCGCGCGGCCGAAGGCGATGAAGAACGGGTCGAGGTCGGCGACGGCCAGCCGCGTCGCCGGCATCGTGAACGAGAACGCGACGACGCCGAGCGCGCCGAGGAGCAGGCCGGGCGGCAAGGCCATGGCGTCGATCCGGCGGCGGGCTTGCGTTACTCCAGCACGTCGTGTAACGTTACTCTCGATACTCATGATTGACGGTAACACAGAATCACGTGTTATCGAGGATGTGCGGACGGCTGCCCGTGCCCTCCCCCCGGGCAGCCGCCTGCCATCTGTTCGTGAGCTGATGGCGCGGCACCGCGCCTCGCCCGTCACCGTCCAGCGCGCGCTCTCGCGGCTGGCCGGCGAGGGGCTCGTCATCCCGCGCCCCGGTCGCGGGACGTTCGTCGCCGAGCGGCGCGGCGAAAGCGTTACCCGCAAGGCGCCCGATCTCGGATGGCAGGAGGTCGCGCTGGCCGACCGCCCGCCCCTGCAGGCGGCGTTCCTGGACCAGCTGCTCGCGATCCCGCCCAGCGACGCGATCGCGCTCACCGGCGGCTACCTCCACCAGGACCTGCAGCCGCTCGCCGCGCTCGGCGCCGCGCTCGGGCGCGCCGCGCGCCGGCCGGAGACCTGGGGCCGCCTCGCCGTCGACGGCCTCGAGCCGCTGCGCGAGTGGTTCGCCCGCGAGGCCGGCGGCCACGTCCGCGGCCACGACGTCGTCATCTGCAGCGGCGGCCAGCCCGCCCTGGCCACGACCTTCCGCGCGCTCGCCGCGCCGGGCGAGCCGGTCCTGATCGAGTCCCCGACCTACCTCGGCGCGATCGCCGCGCTGCGCTCCGCCGGCCTGCGCGCGGTGCCGGTCCCGGCCGACGAGGACGGCGTGCGCCCGGAGCTGCTCGCCGACGCGTTCGCGCTGACCGGCGCCCGCGTCTTCTACTGCCAGCCGCTGTACGCCAACCCGACGGGCGCGACGCTGGCCGCCGCGCGCCGCGACGCGGTGCTGGAGACCGTCGCCGCCGCCGGCGCGTTCCTGGTCGAGGACGACTGGGCGCGCGACCTGCGCATCGACGGCGAGGCGCCGCCGCCGCTGGCCGCGTCCGATCCCGACGGGCACGTCATCCACCTGCGGTCGCTGACGAAGTCGGCGGCGCCGGGCCTCCGCGTCGCGGCTGTGTCGGCCCGCGGCGCGGCGGGCGCGCGGCTGAAGGCGGCGCGGATCATCGACGACTTCTTCGTCTCCGGGCCGCTGCAGCATGCGACCCTGGAACTGGTGAGCGCTCCCGCGTGGCGGCGCCACCTGCGCACGCTGCGGACCGAGCTGCGGGGGCGGCGCGACGCGCTGGTCGCCGCGCTCGGCGAGCACCTGCCGGACTGGGAGCTGCGGACGGTCCCCGCCGGCGGCCTGCACGTCTGGGTCCGCCTGCCCGCCGGGACCGACGACGACGCGCTCACCGCGCGCGCGGCCGCCGCCGGCGTCCTGGTCTCCCCCGGCCGGCCGTGGTTCGCGGCCGAGCCGCCCGCCCCGCATCTCCGCCTGACGTTCGCCGGCGCACCGGCCCCCGACCTGGTCGAGGGCGTGCGCCGCCTGGCCAAGGTGGCACGCACGTGACCAACATGCAGCACATCGGCCTCGGCCTCCCGACCGTCGACCCCGCCACGCTCGTCGACTGGGGCCGCCGCGCCGAGGCGGCGGGGTTCGCCACGATCGCGATGCTCGACCGCTGGGTGTGGGACAACGCCGAGCCGCTCGTCGCGCTCGCGGCGCTGGCCGTGGCGACCGACACCATCGGGTTGCAGACCGAGGTCCTGCTCGCGCCGCTGCGCGACCCGGTCCTACTGGC
>DATDMD010000051.1:0-20979 GCA_036518975.1 Baekduia sp.
GAGGCCATCAGCGCCGCCAGGTGCGCGCACTCGACCGAGTGCGCCAGGACGTTCTGGCCGTAGGACGTGCGGAACTTCAGGCGGCCCAACACCTTCACCAACTCGGGGTCCAGGCCCTGGACGCCGGCCTCGAAGACCGCCGCCTCGCCCGCCTCGACCATGTGCGACTCCAGCTCGGACTTGGCCTGGTAGTAGGTCTCCTCGATCCGCGCCGGGTGGATCCGCCCGTCCTGCAGGAGCTTCTCCAGCGTCATGCGGGCGACCTCGCGGCGGACGCCGTCGAACGCGCTGAGCACGACCGCGTTGGGCGTGTCGTCGATGATGAAGTCGACGCCGGTGAGGTTCTCCAGCGCGCGGATGTTGCGGCCCTCGCGGCCGATGATGCGGCCCTTCATGTCGTCGCTCGGGAGCTGGACGACGCTGACGGTCGTCTCGGCGGCGTGCGACGCCGCCAGCCGCTGCATCGCGACGCTGAGGATCGAACGGACGCGGCGCTCGGCGTCGCGCTTGGTCTCCTCCTCGACCTGGCGCAGGACGCGGACCGCGTCGTGGCGCGCGTCGTCCTCGACGTCCTTGAGCAGCGCCTGCTTGGCCTGGCCGGCGGACAGGCCGGCGACCTGCTCCAGCGCGCGCTCGCGGGCGGCGCGCAGCTGCTCCAGCTCGGCGGCGCGGGCGCGCAGGTGCTGGTCGCGGCGCTCCAGCTCGGCCTCGCGGCGCTCCAGGTCGGCGCCGCGGCGGTCGAGCGCCGCCTCCAGCGCGGCACTGCGCGCGGCGCTGCGCTCGAGCTCGGCGGAGCGGCGGGTCAGCTCGGCGTCCTCGGGCGGCGGGCCGGCCGCGGGTCGCGTCGCGACGGCGGCGCCGGCGGACGCGACGGCCGGACGCTGCCGCCCGTACACGAGGGCCGCGACGACGATGGCGACTCCGATGAGCGCCGCGCCGATCAGGGTTTCCATTTGGTGTCCTCTCCCCAGCGGCCGATGGAGCGCGGCCGCTGGTCTCCGGTGCTGCGATCAGGGAGCGAGGTTCCGGTGTCCGCCTCGGCGCTGGTGGGCGGAGGTGTCGGGTGCTGCGTGGCGCGGGCCGCGGTGTCGTGGGGTCGTCTGCTCGGCGCGGCGCGAGCCGTTTGGTCTAGATGCTGAAAGTGCTGGAAATTCTGCGGGTTCGTTGGCCGGGTGGCGCCGGGACTTCGCTGGCCGGATCGTAGTACCGGAGGCGTTGCGCGTGCAATCAGCCTGGCCGTCGGGTCAGGGTTCAGCCGACGCGACGCGCGCCGACGAAGTGCGAACCCCAGTAGCTGTCGAAGATCGCGTGGGTCATCACGCCGTGCGTGGTGGCCGAGACGGCGGTGGTCGCCGACGTGGCGAGGCCGACGTCCGACGCGCCCGGGCCGGCGGTGTCGAAGAAGACGAGGTCGCCCGCCTGGATGCCGTCCTTGGCGACCGCGGAGCCCGTTCCGAACTGGGCGAAGCTCGTGCGCGGGATCGTGATCCCGGCCTGGCGCATCGCCCAGCTGGTGAGGCCGGAGCAGTCGAACGAGGACGGGCCGGTGGCGCCCGAGACGTAGGGCGAGCCGACCTTGGAGAGCGCGGCGGCGACGGCGGTCTGGACGCCGGCGGCGGCGGGGGCGGCGGTGGTGGTCGCCGTCGTCGTCGACGCGGTCGTCGTCGTGTCGCTGGCCTCGGTGGCGTCGGTGGTCGCGGCCGCGCTGAGGCCGAGCGACCCGAGCGTCTGCGGCCCCACGACGCCGTCGACCTCCAGGCCGTGGGCGCGCTGGTACGCGCGGACGGCCGCGCGTGTCTGGGCGCCGAACACGCCGTCGGCCGCGATTCCGAGCTTCTGCTGGACGGCGCGGGTGGTGCCGGCGGGGAGCGTGCTGGAGACAGCGGCGTCGGCCGTGTGGGCCGTCGTCGTGGTCGTCCCGACGCCCAGCGCCGCGCGCGTCTGCGGGCCGATCCGCCCGTCGACGACGAGGCCGTGGGCGCGCTGGAAGGCGCGCACCGCGCGGCGCGTCGCCGGTCCGAACACGCCGTCGGCCGGGACGCCGAGCGCGCGCTGCGCGGCGGCGACGCCCGTCCCGCGGTCGCCCCGGTCGAGCGTCGTCGTCTGCGTGGCGGCGCTGGCCGCGCCGAGGAGCGGCCCGGTCTGCCCGACGATCCCGGCCGCGATGAGCACCGCGCTGATGCGGGCCGTCGCTGTCTTCGGCAGCGCGATGATCCGGGCGGCGGCCGCGGTGCGGCGCCGCTGCGAGCGGGCGGCGGAGCGCTCCCACAGCTCCGGCGCGGCGAGGTCGCGGATCCCGGGCGGCTCGGCGAAGATCGCGAAGCGGTCGTCCGTGCGGGCGTAGGCGGCGTCCATCTGGGTGCTCCTCAGCTTTGGATGGCGGCCTACGAGGTGAGCTGACGGGCTCGCGCTCGGGTGAGCGCTACGTCGCGATGGACCGCGTCGATTCGCCCCGGGACTGCCGCATCTTGCGGCCGTCCAAGTGGTTCCCCCGCTCCCGCGCTCCGGAGAGGGCGAGATTCGGCCTGGTCGAACAGGTTCGGACGATGGAACACCATCGGCCGGACGACAGTTGCGGTGAGGAGAAGGAGATCTACCGCCGGCGGCGGTAGACGACGTGCGGGAGGCCCGCGTGCATGACCGAGTCGACGTGCGTCATGCCGAGCTTCTCCATGACGGCGCGCGACGCGCGGTTGCCGTCGACGGTCTGGGCGACCACCTCGTCGAGCTCCAGGACGTCGAAGGCGACGCGCACCGCCTCGCGGGCCATCTCGGTCGCGTAGCCGTGGCCCCAGTGGTCGGGGTCCAGGAACCACATCAACTCGACCGCCGGCCGGCCGCCGACGTGCGCGTGCTGGAGCCCGTCGTAGCCGATCGGCTCGCCGTCGAGCAGGACGGTCCAGGGCCCGAAGCCCCAGCGCTGCCAGTGGGCGATCATCCCGTCGAGCAGCGACGCGGCGCGGTCGGTGGTGCGCAGGTGCGCGGGCCAGACCTCCTCGTCGACGCGCGCGTCGGTGAAGATGCGGGCGAAGGCGAGCGCGTCGCCGGGCTCGGGCCGGCGGCCGGCGAGCCGCGCGGTGGCGACGCGGTCGATGCCGAAGTCCAGGGGCATGGGCGCGGCCGAGACTACCCGGCCGGCCGGCCGTGCCGGACGGAGCGCGTGGCCCCGTCCGGCAACGTCTGGCGTCCGGCGCGTGGGCTACTTGAGCTTGATGTGGACGCTCGTCTTCGACGTGGCGTTGTCGGAGCCGGTCGTCTTGATCGTCAGCGCCGCGGTCACGCTGCCGTGGCTCTTGCTCAGCTGCTTGCGCCCGGTGGCCGACAGCGACACGATCAGCGTGCCCTTGCCCGCCTTGAGCTTCTGGGTCGCGGAGCCGAGGCTGATCGTCTTGCGGCCGGACTTGACCGTCAGCGCCGACTTCGCGGTCCCCGCGGCGGACACCTTGATCGTCAGCTTGACGGCCTTGAGGTGCAGCGCCTTGCTCTTGCTCACGGTCCGCGACGAGAACGTGATCCGCGGGCCCTTGCCGGGCTTGGGCTTGCCGGGGCCGCCCTGGCCGGAGCTCGGGCCGCCGGGGTGGTTGTTCGAGCCGCCGTTGTCCGGGCCGCCCGGGTGATCGCCGTGGTGGTCGTCGTCGGCCTTCTGCGGGATCAGGCCGAGGCCGCTGAACTGCCACAGCTGCGTCGTCTTGGTGCTGGGCGTGACGAGGAACGGCGGGTCGTTCGGGCCCGCGTTCTCCGGGTCGTTGTCCTGGTTGAACCCGAAGTCGTTGTCGTCCTGGACGGCGAGGTTGCCGTTCGGGAAGACGCCGATGCCCTCCGGCTTGTCGTGGTTGTAGCCGAACTGGGCGAGGTCCAGGACCTGGGTCTTGGCGACCGGGACGATGCCCGCCGCGTTCTGGGCCTCGACCTGCGGGTTCTCGCCGTTGGCCGACGGGTCGCCGGCGATGTTGGTCGCGTTGGTCAGGTCGGCGGTGTAGATCCGCTTCTGGCCGGCGCCGGCGACGTCGGTCACGTTGTCGTGCTCGTCGACCAGCAGGTGGTTGTTGTCGAGCGCGAAGATGTCCGAGATCGAGATGTCGGTCTGCTTCACGCCGCTCGTCGCCGTCGGGGTCTCGAGGCGGTAGATGAACTCGCCGGTGAGCTGCGGGTGGGCGGGGTCGCTCACGTCGAAGCGCACGATGCGCAGCGTGCGCGCGTCGCCCTTGCCGGCCGGCGGCTCGATCGAGGACTGCAGCATGCCGAACAGGGTCTTGCCGTCGGGCGACAGCGTCGCGCCCTCCATGCCGCGGTTCTGCTTGCGGTACGAGAACGCGCGCGGGAGCGCGTCGTCGGTCGGCAGGATGCTGTTGTCGGAGGCCGCGAACTTCGCCGGGTCGGTGCTGTCGGCGGCGATGTTGGCGGTGCCCTGCGGGACGATGCGGTTGAGCAGCGTGCCGTCGGGGGCGACGTGGATCAGCGACGGGCGGTACTCGTCGCCGAGCCAGAACGAGCCGTCGCGCGGGTCGACCGCGATGCCCTCGGTGTCGAGGCCATAGGGATCGCCGGGCAGGAGGGTGACGCCGTCGGCGGCGTACGGGACCTCGTCGCGGGCGGCGGACTGCTTGTAGGCCGCGGAGTCAGCGGGCAGCCCGCTGGCCGAGCCCTGGGCGGGCGTGACGATCTGCGGCAGGCCGGTGATCTGGTTCGACGGGCCGCCCTGGATGCCCTTGCTGGCGTCGGGGTTCGCGGCCATGTAGGCGCGAGCCGGGTCGACGGCGCCGGCCTTGAGGTGCAGCGGGATGCGCGCCTGGACGCCCATCTGGCCGTAGCGGCCGATCGCGACCTTGTAGATCGTGGGCGTGAACGACGGCGTGAGGAACGTGCGCGTCGTGCGCGTCGTGCCACCGACGGTCACGGTCGGCTGGCCGTTCGGGCCGCGGTCGCTGACCGTCCAGTAGTGCGTGTTGTCGATGGGTGCGAACGCGGACCATCCACCCTCGACGACCGGCTGGTCGAAGATGTTGCTGCCGGCCAACGGGAGCGCTCCGCCCCAGGTGTCCTGCTCGGCGAGCTGCGGGTTGACGGGCGCGTCGGCGTGGGCGATGGGTGCGCCGGCGACGCTCAGGGCGGCGATGGCACCGGCGATGAACGCCGCGCGCCGGCGGTAACTCGAGGACATGCGTGTCTCCGATCAGGCCTCTTGCTTGGGGACGACCACGCCCGGGACCCACCTCCGGCAGGACCCTGGTTTGAACGCGGTTTTGCGCATTCTTATTGTGCTTGAGGGGCCGCTGGTGACGGGCTTGTGAAGGAGGGAGAACGTGTGGTGGCGGGGTGGTGATGGGGTGGTGACGGCGGGCGGCGTTGGTTGGGGGTTGTGGGGAGGTTGGTTGGCTTGGGGATGCGGGGAGTTGGCTCATTGGCGGGGCGGTTTGGTGGGGTCGGGGTGGGTGTGCGGTGGGGTCTGGGTCGGCGTTGAGGCTTACGACGTTCTTCGGGCGGGCGGGGGTGTTCTTGGCGTTGGTGGCGTTGGTGGCGTTGGTGGCGTTGGTGGCGTGCTGCGGGCGTCGGTGGCGGCTGCGCTTCGGCGCGGGTGTCGGTGGCGCTCGGTGGCGTGCTGCGGGCGTCGATGGGCGAGCAGCGCAGGCGTTGTCGTGCTGCGCGGCGGGGTCTGCTTGGCATCTAGGGCGAGCGGCCTTGATGGCGACGCCGCCGTTGTCGGCGTGGCTGGGCGTGCTGGTGCTTCCGGGGGCGGGTTCGGGAGCGAACGGTTGGGTCAACGGCGTTTTAGGGTCCTCTACGAACCCAAAGACACCGTTGACCTCGGATCGAGGGGTCAGTTTCACTTTGGTGCTCCATACGAGCACCAGAATGGAATTGACCTCGCGGCGCGCCCCCGAGGCCAGGATTCGGCCCCGAACCCCCGGCCGAGGCGGCAAGCGGAGGACAGACGGCGCCGGCGCCATCGGCCAACCTCCCTGTCAATGCGAAGCAGACCCCGCCGCGCGCCACCAGCCAACGCGGGCGCTGGTCGCCAAAGACGCCGGCGCTGCGCCGGCGCTGGTCGCCGAAGACGCCGGCGCTGGTCGCCGAAGACGCCCGCGCTGGTCGCCGAAGACCCGGCGCTGGTCGCCAGAGACGCCCGCGCCGCGCTCGTCGGCAGAGACGCCCGCGCAGCGCTGGTCGCCAAAGACGCCAGCGCCGGGCGATCAACCCAATGCTCTTGCCCGCCCCGCGACTTCGCCCCTCCCCCGCCGGGGTCCGACGCCGATGTCGCCGAGCTCCAGGAGCGGGTCGAGGCCGATGGAGCGATGGCGCGGCGATTCGGGAGTTGCGCCCGCTCGCGGCGAAGCGGATGGGCGACGCGCTTGGTCAGTCGCGGCCGTAGGCGCGGATCGCGTCGTAGGCGGTGTCGAGCTCGTAGCCCTTGCGGACGAGGAAGCCGAGGGCTCGGTGGCGGTCCTGCTCGGTCTCCGGTGGGATGCGGTAGCGGCCGCGGAGCGTCTCGAGGGCCGCGTCGAACTGGGAGGCCGGCGGCGTGCCGGACTCGGTCGTGCCGTGCAGGGCGGCGGTGACCAGGCCGGCCTCGACGCCGGAGGACAGGAGCTTGCGCTCGATCCGCTCGTTGCCCCAGTGGTCCAGCGTGCGGCGGTCCTCGACGAAGCGGCGGGCGAAGCGCGCGTCGTCGAGGTAGCCCTGGGTCGCCAGCTCGGCGACCGTCTGCTCGATCGTGTCCGGCTCCACCCGCTTGCTCTCCAGGTGCCGCCGCACCTCGAGCGCCGTGCGGTCACGGAACCCGAGGTAGCGGTAGCTCAAGTCGAGCGCGTGCTGGAGCCTGGCTGCTGGCGTCGTGTCGGCGAGCACGGCGGCGTGTCGACCGTCAGGCCGTGGCCGCCGCCGTCCGCTCGGCCTTGATCTCGCCCGTGGCCGGGTCGACGCCCTCCGGGATGGCGTCGCGATCGATCTCCGCCACCAGGTCGCGGTCGACGTTGAGCGTGTCGTAGATCTTGGCCTCGATCTCGCGCGCGATCTCGGGGTGCTCGTCGAGGAACTTCTTGACGTTGTTGCGGCCCTGGCCCAGGCGGTCGTCGCCGTAGGAGAAGAACGACCCGGACTTCGACACGATGTTGTGCTCGATCCCGAGGTCCAGGATGCAGCCCGAGGTCGAGATGCCGGTCCCGAACTCGATGTCGAACTCCGCCTGGCGGAACGGCGCCGCGACCTTGTTCTTGACGACCTTGACGCGGACGCGGTTGCCGACCGCCTCGGTGCCGTCCTTCAACGTCTCGATCCGGCGGATGTCCAGGCGCTGCGACGAGTAGAACTTGAGCGCGCGACCGCCCGGCTGCGTCTCGGGCGAGCCGAACATGACGCCGACCTTCTCGCGGATCTGGTTCGTGAAGAGGCAGAGCGTCTGCGTGCGGTTCAGGTTGCCCGCCAACTTCCGCATCGCCTGGCTCATCATGCGCGCCTGCAGGCCGACCGTCTGGTCGCCCATCTGGCCCTCGAGCTCCGCGCGCGGGGTCAGCGCGGCGACGGAGTCCACCGCGACCAGGTCGACGGCGCCGGAGCGCACGAGCATGTCGGCGATCTCGAGCGCCTGCTCGCCGTAGTCGGGCTGCGAGACCAGCAGGTCGTCGATGTTCACCCCGATCCGCTGCGCGTACAGCGGGTCCATCGCGTGCTCGGCGTCGATGAACGCGCACACGCCGCCCAGGCGCTGCGCCTCGGCGAGCACGTGGTAGACGAGCGTCGTCTTGCCGGAGGACTCCGGCCCGAAGACCTCGACGATGCGGCCGCGCGGCATGCCGCCGATCCCGAGCGCGAGGTCGAGCGACAGCGCACCCGTCGGGATCGCGTTGACCTTGACCTGGGCCCCTTCGTCGCCCATGCGCATGACCGAGCCCTTGCCGAACTGGCGCTCGATCTGGGTGAGGGCACCGGCGAGGGCGGTGTCGCGGGCCTTGATGGCCTTTTCGTCAGTGGCGGGCATGTGGAAGGAGAACCTCTCTCGGCAGCGGAACTGGGTGGCAGTTTGCGGGACCCATCGGACGGAACCGAACCGTACGGGTGTTCGTGTGGCGGTTCAGGACCGAATCGTCACGAAACTGCGGCGAGTTCCGCACGAGTCAGCGGCTCGTAGCGCGCCGGGCCGCCGCCCAGCCACGACCGCATGAGCGTCAGGCCGCGTACGTCGAGGTCGAGGTCCGGCGTCGGCGGCAGCGCACCGCCCGGCGCCGTCCAGCCATGCCGCACGCGCGCGACAGTGACGTGCGGCCGGAAGCGCCGGTGATCGCGCTCGTACTCCATCGCCTCGAGCTCGTCCCACAGGTCGCCGTGCAGGTCGTCCAGGGCGGCGGTGTCGTCGTGGACCTCGACGGTCAGGACGTGCGGCTTGCGCGGCGACAGCCACAGCGCGCTGCCCGTCGACAGCGGCGGCGCCGCGCGCCCGTCGAAGGCCTCGACGACGTCGCTCAGCGGGCCGATCTCGTCCGGCGAGCGGTGACCGAGGAACGCGAGCGTCAGGTGGACGTTCTCCGCCGCGACGACGCGCATCCCGCGATCCGGCCCGACCGCCTCGCGCGCCCACTGGACGAGCAGCCGGCGCTGTTCGTCGCCGAGCTCCAGGGCGATGAAGAGACGCGCGCTCATCGCACGCGAGGGTACGACGACGCGCGGCGCGCCGCACCGCCGCCGGTCTCAGTCGAACTCGCCGCGCAGCGCCCGGCGGACCAGGTGCATCGCGACCGTCGTCGACCGGTCCCGGACGTCGAAGCGCGAGCCCGGCAGCAGCAGCCGCCGCGTCAGGTGCCGCTCGCCGAGCGCCACCGAGAAGCACACCGTCCCGACCGGCTTGTCCTCGGTCCCGCCGCCCGGCCCCGCGATGCCGGTGATGCCGACGCCGACATCCGTCCCCAGCGCCGCGTTCGCCCCCGACGCCAGCGCCTCGGCGACCTCGACCGACACCGCGCCGAACTCGCCGATCACTGACTCGGGCACGCCCGCCAGCTGCGTCTTCGCCGCATTGGAGTACACGACCAGCCCGCCCAGGACGTAGTCCGACGAGCCCGCGAGGTCCGTCAGCCGGCCGGCGAGCAGCCCGCCCGTGCACGACTCCGCCGTGGCGATCGTCCGCTCAGAGCAGCGCAGCAATAAGGCGACCTGCTCATCCACCGACGTCCCATCCCGCGAGAACAGCTCGCGCGGATGCCGCTCGGCGACCACGCCCGCGAACGCGTCGTAGATCGCCTGCTCCTCCGGCTCGTAGCGCGTCACCACCTCGATCTCACCGCGCCGCAGGCACGTCGTGATCTCCAGCGCGTCGAGGTCCACCCCGGCCTCGCGTGCCTTCAGCATGGTGTCGGCGATCTCCGACTCCGGGATCCCGAACAGCCGCAGCATCGCCTGGCGGTACTCGACCGCCCCCGCGATCGCGGCCCGGAACGCGTCCATCTGGACCGCCGTGCGCCACATCGGCTGCAGCTCGCGCGGCGGTCCCGGCAGGACGAGCACCGTCGGCGCCTTCCCCACCACAGGCGGCACGATCAGCCCCGGCGCCGTCCCCTCCGGCTCCAGCACCGTCGCGCCGACCGGCACCAGCGCCTGCTTGCGGTTCGAGCGCCGGATCGCGGCCTCGTCGAGGTCCGGGAACCGCGCGCTCAGCCGCTCCAGGATCTTCCAGATCCGCTCCTCGAGTGCCTCGTCGAGCTCGAGCGCCCGCCCCTGGAACTCGCCCACGACCGCGGCGGTCAGGTCGTCCTCGGTCGGGCCGAGCCCGCCGGAGGTGACGATCAGGTCCATGCCCGCGTCGCGCAGCCATCCCAGCGCGTCGCGCACGTCGGACGGCCGGTCCCCCACGACGATCGTGTGCGCGATGTCCACGCCCAGCTCGCGGAGCCGCTCGGCCAGCCACGGCCCGTTGCGATCCGCGACCCGGCCCGTCAGGACCTCGGTCCCGGTGACGACGATGCCGGCGCGCGCGGCCATCAGGCGCAGTCCGGGACGGAGTTCGGGTCGACGCGCTTGACCGTGCCCTTGGTGATCCGGAACGCCACCGGGCTCGCGTTCGGGACGGTGTGGCGCGCGCCGTCGACGGTCACCCGCGCCTGGCCGTTGCCGAGCTTGAGGCGGAACGACCGCGACCGGTAGTTCGGCGTCGTCAGGCCGGCCTGCAGCGTCGCGCCGTTGATCCGCGCCGTCCCGCTCGCGTCGACCAGGCAGGCGAAGACCGGGCCCGTCGCGGTGATCGACACGCGGACGAGCTTCGAGGACGACGCGGAGGTCGACGACGCGCCCGACTTCTTCGAGGAGGACGACGACGGCTTCTTCGGGGTCGACGACTTCGCCGTCGACCCCGGCACCGGCGTCGTGGTCGTCCGGCCCGTGGTCTGCGCCGCGCTGTCGCCGCCGTTGTCGCCGTTGTTCTTGCCGAGCAGGTAGAGCGCCGCGACCAGGAGCACGATGATCGCGCCGACGACGAGGCCGACCGGGACCCGCCGCGGCTCCCGCGGCGGCATGTAGCCGCCCCCGCGCCGCCCACCACCCCCGCTGCCGCGCCGTCGCGGCGCGCCGATCGGCATGAGGTCGTGGTCGCTGGGCCGCTCGTGCCGGAGCTTGTACTCCTCAAGCAGGAGCTTGGCGTCGAGGTCGAGCGCCTCCGCGTAGGTCCGCAGGAACGACCGGATGTAGGCGGGCCCGGGCAGGAGGCCCCACTCCTCGTTCTCCAGCGCCCGCAGGTACTTGGCACGGATCTTCGTCTCGGCTTCGATCTCCGAGATGTCGATGCGGGCGCGCATGCGCGCCTCGCGCAGAGTTGCCCCGATCTCCGGCATGGCTACGCGCCGCAGTCTATGGAGCGATCAGGATCCGTCGTCGTCAGACGAGCCGGCCGGTGGGTCCGGCAGGGCTGGCGCGTCGCCGCTCGCGGCGTCGGGGGACGCGGCGGAGGCCGCGATGTCGCCCTTCTCCGTGAGTGCCGCCAGCACGCGCGGGAGGTCCTGCGCCGTGATCAGCACCTGCCGCGGCTTGGACCCCTCGTAGCCGGAGATGACCCCGCGGCGCTCGAGCATGTCCATCATGCGGCCCGCCCGCGTGTACCCCAGCCGCATCCGCCGCTGGAGCATCGACGTCGACGCCGTCTCCATCTCCACGACCAGCTCGATCGCCTCGGCCAGCAGCGGATCCTCGTCGGGGTCCTTGCCGTCCGCCTCGTCGCGCCCGCCGTCGCCACTGCTCTCGGCCTCGACCTCCTCCAGGAGGTCGGCGCGCAGCTCGGGCTCGCCCTGGCGCGCCCAGAACTCCGTGATCTGCCCGACCTGCGCCTCGTCGATGTACGCGCCCTGGATGCGCTGCAGCTTGGACGAGCCCACCGGCGAGAACAGCATGTCGCCCATGCCCAGCAGCGACTCGGCGCCGTTCTGGTCCAGGATGACGCGCGAGTCGGTCTGCGACGACACCGCGAACGCGATCCGCGACGGCACGTTGGCCTTGATCATGCCGGTGATGACGTCCACGCGCGGCGACTGCGTCGCCAGCACCAGGTGGATGCCGACCGCTCGCGCCTTCTGAGCGATCCGGATGATCGAGTCCTCGACGTCGCCCGGCGCCACCATCATGAGGTCGGCGAGCTCGTCGATGACGCACAGGATGTATGGGAGGCGCTTGTCGCCCTCCTCCGCGCGCACGCGGTTGAGCTCGTTGAGCGAGCGCGTGCGCTTCATGGCCATGATCCCGTAGCGCCACTCCATCTCGCGCACGAGGTTCTGGAGCGCGTTGGCGGCCTGGCGCGGCGACGTGATCACCGGCGTCAGCAGGTGCGGCACGTCCTCGTAGTGGTTGAGCTCGACCTGCTTGGGGTCGACCAGGACCAGCCGCGCCTCGTCGGGCGTCGCGTTCAGCAGGATCGACGACAACATCGCGTTGATGCATGCCGACTTGCCCGCGCCGGTCGTGCCGGCCACGAGGATGTGCGGCATCTTGGCCAGGTCGGCGCCGATCGCCTTGCCCGAGACGTCCTTGCCCAGCCAGACGGTCAGCGGCGAGTAGCCCTCGGGCCGCGCGCGGAAGACGTCGCCGAGGTGGACGGTGCGGCGGTCGCGGTTCGGGACCTCGATGCCGACGGCCTGCTTGCCGGGGATCGGCGCGAGGATCCGGATCTCGGTCGCGGCCAGCGCGTAGGCCAGGTCGTCCTTGAGCTGGGCGACCTTCGACATCTTGACGCCGGGCGCGAGCCGCAGCTCGTAGCGCGTGATGTGCGGGCCGCTGACTGTGCCGACGACCTGCGCCTGCACGTTGAAGTGGCTGAGCGCCTCGATCAGCGACGCGGCGACCTTCTCGTTGCCGCTCGTGTCGGGGCGGATCTGGTCGCCGGTGGAGCGCTTGAGGACGCGCGGGTCCGGGACGATGTACTCGATCTCGGCCTCGTCCTCGTCCGCGCCGCGCGCCGCCGGCAGCTCCAGCTGGCGCGGCTCGCCCGGCGGCAGCGCGCCCTCGTCCTCGTCGAAGCGCTGCTCGAGCTCGGGCAGGTCGTCGGTGGCCATGACGGCCTCGGAGACCTCGGCGTCCTTGGCGTCCTCGGCGGCCGACTGCGGCGTGGCGAGGTCCTCGTCCAGAGCGGCGTCGGGGTCGAGCGCGACGACCTCGGGCTCCTTCTTCTTCTTGCCGCGCGCGCGGGTGACCTTCGGCGCGTCGTCCTCGTCGCCGAACAGGTCCGGATAGCGCTCGACGCCGTCCAGCGACGGCGCCTCGACGTGCGTGGACTTGACGACGAGGTCGTCGCCGGCGCCCTCCGGCACCTCGACGCGGGGGCGCCTCGTTGTCGTGGAGCGGGCCGCCGGCGTCGCGGGCGCGTCCGGAGCCGGTCGGGCCGCGCGCAGCGCCCGCGTCGACTCGGCCACGGTCCCACCGGTGGCCTTCAGGATCCCGGCCAGCGACGCGCCGGTGAGCAGCAGGAGCCCGGCGAGGAACAGGAACAGCGCGAAGATGTGCGTCCCGATCGACCCGATGAGGTGGTTCGAGAGGTAGAACAGCCCCTCGCCGAGGAACCCGCCGCGCTCGCGCATGAAGTCGTGGTCCCAGTAGCCCTGGCGGATCGTGTCCGGCCCGAGCCCGAGCGTCCCGGCCGAGAACATCAGCGCGAGCGCGAGCGTGAAGCAGATGCCGCCGGTCCGGAACGGGCGCACCGAGGGCAGCACCGGCCCGAGGACGACGACCGCGCCGATCAGGATGACGCCGACGGGCGCGACATAGCGCAGCTGCCCGATGCACAGCGCCAGCCCGTCGACGACCGCGTCGCCCGCGCTGCCGCCGTCCCAGCCCAGGTAGAGCGGGAAGACGAGGAAGACCCCGAACGCGACGAGCGCGAGCCCGAGCAGGTCCAGGTGGCGCTGCTCGATGACCGGGACGCGCGGCGCCCAGGTCGCCGACGAGCGGCGTGCGCGCGTGCGCGTCGCGCCCTTCGTGGCCGCCGGCTTGCGCTTGCCGGACGTGGTGGTCTTGGACTTCGGCGCGGGCTTGCGCTTGCGCGGGGCTGGAGTGCGGGTCGTAGCCATAGCTCGGACCCCAACCTTCGACGCGGTCCGACGCGTCCCTCCCCCACCTCGCGTCCGCGCGCTTGAGTCAGACCGTGGCGGCCGCCGCGAGCAGCGGCGCGAGCGCCTCGGGCGCGACCGGCCGCGAGAAGAAGTAGCCCTGCGCGTACGTGCAGCCCATCGCGCTCAGCGCCTCGACCTGCGCGGCGGTCTCGACGCCCTCGGCGACGCAGTCCAGGCCCAGGCCCTCGGCCAGCCGGACGACGGCCGAGACGATCGCGGCGTCCTCGCGGTCGGCGGCCAGCCCGTCGACGAACGACTTGTCGATCTTCAGGACGTCGACCGGCAGCAGCTGGCGCAGGTGGCGCAGCGACGCGTGGCCGACGCCGAAGTCGTCGACGGCCAGCAGGACGCCGAGGGCGCGGACGCTGGCGAGCATCGCGCGCGCCGCGTCGACAACGGCCAGCAGCGCCGTCTCGGTCACCTCGAGGCACAGGCGGTGGGGCGCCAGGCCGGACGCGCGCAGCGCCTCGCGCACCACGTCGGCGAAGCCGGGCGACGACAGCTGGCGCGGCGAGACGTTGACCGCCACCTCCACGTCGTCCCGTCCCCACGTCATCGCCTCCAGGCACGCGGTCCGCAGCACCCACTCGCCGATCTCCTCGATCAGGCCGAGCCGCTCGGCGATCGGGACGAACTCGGCGGGCGAGACCGGCCCGAGCTCCGGATGGCGCCAGCGCAGCAGCGCCTCGACGCCGGCGATCGCGCCCCCGGGCAGGCGCACCTGCGGCTGGTAGTCCAGGCGCAGCTCGCCGTGCGCAAGCGCCTCGCGCAGCGCGCCCTCCAGCGCGAGCCGGCGCAGCGCGTCCCGGCGCAGCGAGTCGTCGAACGCCTCGCAGCGCGCCTTGCCCGCCTGCTTGGCCCGGTACATCGCCGCGTCGGCGTTCTGCAGCAGCTGGTCGGCGTCGTCGTCGTCGCCGCCGGCGACGGCGAGGCCGACCGACACGGTCACGAAGCGCGACCCGCCGTCGAGGTCCATCGGCGGGCGCAGCGCCGCCTCCAGCCGCTGAGCGACCCGGAGCGCGTCGGCCTGGTCGACGACGTCCGAGACCAGGACCGTGAACTCGTCGCCGCCGAACCTGGCGACCACGTCCTGCGGGCGCAGGGCGGCGCCCAGCCGCTGGGCCACGGCCTCGAGCAGGCGGTCGCCGGCGCCGTGGCCGAGCGAGTCGTTGACCACCTTGAAGTCGTCGACGTCGACGAACAGCACCGCGACGCGCCCGTCGGCGCCGTCGCGACGGCGGCGGCGGTCCAGCGCCTGCTCGACCCGCTCGACGAACGCGCGGCGGTTGGGCAGGCCGGTCAGCGGGTCGTGCGCGGCGCGGTGCGCGAGCGCGGCGCGGGCGACGTCGGCACCGGCGCGCGCCTTCTCGTTCGACCTCCAGGACACCACGTTGACCCACGCCAGCGCGCCGATGAACCCCGCGTGGATCGCCGCCCAGCGCCACGGGTGCTTGACCGCGTCGGAGTGGCTGCCGTAGACCGACGCCGGGTCGATCGCGCCCATGACGCCGTGGTGGATCAGGACGTACACGATGGCCAGGCCCCACGGGACCCAGTCCTCGTAGAGCGACAGCAGCGCCACGACCACGAAGAAGTGGAAGTGCGCCTCGGTCACGCCGCCCCACAGATGGGTGAAGATCGCCGAGCAGGTGACCAGGCCGAGCGAGCCGATCGACGCGCGTCCGCGCGTGGACAGCCCGCGGTTCCGGGCGGCGACGGCGCAGATCAGGATCGGCAGCGTGTCGAGCGCGCCGTGGTAGAGCGGGTACCCGCGGGCCACCGCGAACGCCGGCAGCGCGAACACGTGGAGCCACAGCAGCGCGACGACCGCGCGGTGCCGCGCCTCGAACGTGGCAGCGGGAAGCGTGCCGCCCGTGGGCAGCCAGTCACGCGTTCGGCTCGCGCGCCGTCCGTCCGCTCCGACCAGCACACCCCGTCAATCGGCCACCGTGATCGGAACTTGCGCGCGCCGGAAACTGGGCGCGCTTGAGCTGGGGTTGATCGACCGCTCTACCATTCCAGTGTGATCGACGGCCACGAGCGGCAAGCGCGCGTCCTGATTGTAGAGGACGACGACGACATCGCCCAGGTGCTGCAGCGCTCGCTGCGGCTCGAAGGGTACGAGACCCGGATCGCCGGCGACGGCGAGGCGGCGCTGGGCGCTGCCACCGACTTCGTGCCCGACCTGGTCGTCCTCGACTTGGGCCTGCCCAAGATCGACGGCATGGACGTCGCGCGCCGGCTGCGCGCGGCGGACGACGTGCCGATCCTGATGCTCACCGCCCGCGACGCGCTGGAATCGCGCGTCGAGGGCCTGGACGCGGGCGCCGACGACTACCTCGTCAAGCCGTTCGAGCGCCAGGAGCTGCTCGCCCGCCTGCGCGCGCTGCTGCGCCGCCGGCCGCCGCGCGGGACCGCGTCGCTCGTCGTCGCCGACCTGTCGCTGAACCCGGACACGCACGAGGTGCGCCGTGGCGAGCGCGTGGTCGAGCTCACCCAGCGCGAGTTCGAGCTGCTCGAGTACCTGATGCGCAACGAGCGCATCGTCGTCCCGCGCCAGCGGCTGCTGGAGGACGTCTGGGGCTACGACCCGTTCGCGACGACGAACACGATCGAGGTCTTCGTGTCCAACCTGCGGCGCAAGCTCGAAGGCGGTGGCGAGCCGCGGCTGCTGCACACGATCCGCGGCGCGGGCTACGTGCTGCGCGCATGAGGGCTGACGGGTGAGGTCCCTCCTCCATGCGATGACGTTGCGATGGCGCCTGGCGCTGCTGACCGCTGGCATCACCTTCCTGGTGCTGTGCGCGTTCGCGCTGTTCATCGGTCAGCTGACGGCGTCGCGGATCCGCAGCGACTTCCGCAACGAGATGGCCCAGGCGATGAACAACCTGCTCAGCCAGGGCACGCTGCCGATCACCTACAAGAACAACGTCGCGACGATCCCGGAGTCGGTGGTGCGCACGTACGCGGCGCCCAACCAGGCCGTGATCCGCGTCCTCTCGCCCGACGGGTACACCTACGCGACGACGGACAAGGCGCCGGACTTCGTGCACATGGGCCTGCCGCCGGAGAGCAGCGGCCAGGTCGGCGACTACAGGGTCCTGACGCGCCGCGCGGCGCTGGACATCAACGGCGACCCGAGCGTGCGGCTGGTCGCCTTCGTGCAGTACGCGCGCAAGACCGGCCCGACCGAGGCCAGCGTGCATCGCGTGCGCGTGTTCCTGATCTTCGGCGTGCTGCTCGGCTCCGGCCTGGCCCTGGCGCTCGCGCTGGCCCTGTCGCGCCGCGCGCTGGCGCCGATCACGCGCCTCACCTCCACCGCGCGCGACATCGCCAACACCCGCGACCCGTCGCGGCGCGTGCCGATCCCGGACACGGAGGACGAGGTCGCCGAGCTGGCGATGACCTTGGACGACATGTTGCAGGCGCTGGAGGCGTCGCGCTCCGAACGGGAGATCGTGCTCGCGCGCCAGCGGCAGTTCGTCGCCGACGCGTCGCACGAGCTGCGCACGCCGCTCACCAGCGTGCTGGCGAACCTCGAGCTGCTGGCCGAGGTCCTGGACGGCGAGCGCGGCGAGGCGGCGCGCAGCGCGCTGAGGTCCACGCAGCGGATGCGGCGGCTGGTCGCCGACCTGCTGCTGCTGGCGCGCGCCGACGCCAAGCGCGAGGTCCCCCACGCCCCGACCGACCTCGGGCAGGTGCTGCTGGACGCGGCCTCCGAGCTGGGGCCGGTCGCCGGCGAGCACGAGCTGTCGATCGACGCGCGGCGCGCGGTCGTCGAGGGCGCCCGCGACGAGCTGCACCGGCTCGCGCTCAACCTGATCCAGAACGCGTTCCAGCACACGCCGGGCGGGACGCACGTCCACGCGTCGGTGGCCGTCGAGGGCGACGTCGTCAAGCTCGTCGTGACCGACGACGGGCCGGGCGTGCCCGCGGCGCTGCGAGGCGAGGTCTTCGACCGCTTCGTCCGCGCCGAGGGCGACCGCGGCGGGTCGGTCGGCCTGGGGCTGTCGATCGTCAGGGCGGTCGCGAGGACGCACGGGGGCGACGTCGTCCTGGAGTCGCCGCCCGAGGGCGGCGCGCGGTTCGTCGTGACGCTGCCGGCGGCGCCGGAGCCGGCGGACGCGCCGGACGGCTCCGGGTCGGGGTCGGCCGGCAACGGCGCCGCGAACGGCGTCACCCGGCCGGCAGCACCGGCTCCGGCAGGCTGAACGGCCCGCGGCTCAGCGGTGCCGCTTGGCCGGCTTCTTCTTCGGCCGGCTGACCTTCTCGCAGCCCGACACCTTGTCGTTGCGATCCGCGGTGACCTGATCCTTGCCCGGCCCGCACCTGATGGTGTCGACCTCACCGTCGCGCGCCGAGATGGTGTCGTTGCCGCTCCCGCCGTCCAGGACGTCGCGGCCGGAGCCGCCGATCAGCGTGTCCTTGCCCGCGCCGCCCTCCAGGCGATCGCGGCCGGCGCCGCCGTCGAGCTTGTCGTCGCCGGCCAGCCCGCGCAGGACGTCGTTGCCGCCGAGGCCGCGCAGCACGTCGTTCAGCGCCGTCCCGGTCAGCTTGTCGGCCTTCTTGGTCCCGACCTTGGTGCGCCCGATGGTCTTCGGCTTGGCCGGGGCCGGCTTGGAGAGCGACGGCTGCGCGGGCGGCTGCGTGACGGTGACGGGCGGCGGGGGAACCGGCGGGTTGCTCAAGTACGTGTCCACCTGGTACTTGGCGACGACGGGCGGACCCGCGGTGAGGCCGTCCACGAAGGGATTGGCGTGGACCCCGACGATCTCCCGCCGCCCGTCGCCGTCGCGGTCGGCGACCGAGCCGACGACGATCACGCCCCGCATGAGGAACGTCGAATCGTCGTCGCCGCCGCCGCTGTGCTGGATCCGCCCCCCGTCGCTGAGGTCCTCGCGGCCGTCTCCGTCCTGGTCGCCGACGGCCACCAGCTCGTCCGTCGCGCCGTACCAGTAGGCGCCGTAGCTGGGGCCGCCGGCAGTGAACGTGCCCTGGGTGCCGATCGCGGGCGTGGTGATCAGGTTGATCGGCCGCCCGCCGGGGCTGCCGGCGGTCAGCGCGATGTCCCGGCGACCGTCGCCGTTCTGGTCGCCGACCGTGATCATCACTCCTGGGTGCGTCACGCCGGGGGCGTCGAGCAGGAACCCGCGGTGGTCGGTCGCGACGTCCTCCATAGACACGTCGGTGCCCGGCGCGGGCGACACGACGCCCGCCACGTGCGTGGACGTGGCGTTCGACCAGGCCACGGCGAGGTCCTGGCGCCCGTCGCCGTCGAGATCGCCGAGCGAGCCGGACGACAGCGACTGGGGGTTGGCGTCCCAGGAGAGCCGGAACACGGTGTCGGCCGGGTCGGCGGCGTCGATCGTGGCGCCGGCGGGCGCCGCCGGCATCGCGACGACGGCCAGACGCGTCACGCCGTTCGCGTTCGACCCGATCGCGAGGTCGGGGCGGCCGTCGCCGTTCTGGTCGCCCACCGGGACGACGGCGCCGCCGCCTGCCCACGCCATGCCGAAGGTCGTGCTGCCGGTTCCGCCGGAGCCACCCGCAGGCCGCGTGTTCACGATGCGCAGGGCGCCGGCGCCGGGGTCGCTCATGTCCGTGGTCCCGTTGTCGCGCCGGCCGAACACGATGTAGGACGTCGTGTCGCCCGTGAGCGCGACGTCCCCGACGCCGTCGCCGTTGACGTCGCCCACCCCGGTGATGCCCCCCGGCTCGACGTGCGTCAGGCGGAACCCACGCCAGCCTGGGCCCCCGGCCTCGAGGGTCGACGGCACCGCGGCGGGCGCGTACGTGACCCAGACGGTCGTGCCCGTGTCGTTGGCATCCACCTCGGTCGCCGAGTCGTCGAGCCCGTCGTGGTCGAGATCGCCCACGTTGGCCCAGACCGCCTGCGGGAACATGCCCTGCGCCGCGGTGTAGGTCGGGAACCCGAGGTGCACGGCGCCGGGTGCGTACTCCCAGGCGTGCGCCGCCTGAGCGACGCACGCCGCGAGGCACGCGACGGCGGTGAGGAGCAGTGAGCGTCGAGCAGGCATGAGCGCGCCATCATGACGGATGGCGCGGCTCTTTGCTCAAGGTCCTCCTACGCATCTGGACGCGCCGCGCCGCGGCGCGCGAGACCTACACCTCGACCACGACCGGCAGCACCATCGGGCGCCGCCGCAGGCGGTCGTACACGAACGCCGCGAGGTCGTCGTGCAGCGTCTGCTGGAGCAGGTCGATCTCGCGGATCTCCTCGCGGGCCGCGCGCTCCAGCGAGCCGTTGACGGTCTCGCGGATGTCGCCGAGCAGGCCCTCGGCGTCCTCCGGGTAGGGCACGCCGCGGAAGATGATCTCCGGGTCGGCGACGCTGGAGCCGTCCTGCTCGGAGATCGTCGCGACGACGACGAAGATGCCGTCGGCGCTGAGCATGCGGCGGTCGCGCAGGGCGACGTCGGTCGGGTCGCCGATGTCGACGCCGTCGACGTAGATCATCCCCGCGCGCTCCGGCTTGCCGAAGGCGGCGCCGTCGGCGTCGACCTCCAGCGGCAGGCCGTTCTCGCCCTTGAAGATGTTCGCCGCCGGCACGCCGACCGCCTCGGCCAGCTCGCCGTGCAGGTGGATCCGCTTGTGGTCGCCGTGGAACGGCATCACGTACTTCGGCTTGGTCAGGTTGAGCATCAACTTGATCTCCTCCTGGTAGCCGTGGCCGGAGGCGTGGATCGGCGCGTCCCTCGCGGTGATCACGTCGCAGCCGATGTGGTACAGCCGGTCGATCGTCTCGTTGACCGCGCGCTCGTTGCCCGGGATCGGCGTGGCCGCGAAGACCACCGTGTCGCCCTTGTGCAGCTCGACCTGCGGGTGGTCGCGGTGCGCCATCCGTCGCAGCGCGCTCAGCGGCTCGCCCTGGGAGCCGGTCGAGACGATGACGAGCTTGTGGTCCGGGAAGTCGTTGGCCTCGCGCGGCTGCACGAACGTGCCGTCCGGGACGTCGATGTGCCCGAGCATCCTGCCGATGTTGATGTTCTTGCGCATCGACCGGCCGACGAGCACGACCTTGCGCCCGTGGACCTTGGCCGCGTCCACGACCTGCTGGACGCGGTGGATGTTCGACGCGAAGCACGTGACGACGATCCGGCCCTCGCAGCGCCCGAACAGCGCCTCCAGGTTCGGGCCGACGCCCGACTCGCTGGGCGAGAAGCCCGGGCGGTCGGCGTTCGTCGAGTCGCCGCACAGCAGCAGCAGGCCCTGGCGGCCCAGCTCGGCCAGGCGCGACACGTCCGCCGGGTTGCCGTCGACCGGCGTCTGGTCGAACTTGTAGTCGCCGGTGATGAGCATCGTCCCGAGGTCGGTCGTCAGCGCGACGGCCATCATGTCCGGGATCGAGTGCGTGAGGTGGATCAGCTCGATGTCGAACGGCCCG
>DATDMD010000052.1:0-7158 GCA_036518975.1 Baekduia sp.
CGCGCGCGTCCTGCTCGGCGCGCTCGTCGACGCCGCCGAGGCGCGCAACGCCCCGTTCGCGATGCCGACCGCGGTGTCGGTCGCGCGCGGGGACGGCCTGCACATCGGCGTCATCAACCCGCACCCGTCGGCCGGCGGAGGCGAGCGCTTCCTGCGCCGCCTGGTCGGCGAGATCGCCCGGCACCCGAGCCGGCCGCGCGTCACGCTGGTCTGCCAGGAGGACCCGCTGCGCAACTTCGACGCCGGGATGGAGGAGCTGCGCGCCCTCGGCGTGGCCGTCCACCAGGCGCCGCTGGACCAGCTCGAGGCCGTCTTCGACCGGGTCGCCGCCGACCGCGACGTCACCTACTACCCGTGGCCGCACTTCGCGTGGCCGCCGCGCGACGACCGGCCGCTGGTCTGCACGTTCCACGACGTCAACTGGCGCCACTTCGACGTGCTCACGCCCGAGCTCAAGCAGCTGCTCGAGGAGCAGACGCCGGCGTGGCTCGATCGCGCCGACGCGGTCGTGCACTCGTCGCGGTTCGTCGCCGACGAGGTCGCGCGCTGCTTCGGCTCCGACTACGAAGCCCATGTGATCCCGCTGACCGCCGACCTCGGCGGCGCGCCGATCACCGACGCCGAGCGCGCCGCGCTCCGCCGCCGCCACGCGCTGCCCGAGCGCTTCGTGTTCTCGCCGGCCGGCCGGCACCTGCACAAGAACTACCCCGTGCTCACGGCGGCCTGCCGCCTGCTGCGCGCCCAGGGCCGCCCGGTCTCGGTGATCGCCACCGGCGCCGTCACGGACATCACGTTCCACGGCCCCGACGTCATCGGCCTCGGCTACGTGAGCGAGCGCGACATCAGCGTGCTGTACGACCTGTCGTGCGGCGTCGTGCAGACCTCGCTGTACGAGGCCGGCAGCTGGCCGATGCTCGAGGCCGCCGACGCCGTCCGCCCCGTCGCCTGCTCGCGCATCCCGTCGATCGTCGAGCAGGTGGAGCGGCTCGGCCTCGACGTCGACCTGATCGACCCAACCTCCGTGGAGGAGGTCGCCGAGGCCCTAGTCCGCCTGGACCGCGGCGCGCCCGACGCGGGCGCGCTCGCGGCCAACGCCGAGCGGGTGCGCGCGCTGCGGTGGAGCGAAGTCGCCGACGGCTACCTGCAGGTGCTGTCGGGCGCGGTCGAGCGCCGGCGGGCGGTCGCCGCCGAGCCGCGCGCGGCGGTGCTCCCGGTGCTCCTGCCCGCTCGATAGGTTCCGGCGATGCTCAAGGACCCTGACTTCATGGCGACCTTCGCCGCGGTCGGCGAAGGTGTGCAGGTCTTCGCGGACGCGCTGGTCCTCAACCCGGGCGCCATCGCGCTCGCGGATGGGGCGCGCGTGGACGACTACTGCCGGCTCGAGGGCGGCACGCGCCTCGACGTGGGGCGCTACGTCCACATCTCGAGCTTCGTCTCGATCTTCGGCGGCGGCACCTGCCTGATCGGCGACGGCGCCGCGCTGGCCGGCGGCGCGAAGGTCATCACCGGCTCCGACCAGGCCGACGCGTGCATGAGCGCGGCCGCGCCGATCGAGTGGCGCCACGTCGAGCGCCACACCAGCGTCCTGGACCACCTCAGCTTCGTCGCGACGAACGCGACGATGCTGCCGGGCACGAGCCTCGGCGTCGGCGCGATCCTCGCGGCGGGCGCGGTGGCCGTGAAGGACGTCCCCGCGTGGGAGGTCTGGGGCGGCGTGCCGGCCCGCAAGGTCGGCGAGCGCGACCCCGCGCCGCTGAAGGCCCGCGGCGTCCCGGTCGACGAGCTCGAGGCGCGCTCGCTGCTCGCCGCCGGCTAAGCGTCCCGGTAGGCGAGGTCCAGCGACGGCACGGTCACGGCGTGCGCGTCCGTCGTCGTGCCGATCCGGCGCGCGCCCGGATGGCGGGCGGCCAGGACCGCGGCGGCCGCGTCGGCCTGGTCGTCGGGCACGACGGCGACGAAGCCGCAGCCCATGTTGAAGACCTCCCACATCTCGGCGGCCGTGACGGCGCCGCGCCGGGCGATGAGGTCGAACACCGGCGGGACGGGGAGCGGCGACTCGATCGCGCAGCCCGCGCCGAGGCGCAGCAGGTTGGTCAGCCCGCCACCCGTGATGTGCGCCAGGCCGCGGACGTCGGCGCCGGACGCCAGCAGGTCCAGCACCGCGCGCACGTAGATCACGGTCGGCTCCAGGAGCGCGTCGGCGACCGAGGCGCCGTCGAGCTCGGCGGGCCGGTCGTCGAGGCCCAGGCCGCCCTCCTCCAGCAGCGCGCGGCGCGCCAGCGTGTAGCCGTTGGAGTGCAGGCCCGAGGACGGGACGCCGATCACCGCGTCGCCGGGGGCGATGCGGTCGCCGAGCACGAGCCGGTCGAGGGCGACGGTGCCGATCGCCGTGGCGCAGAGGTCGAAGCCGCCGGGCGACGGATGGCCCTTGATCAGCTCGGGCAGCACCGCCAGCTCGCCGCCGGGGATCTCGCAGCCCGCCGCCTCGGCGCCGACCTTCAGGCCCATCGCGATCCGCGCCAGGCGGCCCGGGTCCACGGCCTCCACGGCGAGGTAGTCGACCAGTGCGATCGGCTCGGCGCCGACGCAGACGAGGTCGTTGACGTTCATCGCCACGCAGTCGATGCCGACGGTCTCCAGCCGGTCGGCCTGCTCGGCGACGACGAGCTTCGAGCCGACGCCGTCGGTCGAGATCGCGATGCCGAGGTTCGCGCCGACCTTGAGGACCGACGCGTAGTGCCCGCTGGGGACGACCGAGCGCGAAGGCCGGCCGGTCTCGATCGTCGAGAGGACCGAGACCAGCGCGCCGACGCCCGCGTCGGCGTCGTCCGTGTTCACGCCGGCGGCGGCGTACGCATCGCTCATGCCGGCGATGGTCGCAGAAGACCGCGCCGGCGAGCGATGCGGCGGCATCTGCTCATGCGGGCGATGGTCGCAGAAGACCGCGCCGGCGAGCGATGCGGCGGCGTCTGCTCATGCCGCCATGTTCCCAAACCGCCGCCAGCTAGGAGGCCTGTGCGAGCCGCACGGCGGGACGGCCGACCAGGACCATCTCCAGGTGGCCGCTGGGGTCGTCGAGCTGCTCGTCGGCGACCGGCAGCAGCGAGCCGTCGTGGGTGACGACCGCGAGGGCGAACCCGTCGTCGCGCATCGCGCGCAGCGCCGTGGCGCAGTGGGTGCGGTACTCGAGCAGGATGCGGACGTTCGGGTTGTCGGCCAGCACGCGCTGGGCGCCGGCCAGGACGGCGGGCTCCGCGCCCTCGGCGTCGATCTTGATGACGTCGACGCCGCCGCCCGCGTTGGCGATCACGTCGTCGAGCGTCACGACCTCGACGGAGATCTCCTCGACCTGCTCGGGGAACGCCCGGCGCACGTCGTCGTTGATCTCCAGGCCGTTGGAGCCGTGGTGGGCGGCCCAGCGGTAGAACGTGGCCTCGCCCGGCGCGTCGGCGACGGCGGCCTTGAGCACGATCGCGCGGTCGCGGTAGCCGTTGATCTCTAGCGAGTCGGTGACGAGCCCGTGCGTGTTGGGGTCGGGCTCGAAGGCGATGACGCGACCGGTCGGGCCGACCTCGCGCGCCGCCAGCAGCGAGAACCAGCCGATGTTCGCGCCGACGTCCAGGACCGTCATGCCGGGCTTGATCATCTGCAGGAAGAGCTGCGTGACCCAGTCCTCCCAGTTGCCGTCGAGGAGGATGTGCGGCGTCAGCGACACGTCGCGCGTGTCGACGTACATCTTGTGGCCGTGGATGGTGCGCGTCAGCGCGCGGTTGTTGCCGAGGTAGACAGACTGGCGGTCCATGGTCGTGGCGTCCTAGACGTTGGGAACGGGGGCGTGGAGGGCGAGCCCGCCGGCGAGGCGGCGCAGCTCGGCGGGGTTCGCGTGGACGAGCCGGCGGGCCCGGCGGCGGATGAAGGTGGTGGGGGGCTCGGCGTCGTCCGCGGCGTCCAGGAGCACGCCGTCGGCGCCGAGGACGAGCGCGTCGAGGTCGTGCTCGGACGGCACGCAGAGGGCGAGGTCCGGGACGTCGGTCGCCGCGCCGGCGCGCGCGATCGTCTCCTCGAGGCGCGGGGCGAGCGTGTCGACGTCGGCGTCGCCGGCGTAGAGCACGAGCGTGACGTCGCGGTCGGCCGGGACCTCCTGGATCCACGCGGTGAGCGTGGCGCTCCAGTCGTCGCGCGCCCAGTCCGGTGCGTAGACGTAGCGCGTGCCGCGCGACTCGACGACGGCGGCAGACGCGACATGCCGGATCGGCTCCAGCGCCTCGGCGGCCAGCGTCGCCAGCGAGGCCTCGGCGGCGTCGGTGGCGCGCTCCCAGGTCCAGTCCAGCGCGCGCTCGCGGGCGGCGACCGCGCGCAGGCGGCGCTCGTCGCCGTTGTTGTAGGCGTCGCGCAGGGCGGCGACGAGGTCGTCGTGGCCGACCTCGTGCGCCCAGCCCTCGCCGGCGAGCTTCATCGCGCCGCGGGGCGGGAGCGGGACGCGCGTGCCGGGCAGGGCCCAGCCGGCGTCGTCGGCGACGAACTCGGCGGTCGGGCCGGCCGCGTTGTGGATGACCGGCAGGCCGCAGGCCATGGCCTCCAGCGCGGGCAGGCAGAAGCCCTCGGCGCGGTAGGGCGCGACGAGGACGTCGGCCGCGCGGTAGAGCGCCGGCATGTCGCCGTAGGGCACCTCGTCGGTGAGGTGGACGACCGGCGCCAGGTCGGTCCGGGCGGCGAGCGCGGCGGCGTCGATCACCGACTGGCCGCGGTAGTGCGTCTCGGTGCCGAAGTCCTTGATGATCAGCTGCACGTCGTCGTCGGGCCCGAACGCCTCGGCCCAGGCCTGCAGCAGCACGTCGGCGCCCTTGCGCCAGATCGTGCCGCCCACGAACAGGAACGTGCACGCCGCGCGGCGCTCGAAGGCCCGGACCGGGCCCTCGGGGACGAAGTGGTCGGTGTCGACGCCGTTGGGGACGACCTCGATCGCGCCGGCGGGCATCCCGCCCTCGACGTAGCCGTCGCGGACGTAGGCGCTGGGGACCCACACGCGGTCGACGAACTGCGTGACGTCCTCGACCCAGGAGGCCGGCGGCGCGCCGTACTCCCACGGCAGCACGACGACCGCGGGGCCCTGGCCGGGCAGGTCGAACACCGGCGGCCAGGAGTGCGAGATGGTGGGGAACGTCGAGTAGTGGCTGTTCTGGCCGGCCGCGCGGCGCGCGAGGTTGTGCCCGCGGCGCTGCAGGCCGTCGGCCAGCGCGTCGTTGACCACGGCCAGCGACGACACCGAGCCGGCCGGACCCAGGATCGCGCAGGACGCCGGCCGCGCCCGGCGCTCGGCGTGGCGCTCGTGGACGGAGGTCGTGAGCTCGGTGAGGCGGCGGGCGATCGGCTCGGGGCCGAAGCGCTCGATCAGCTCGGCGCGGGCGCCGCCGGCGCGCTCGCGGGCGCCCTCGCGGTCGCCGGCGACGGCGCGCATCTGCGCGGCCAGGGCGTCGACGTCCGGCTCGAACCAGCGGTGGCCGGTGCAGGGGTCGCCGAAGACCTCCTGGCCGTGCTCGCAGGCGACGACCTCGCCGTCGACGAGCCAGGAGTTGCCGTCGTGCATGAACTCGAGGTTGCCGCTCCAGCGGCTGGCGATCGTGGGCAGGCCCATCGCCATCGCCTCCATGTACGGGCGGCCCCAGCCCTCGCCGCGGGAGGCGAGCACGTAGGCGTCGGCGGCGGCGTACAGACGCGGCATCTCCAGCGCGCCGAGGATGTCGGTCATGACCCGGATCGGGGCGACGCGCGTCTTCCAGCGCGGGCCCAGCTCGGCGGTCAGGAACTCGTCGATGCGGACGCGGATGTGGCGGTCGTCGCGGCCCTCGGCGTGGGCCTTGAGGACCAGGCAGACGTCGTCGTCGGCCGTGAAGGCCAGGGCCCAGGCGCGCAGGAGCTGGCGCCAGGCCTTGCGCTCGGAGAACGCGAAGTTCGTCAGGAACGTGAACCGATCGGCGGGCGTCGGGAGGCGATAGGGCGTGACGCCGCCGGGGGAGAAGAGGTCGAAGTCGATGGTCTCGCCGACGACGCGCAGGCGGTCCCGCGGGATGCCGGCGCGCTCGAAGGTCTCGACGTTGAACTGGGCCGGGACCCAGATCTCGTCGCGGTCCATCAGCAGCGGGATGCGGCGCTCGGGGAGGCGGTCGGTCTCGAACATCGCGCGCGCGACGTTGGGCATCTCGGCGATGACCGGCTGGCTCACGCCCGGGACGTAGTGGTGGACGGCGACCGACGCGCGCGGGGCCTCGCGGCGCTTCTGCTTCTCGAAGGTGGCCTGGTCGGACGCGGTCAGCTCCGCCTTGCGCGGGACGCCGGGCAGGTCGACGAGCACGGGCCGCTGGCCGTGGGCCTCGAGCGAGCGCAGGAAGCCCCGCAGCTCGTCGGAGAAGCCGGACGGGTCGTCGATCGAGCCGAGCCAGACCTGCGTGATGTCGGACGTCTGGGCCGGCGCGCTGGAGGTTGTGCGCTGGTCCGCGAGGGAAGGGACGCTCACACATCCGTCGATCGGACGAACGTTCGATTCCTTGAGGGCGGTGTCAGCGCGCGGTCGGCCGCCGGCGCTGTCTTTGCGCGAGGGCGAGCGCGGCGAGCGCGACGCGCTCGGCCGCGGGGATCCGCAGCGACGAGGCGCGGCGCAGGGGCGCGGCGGCGAACGTGGCGGCCAGCGCGGCGGCGGCGCCCGCGGCGAAGGAGCGGCGCAGCGCGGGCGGCGGCGGGTCCTGGAGCAGGCGCCACGCCTTCAGGCCGGTCGCGCCGGCGATGATCGGCAGCCCGGCGCGGCGGCCGAGGTCGAACGCGGCGTCGCGGTCGAAGCCGCGCAGGCGCGCGGCCGAGAGCGTCAGGCCCAGGCGCGAGACGCCGGGCCACAGGGCGAACGCCTGCGCCAGGCCGATCCAGGCGGCGTCGGCGAGGGTCGCGTCGGCGGCCGCGCGTGCGGGTCGGTCGTGCGCGGTAGCGACGCGGTCGGCGGCGAGCATGGCCGCCGAGCCCGCGATCAGGCCCGCGGCCGTCGCGCGCCGGCCGCCGAGGCGGCGTTCGATGACGTCCTCTAGGACGAAGCCGGCGATCGCCGCCGGCGCCGTGGCGACGACGGCCCACGCCGGTCGCGGCCACGGCACGAGCACGAGCAGGGCGCCG
>DATDMD010000053.1:0-8863 GCA_036518975.1 Baekduia sp.
TCAACGGCGTCTTTGGGTCCTATACGAACCCAAAACCACCGTTGACCCTCGCGGTCCCGACGATTCGGCCCCGAACCCGCCCCGGAAGCACCACAAAGGACGAGCCACACCGCCAGCGCGGAGCACCACCCCAACTGCCTCGCCCTAGATGCGAAGCAGATCCCGCCCCGCAGCACGACCAACGCCGGCACTGCTCGCCAACAAGCGCCCGCGCCGCGACGACAAGCCCGAGCCGCGCGCCTGAGCTAGCACCGCCGCGCCAACTGCACCTGAACGGTCGACCCCGGGCTGACCTCGGTGCCGGCGTCGGGCGTGGTCTGGCAGACCTTCGGCGAACCCCCGAGGAGGTCGTCGAAGAAGCCGCCGTCCTGGGTCTGGAGCTTGGCGGAGAGGTGCGCGTCCTGGAGCTCCTGCTTGGCGTCGTCGGCGTTCAGGCCGGTGACGTCGGGGACCTCGACCTGGATCACGCGCCGGACGCGGACGGCCGTCAGCGCGGGGCGCGCGCTGCCGGCGGAGGCCAGGATGTCGACGACGTTGACGCCCGGCTCCAGGGAGACGTCGGCGTTCCACGCGCCGCCCGAGACGGTCGCCTTCCTGCCGCGGACGGTCACGGTCGCGCCGTTCGGCCGGACCGTGCCGCGGATCTCGACGGTCCCGGTGTTGGTCGAGTCCAGGTCGCCGGGCGAGGAGATCGTGAGGCGCACCGCGCCCGCGGACTGCGCGGGCGGGTCGCTGCCGCCGCAGCCGGCGGCGAGCAGGGCGCAGCAGGCCGCGCCGGCGATGAGGGGTCGCTTCAGGATCGGATCAGTATGCGATACGGCGCGTAGACGCCGATGCGCACGGGGAAGATGGCGGCTCGTGGACGCCAAGGTCATCGCGCGGACCGTTGCAGCGCCGGTGATCGCCGGCGCGGTCGTCGCGTTCGCCGCCGACGGCCGGGCGCGCGACGCGGCCGACCAGGCGTCCGGGCCGTTCCTGCTCGTCGCCGGGCTGTTGTTGTTGGGGTTGGTCGCGGATCGCGACGGCGTGTTCACGTGGGCGAGCGCGCGGCTGCTGGGCGTGACCGCCCGCCCGCGCCGGCTGCTGCTGGTGGCGCTGGCGCTGGTGGCCGCGGTGACGGCCGTGCTGAACCTCGACACCGCGGTCGTGTTCCTGACGCCGATCCTGATCGGGGCCGCGCGCGGCGCGCGCGTCGACGAGGAGCCGTTCCTGTACGGGTCGGTCCTGATGGCCAACGCGTCGTCGCTGCTGCTGCCCGGCGCGAACCTGACCAACCTGTTGGTGTTGGCCGGCGAGCCGGTGTCGGGCGCGACGTTCGTGGCGCGCGTGCTGCCGGCGGCGCTCGTCGCCGCGGGCGTGACGGCGGCGGGGCTGCTGGCCTGGCAGACGCGGCGCGGGTTCGCGCGGGTCGAGCCGCCGGCGGAGGCGGGGGCCGACGCCGTGGCCGCTGCGGCGGCGGCGCGCGACGGCGCCGTCCCACCGCCGGGAACGCTGGGCGTGGCCGCGGTCGCGCTCGCGGCGGCGCTGGTCCTCGCGCTGCCGCATCCCGGCGTCCCGGTCCTGGTCGTGGGCCTGGTCACCGTGGGCGTGCGCGTGCTCCAGGGACGCGAGCGCGTGGCGGACGCCGTCGAGGCCGTCGGGCCGCTCGCGCTGGCGGCGCTGTTCGGGTTGAGCGTGCTGCTGGGGTGGCTCGCGCGCGCGTGGTCGGGACCGAGCGACCTCCTCGGCTCCGCCTCGGCGTGGGCGACGACGGCGATCGGCGCGGGCGCGGCGGTGCTGGTCAACAACCTGCCGGCCGCCGTGCTGCTGTCCGCCACGCCGCCGGAGCATCCGCGGGCGCTGTTGTTGGGGTTGAACCTCGGGCCGAACCTCGCGGTGACGGGCGCGCTGTCGAGCTACCTGTGGTTCAAGGCCGCCCGCGCCGCCGGCGCGCGGCCGACGATCAGGCGCTTCTCGGCGGTCGGCGCGCCGCTGGCGATCGCGGCGATGCTGGCCGCGCTGGCGACGATCGCGCTGGTGGGCCCGTCGTAGAGGCCTCAAAGCCCGTCTTAAAAACCGGAGCCTCCTGCTGGCACAGGAGGCTCCGGATGGGAAGGTCAAACACGAGCGAGAGGAGGAATGTGTTGCGCGCTCAATCCCATGGTCGGCAGGGCGCCTTCAGAACTTGAGTCGGCGTGTCAGGCGACGTCGCGCGCGTCCTGCGCGATCAGGCGCACGGTGCGGCGGCCGCCCGCCATCGCCCGGTGCCAGGGGCCGTCGCCGATCGGATCCGGGCCGGCGTCGAGGAGGAGCGCCGCCAGCATCACGGCCGCGTCGCGCGGCTGTGGCGGCGAGGCGTAGGTCCGGTCGATGCGCGCGTCGGTGAGGCCCGGCGTCAGCCGGTCGGTCACCTCGACCACGTAGGTCGGGCCGAGCGTGAGCGAGAGCTGGTCGGACGCGGACACCGTGGCGGAAGCGTCGCACGCCGGCGACGCTTCTGCCACGGGTGGCGCATGTCCGCGTGGTGGCTTAGAGGCCCTTGCCGCAGACCGGCCAGGGCGTGGTGCCGGCCTGGGCCAGCAGCTGCGCGGCGCGGGCGTCCTGCTCGGACTCGGGCGCGTCGGCCGGATCGCCGCTGCCGCCCATCTGCCGCCACGTCGCGCGGGTGAACTGGTACTTGCCGCGGTAGGTCCCGTCGGCGCTCACGGCCGCCGGGTTGCCGCCGCTCTCGCACTGGGCGATCCTGGCGAGCGTCGTCCCGCTCGAGGTTGCCCCGCTCGAGGTCGACGCGCTCGCCGCCATCGCCGTCGCCGTCGCCGACGGCAGCCCCAGCGCGGCCGCGGTCTGCGGCCCGACGATCCCGTCCACGGTCAGCCCGTTCTGGCGCTGGAAGGACCGCACGGCGCGCAGCGTGCTGCCGTTGAACGTCCCGGTCTGCTTGACGCCCAGCGCGGCCTGCAGCGCGCTGACGGCGCTCCCGCTCACCCCGCTGCTCAGCGTCGCCGGCGCGGGCGCCTGCGCCGTCGTCTGCCCCAGCGCCAGCGGGGCCGCCACGGCCAGCGCCGCGCTCAGCGCAACGACGCTCAGGCTGCCGCGCCGGCTCCGGCGCCGCCGTCTCGACCGCACCGCCGCCACCCGGGCGGCCATCGCCGCCCGGCGCTCACGCGAACGTTCCAGGGACGCCTGGCACGCGCGTTCCAAGTCGTAGATCACGAAGAAGGTTCCTTTAGCTCTTCACGCCTACGGGGTTAGCTGACGGGCTCGCGCTGGAAGAGCTGCGCTACAAGGCCGGTGTGCGCCTCGATTCGCCCCTGGGCCGGACCGTGATCCGACCCCTTGGTTCCCCCGCTCCCGGCGGCTCGTGGCCCCCGGGACTCGGCTGGTGTACAGCCCGGTAGACAAGCACATCTCTGCGCGACGTGCAGGTCGACATAATCGTTCGGCACCGACCCGCTAGGGCCGGCCCCCAACCTGCAGGGCAAACGGCCGCGTCAGGGTTCGTACACTGCCCCCAACGCGCATGCCAGCCGAGCCCGAAGCCCCCCGCCGCAGAGACGAGCGCGAGCCGACGCCGTGGCGCGTCGAGGGCGCCCCTGAGCCGAAGAAGCCCGGCGGGCCCGTCGGGATGAGGCGGCCGCCCGGCGGCTGGCAGCGGTTCCTCTACCTGATCGTCGCGCTGCTCGCGATCAACTGGATCATCGCGTCGCTGATCCCGGCGGACCCGAGCCGGATCTCGGTCCCCTACACGCAGTTCCTGGCGGAGGTCAACAAGAACAACGTCAAGGAGGTCACGTCCCAGGGCGACGACATCCAGGGCGTCTTCAAGCAGAAGGTCGACCCCCAGGACTCCGACCACTCCGCCGAGACCAAGTTCAAGACCTTCCGGCCCGCGTTCGCGCCGTCCAACGACGACCTGCTCTCCGAGCTGCAGCAGAAGGGCGTGACGGTCAACGCCAAGCCGCTGGACACCGGCCGCTCGATCTGGGCCGACATCCTGCTCTTCTTCGGGCCGACGCTCCTGTTCCTCGGCCTGTTCATCTTCATCGCGCGCCGGATGAGCGGCGGCGGCGCGGGCGGCCTCGGCGGCCTCGGGCGATCGCGCGCCAAGCGCTACGAGCCGGACAAGGGCGCGCGCACGACGTTCGCCGACGTCGCCGGCATCGACGAGGCCGAGGAGGAGCTCGAGGAGATCGTCGACTTCCTCAAGAACCCCAACAAGTACCGCCAGCTCGGCGCGATGATCCCGCGCGGCGTCCTGCTCTCGGGCGCGCCGGGCACTGGCAAGACGCTCTTGGCCCGCGCCGTGGCCGGCGAGGCCAACGTGCCGTTCTTCTCCCTCTCGGCGTCCGAGTTCATCGAGATGGTCGTCGGCGTGGGCGCCTCGCGCGTGCGTGACCTCTTCAGCCAGGCCAAGGCCGCGGCGCCGTCGATCATCTTCATCGACGAGCTCGACGCGATCGGGCGCCAGCGCGGCGGCGGGGCGTCGCTGGGCGGGCACGACGAGCGCGAGCAGACGCTCAACCAGATCCTCACCGAGATGGACGGCTTCACCGGCGCCGAGGGCGTGATCGTCCTGGCGGCGACCAACCGGCCGGACATCCTGGACTCCGCGCTGCTGCGCCCCGGGCGCTTCGACCGCCGCGTCGCCGTCAACCCGCCCGACGTCACCGGGCGCGAGAAGATCCTCGAGGTCCACACGCGCTCGGTCCCGCTGGGCGACGACGTCGACCTCAAGGCCCTCGCCGCGACCACGCCGGGCATGGTCGGCGCCGACCTCAAGAACCTCGTCAACGAGGCGGCGCTGCTGGCGGCCAAGCGCGGCGAGTCGCGCGTCGGGAACGCCGACTTCTTCAACGCCTTCGAGAAGATCGTGCTCGGCACCGAACGGCGGATCACACTGTCGCTGGAGGAGCGCGAGCGCACCGCCTACCACGAGGGTGGCCACGCCGTCCTGGGCATGCTCGAGCCGGGCGCCGACCCGGTCCGCAAGGTCTCGATCGTCCCGCGCGGGCGCGCGCTCGGCGTGACGTTCCAGTCGCCGGAGAGCGACCGCTACGGCTACGACCGCGCCTACCTGCTGGGCCGGATCACCGGCGCGCTGGGCGGCCGCGCGGCCGAGGAGCTCATCTACGGCACGGTCACGACGGGCGCCGAGTCCGACCTCCAGCAGGTGACGCAGATCGCGCGCTCGATGGTCGGCCGCTGGGGCATGTCGGAGGAGATCGGCCTCGTCACGGTCGTCCACGAGGAGCAGTACCCCGGCCAGGGCGACGGGAACTCCGAGGCCACGCGCGAGCTGATCGACAGCGAGGTCCGGCGGATCGTCGACGAGTGCTACCACCGCGCGGTCGCCCAGCTGCGGGAGAACCGCTGGCGGCTGGACAGCCTCGCCAAGGAGCTGCTGGAGCGCGAGACGCTCGACGAGGACGACGCGTATCGCGCCGCCGGCTTCGAGCGCGGCACCGCGCCGGGCGACCGGCCGCCGCACGGCCTGCTCAAGGAGCCGTCGATGTCGGAGTCCTCCGCGCCGCTCAAGAGCGCGTCGCAGGGCAGCGAGCCGCGCGACTCGTAGCGCGCCGGTCGCCGTCCGCAACTTCCTCGCGCCGCCGGCCGTTCTCACTGATGACGGCGGGCCGGGGCGCGACGCAGTCCTCCCGATGAAGTCGCCCCGGGTCGTCGTCTCCGTCGTCACCCGACGCCTCCTCTCCCATGCCTGCACTCAACGCCCCTCACCGGGCGGCGCTTGTCGCTGCCCTGGTCGCCCTCGCGTGCGCGTTCGCGCTCGCCGCCCGCCCCGCCGCCGCCCGTGCGTCGGCCGGTGCGCCCATGTACTTCGACGCCGGCCGCGCCGCGATCGACGACACCACGCGCGACGCGACGCTCGCGCGCTTGGACTCGCTCGGCGTGCGCGCGCTGCGCGTCACGCTGGTCTGGGCCGACGTCGCGCCCAGCCCCAAGAGCGCGACCCGGCCGGCGGGCTTCGCGGCCAGCGATCCCAACGCCTATGACTGGGGCGGCTACGGCCGGCTGATCGACGCGGCGCACACCCGCGGATGGCGGGTGCTCGTGACGTTCAGCGCGCCGGTCCCGGTCTGGGCGACGGCCGCGCGGCGCGATCAGGTGACGCGCCCGAGTGCTCTGGAGTTCGGTGCGCTCGCCACCGCCGCCGGCCGGCGCTTCGGCGACGCGGTCGACGCGTGGGGCCTGTGGAACGAGCCCAACCACCCGCGTTTCCTGCAACCGCAATATGTCGGTCGCAAGCTCACGTCGCCGACGCTGTACCGGGCGCTGCACCTGGCGGGCGTGCGCGGCCTGGAGGCCGCCGGCCAGGCCAAGGACACCATGTTGGGCGGCGAGACGGCGCCGGGCGGCGACCGCAAGCGCTCGGTCCCGCCGCTGCAGTTCCTGCGCGGCGTGTTCTGCAAAGGCTGCTCGAGGCTGCGCATCGACGGCTGGGCGCACCATCCCTACACGAACCGTCGCGGACCTGGGTACGTCCCGCCCGATCGCGACAACGTGACGATCGGCGTCATGAAGCGGCTGGAGACCGCGCTCGACAGGGTCGGCCGGCGCTCGACGAAGGTGTGGGTGACGGAGTACGGCGTGCAGTCGACGCCCGACACGACGCTCGGCGTCCCGCTCGCCCAGCAGGCCGAGTACCGCTCGATCTCCGAGCGGATCCTGCGCGCCGACCCGCGCGTCGCGGCGACGTCGCAGTACCTGCTGACCGACGACGCGGCGCTGAGCGGGTTCCAGTCCGGGCTCATCACCGCGGCCGGCCGGCCCAAGCCGAGCCTGGACGAATTTCGGCTTCCGCTGGCGGTTCGCCGCTCTGGCAACGTCGCGCTCTTGTGGGGGCTCGTCCGACCGGCGAGCATGGCCGGCGCAACGCACGTCGAGATCCTCGTCAAGGACAAGTCCAGCGCACACTCCACCATCGCGACCACGCGGCCGACCGACAGCCTCGGGATCTGGACGGCGCGCCTCCGCTGGCGTTCGGGGCGGACATGGCGCGTTCGCTGGACCGCGCCCGGCGGAACCACCTACCTGGGACCACCCACGCGGGTGTACGGCTAACCGGAGCGAAGGACACGGGCCCGCACCCACGAAAGAGCACATCCGATGCGGTTGTATGCGCGTAACCCGATGTGAGCAACCCCGTTGAAGGGGTAAACCACCCACCAACCGCAAGCCTATGCCCACCGAGATCCAGAACATGTACGCCACCGAAGTCCGGCAGCACCTGCTGCTCCTCGGCGAGGAGCGCGTCCTGGCCCACGAGGCCGGACTGGATCACGACCGTGCGTACATGGCCGATCTCGAAGACGAGATCGCGACGTACCGGTCGGCGTACATGGGCGCGGTCGTGACGGAGATCGCGATGCTGCGGGCGCGGCTGGATGGGGCGTTGCAGGGCTGAGTGGTTGGGGGCGCTGCGTGTCGCGCCCTGAGGCTTGGCGGCGGCGCGGGCGCTTGTTGGCGAGCAGCGCAGGCGTTGGTCGTGCTGCGGCGCGGGGTCTGTTTCGCATCTAGGGCGTGAGGCGGTGGCGGTGGCTCTCCGCGCTGTCGGTGTGCCTCGTCCCTCGTGGTGCTTCCGGGGGCGGGTTCGGGGCCGAATCGCCGAGACGCCCGAGGTCCGTGTCGTTTCGTGGTGGGCGGTTTCAGGCGGTCATCGCAACAGGAGTTCGTTCATCTTCTCAGCCGGGGTCTTCCAGCCCAGGGTCTGGCGGGGGCGGCCGTTGAGTTCTGTGGCGATGTGGTCGAGGTCGGCCTGGGTGTGCAGGGCGAGGTCGGTGGCTTTGGGCAGGTATTGGCGCAGCAGGCCGTTGGTGTTCTCGTTGGAGCCACGTTGCCAGGGTGAGTGGGGGTCACAGAAGTAGACGGGCACCCCGGTTTGGATGCTGAAGCGGGCGTGGGCGGCGAGCTCTTTGCCCTGGTCCCAGGTCAGCGAGAGCTTCAGGTGGGCGGGCAATGTGGTGATCTGCTCTTGCAGGGCGGTGATGACGTGGTCGGTGCTTTTCTGCTCGCCCAGGCGGGCCAGCAGGACGTAGCGGGTCTGGCGCTCGACCAGCGTGGCCACGAAGGAGCGGCCGGCCTTGCCGACCAGCAGATCGCCTTCCCAGTGGCCGGGCACCGCACGGTCTTCGATCTCTGCGGGTCGCTGGGAGATCAACACCATGTCTTTGATCTTGCCGCGGGTCCCGAGCTCGCCGCCGCGCGAACGCCTGGCGCTCCGGCCGCTGCGCAGCTCGCCCGCCAACCGGCGGCGCAGTTCCCCGCGGCCCTGCACAAACAGCGACTGATAGATCGTCTCGTGGCTGATCTGTGACTCCGGATCGTCGGGGTGCTCGGCCTTCAGTCTGGCCGAGATCTGCTGCGGCGACCACCGGCGCTCAAGCCCTGACTCGACCCGGGCTCGCAGCCCGGCCAGCCGGTCGAGCTTGCCCACCTTGGGCCGTGCGCTGCAGCGGATCGCCCGCTGATGGGCGCCCAACGCCCGATAGCGCTGGCGACCACCGTTGGCCGCGACCTCTCGGGTGATCGTCGACGGCGCCCGCCCGAGATCTCGAGCGATCGCCCGCGCAGTCTCACCCGCGGCGATCCCGCGGCTGATCCGCTCGCGCTCGGCAAACGACAACCGCAGCGCCGACTGGCCGATCCGCCGGCGCTTGACCCTGGACTCGGCCCAGACCCGCTGAACCGTGCGCAACGAACACCCAACACCAGCCGCGACCCGCTCGGGAGCCACCCCCTCGCCCAACCCCAACAACACCACAGCACGCTCGCCCGCATCAAGCGGCCTACCACTCCTCAACGTCCTCACCACACCCACTCCTCTCGATCGCCACAACCCACCCTGTTGCAACGACCGATTGAGACCACC
>DATDMD010000054.1:0-20826 GCA_036518975.1 Baekduia sp.
CACGAGCTGGTCGAGCAGTTCGACGTCGCGCGCGTGCAGAAGAACCCGGCGCAGTTCGACGTCAAGAAGCTCACGTGGCTCAACGGCCGCTACGTGCGCGACATGAGCGTCGACGAGCTCACCGAGCGCCTGGAGGCGTTCACCGGACGCACCGGCCTGCGCGACGCGGTCGCCATCTCCCAGGAGAAGATCGCCACGCTCGCCGACTTCTGGCCGCTGGCCGGCTTCCTCTTCGACGGCCCCGCCGATGACCCGGCCGCGCGCGAGAAGTGGCTCGACGACGGCCACCGCCACGGGCTCGTCCAGGCGCGCGAGGCGCTCGCCCACCTCGACCCGTTCAGCGTCGACGGCATCGAGGTCGCCCTCCGCGAGGTCGTCGAGGCCGACCCCGAGCGCAAGCCCAAGGACGTGTTCCAGCCGATCCGCGTCGCGCTGGCGGGGACGACGGTCTCCCCGGGCATCTTCGAGTCGCTCGCGACGCTCGGGCGCGACGAGTCGCTGCGCCGCCTCGACGCGGCGCTGAACTCCGCCTGAGCCCGGCCGCAAGCGCCGGCCGCCAGGAACACGGACCGCTCAGCCGAATACCACGGTGCGACAGTGCACCGGACAAGTGTTCGACCTCGTGCTCAATCATCCGTCCACGGCTGCCGATAACGGGGAGGTAAGACGGGCCGGAGTTCCTTCCGTGCCCATGCCCATGGAGCCCAGAGACGACATGCCCCCAGCCGCAGCAGCCTCTTCGAGCCAGCACACGCCGGCCGCTGATGTCCAGCGCCGACACAACGAGGGCCACGGCCGTCGCCTGACGGCGGCCTTCGAGGCTCTCGAGGCCTTCCCGGCCCTCGCCGAATCCCGCAACCGACTGCTGCGCGTCGTGCGCCAGGAGCGCGTGTCGACCGGGGAGGTCGTCGCGGCCGTCGAGTCCGACGTCGCCCTGGTCATCAGCGTCCTGCGCCTCGGCAACCAGGTCGAGGGCAAGACGCGCGGCAAGGTCGAGTCCGTCGTCCAGGCCGTCGAGCTGCTGTCGCCGGAGGCCGTCCAGGCCCTGGCGACGCGCGCCCGCACCTTCGACTTCTTCGAGCGCTCGTCCGTGTGGGACGCGGCGCCCGAGCGCTTCCGCCTGCACGGCGTCGCGACGCAGCGCGCGGCCGACCGCCTCGCCACCGAGGCCGGCTACGAGTTCCGCGACCGCCTGATGGTCACGGCGCTGCTGCACGACATCGGCAAGCTGGTGTTGATGCACGCGTACCCCGGCTATCCCGGCCAGGTGCACGGCAACGCCCGCACGCCGGAGGAGCGCATCCACCGCGAGCGGCGCGAGCTCGGCGTCGACCACGCGCTGGTCGGCGGCGTCCTGGCCCGTCGCTGGGGCCTGCCGAAGGCCGTCGCGTCGGTCATCGAGCGCCACCACGCCGACGACGCCCAGGGCGAGGCCGCGTTCGTCCGGCTCGCCGACATGCTCGCCCACTACTCGCAGGGCGGCGCGGTGTCGCCGACCGAGCTGCTGAAGTGCGCCCGGACGATCGGCCTCGGCCCGAGCGAGCTGCGCAGCGTGATGTACGACCTGCCGTACCCGACGACCGGCCGCACGCGCCAGATCGACCCGTGCCCGCTCAGCGGCCGCGAGGTCGAGGTGCTCAAGCGCCTGGCCGAGGGCAAGGTCTACAAGCAGATCGCGCTGGAGCTGTCGCTGTCGACCTCCACGGTCCGCACGCACCTGCACAACATCTACGGCAAGCTCGGCGCGGTCGACCGCGCCCAGGCCGTCCTGATCGCGACCGAGCGCGGCTGGCTGTAGCGGCTGGCCGTAGGGCGTTTCCCGGGCGAGATTCGGGCAATTAGCCGGCGCGTCGCGTAGAGTCGATGGGGGATGCTCTCCATCACGACGAAGTCGCCGTACGCGCTGAAAGCCCTCACCGAGCTCGGCCGCCAGGGCGGCGACGCACCCGTCCCGATCGGTGAGCTGGCCCGCCAGCGCGGCATCCCGGTGCAGTTCTTGGAGCAGCTCTTCGCCGTCCTCCGCCGCGCCGGCGTGCTGAAGTCCCAGCGCGGCGTCAAGGGCGGCTACTCGTTCGCCAAGCCGCCCGCCGAGATCACGGTCCTGGAGATCGTCGAGTTGCTCGACGGCCCCGTGGGCGGCGGCGCCGAGGGCATCTTCCTGGAGGCCGCCAACGCGGCCCGCGACGTCCTGGCCCGGACGACCGTCGCCGACGTCGTCGAGGACGAGCGCAAGTCGGCGGGCGTCAGCATGTACTACATCTAACCCTCGCGCGGAGCGGTTCCGACCGCTTCCTAGGCACTGTTGCTCCCTCCGTCCGGCCGCTGTTACGGTCGGACCTTTGGAGGTGGACCGCCATGCAGTTCCGCATCCTTGGGCAGTTCGAGGTCGCCGACGGGGCGCGCGAGGTGTCCCTCGGCGCCGGGAAGCGGCGGGCGCTGCTGGCGGTCCTGCTGCTGCACCGCAACGAGGTCGTGCCCGCCGAGCGGCTGATCGAGGAGCTGTGGGAGGGCCGGCCGCCGGCGACCGCCGCCAAGAGCCTGCAGGTGCAGGTCTCCCGGCTGCGCAAGACGCTGGCCCCCTGCTGCGGCGGGACGGACGTGACCCCGTTGCGGACCTGGGGCCACGGCTACGTGCTCGAGGTCGCGCCCGAGGACGTCGACGTCACGCACTTCGAGCGCGCGCTGGCCGCCGGCGAGGCCGCCCTCGCGGTGGGCGAGCCCGAGCGCGCCGCGGCGCACCTGCGGTATGGCCTGCAGCTGTGGCGCGGCCCGCCGCTGGCGGACTTCACCTACGACGCGTTCGCGCAGGACGAGATCGCCCGGCTCGAGGAGCTGCGGCTGACGGCCTTGGAGCGGAGGATCGACGCCGACCTGTCCCTCGGCCGCCATCAGGAGGTCGTCTCCGAGCTCCAGGCGCTGCTGCGCGGACATCCACTGCGCGATCAGTGTCGCTGCTCGCTCATGATCGCCCTGTATCGCTGCGGGCGCCGGGCCGAGGCGCTGGACGTCTACCGTGAGGGCCGGCGGCTCTCCCTCGACGAGCTCGGGCTCGAGCCCGGCCCGGAGCTGCGCGAGCTGGAGCGCCGCATCTTCGCCGACAGCCCGGAGCTCGCCCCGCCCGAGCGTCCCCGGTTCGCGGCCGAGCGGGCCACGCGCCGCGCGCCGCTGATCCTCTTCGCCGCGGGCGTGATCCTGGCCGGCGCGACGCTGGGCGCGCTGCGGCGTGAGGGCGGCGAGCAGCGCGCCGCGAACCCCGCCGCCCCGGCCGCCGTGGACGTCGCGGCCAACAGCGCCGTCGAGGTCGCTCCGCACGGCGGCGCCGCGGTGTCGGCGGTCGCGGTCCCGGGCCGGCCGACGGACCTGGCGGCCGACGCCGACCGCCTGCTGGTCGTCAGCGTCGACCGGTCGGCGCTCATGGTGTTCGACCCGCGGTCGCACGCGATCGAGCGCACGGTGCCCCTGCCGATGAGCCCGTCCGCGGTGGCGGCCGGCCGGGACGCGGCGTGGGTGGCCGACGGCCTGCACGGGCTCCTCATCCGGATGGACCGCCGCTCCGGCCACGTCACGCGGCGCCTGTCCTGGCCGCCGCGGAGCAGCAGCGCGGCCATCGCCGGCGACGCCGCGCGGTCCGACCCGACCGCGCTGGCGGTCGACCGAGCCGGGGCCGCGTGGCTGACCGACGGCTCCTCGACGCTGCGCCGCGCCGGGTCCGCCGGCCCGCTGACCCGGCTGCACACGCCCGTCCGCCTGGGCGACGTGACCGCCGGCGCCGGCGCGGTGTGGGCCGTGGGTACCGGCGGCTCGGTCGTCGTCCGCGTCGACCCGCGCCGCCGGCGCGTCAGCGGCATCGTCCGGATCGCCCGGCACGCCCACTCGCCCGGGCACGGGACGGTCGCGATCACCGCGACCCGCGACGCGGTCTGGGTGCTCGACGCCGCCACGGCGACCGTCTCGTGGATCCGGGCGCGGGACCTCCGCGTCGGGCCCCACGTCCGGCTCAACGCCGACCAGGACGCGCACGACATCGACCAGGGCGCGGGCGCCGTGTGGGTCGCCAACGGCGACGGGTCGGTGACCCGGATCCCCGTGGGCGGCGGCCGCGTGCGCTCGTGGTCGGTCGGCGGGTCGCTCGTCGGCGTCGCCGGGGGCCGCACGCGGGTGTGGCTGGCGAACGTCGCGCTCCCGCGGCGCATCCCCAACCGCGCGCCCTGACCAAGCGGCCGGATCGCCGTCCTGGAGCCACGCGGCGCCCGCCGTTTACCGCGGCGCTACCGCCGGGAGGCGACCGGCAACCGGACCGGCAGACGCTGCGCCCTTCCCCGATTCCGCCCTCCGCCGCGGCTCACCCCGCGGCCAACCACCCAAGGAGAGTTCCCTCATGCTCCGCGTTCATAACATCAGCATCGTCGGCGCGCTCGCGCTGGCGCTCGCCGTCCCGGCCGCCGCCGGCGCCCAGCAGGACCTGCGGTCGCCCGACGCCCGCGGCAACGCCGTCGCCTACCCGTCCGAGCAGTCGCAGTCGCAGACACCGGCGTCGGAGTCCAGCGGCTCCGCGCAGGCGCCCGACCTGCGCTCCCCCGACGCGGTCGACGCCGCCGCGCAGGCGCCCGACCTGCGCTCCCCCGACGCGGTCGACGCCGCCGCGTCGCAGTCCAGCACCGCCGCGAGCACGGGCACGGCCGCCGTGGCCGCCGTCCCGGCAACCTCCGCCGTCCAAGAGGCCTCCAGCGGCCTGGAGTGGGGCGACGCCGCGATCGGCGCCGCCGGCATGCTCGCGCTCATCCTCGTCGTCATCGGCGGCGGGATGCTGGCGGTTCGCTACCGCCACGGCCACGGGCACGAGCACGGTCTCCCGACCGCCTGACCCGACCCGTGGTCCGCGCAGCGTCCCGGCCGCGGAGACCGGGGCGCTGCGCCACCGTTTGGTCAGCCTTCGAGCGGATCGACCGAGCGTGCCGAGGCCGGCCGCACGCGGCGCGTCTGCCACAGCGCGGCGGCCGCCAGCGCGATCGCGCCCGCCAGCGCGAAGCCCTGCACGCCGGACCCGGAACCGGTGAGCGTCCCGCCGGCCGCCGCGCCGGCCGCGCTGCCGACCAGGAACGACGACGTCAGCCACGCGAAGGTCTCGGTGATCGTCCCGGGCCGCGCGCGCGAGCCGGTCAGGACGAAGATCGCCGCCAGCGTGGGGGCCAGGAACGCGCCCGACACGGCGAGCGCCAGCGCCATCGTCCCGGTCGCGCGGGCCAGCAGCGCGGGGACGAACGCGATCCCGAAGCCGACGAGCAGCCGCGTCAGCCGCCGCTCCGGCGCGGTCCTCCAGCGCCGGGCAGCCGCGGCCAGGCCGCCCGCCAGCGCGCCGACCGCCCAGGCGGCCAGCAGCCAGCCGGCGAGGTCGCGGTCCCCGAGCGTGTGCTCGGCGAACGCCGTGGCGGTGACGTTGACGACGCCGGTCGTCGCGCCGGCCAGCAGGCCGACCGCCAGCAGCAGCGCGACCTCGGGCGCCCGGACCGCGGCGGTCCAGTGCGCCGGGCCGTGGTCGTGCGCGGCGGCGCGCCAGGCGCGGGCCGGGGGCGAGAGCGCGAAGGCGATCGTGCCGAGGAGGCCGATCGCGGACGCCAGGTCGAGCGCGACCGCCGGGCTGGCGACCGCCACGCCGAGCGCGACGAGCAGCGGGCCGACGACGAAGATCAGCTCCTGCGCGCCGGCGTCCAGCTCGTAGGCGGCGGCCAGCGCGTGCTCGTCGTCGCCGGCGAGGTCCGGCCAGAGCGCGCGCAGCGCCGGCTCCAGCGGCGGGGTGAGCGCGCCGGCCGCGACGCAGAGCACGCCCGCGGCGGGCAGCGAGGACGGCGCGACGAGCACGATCGCGGCCAGCGCGACGCTGCGGGTGCCGGCGACGAGCACGAGCACCCGCGTCTGGCCGAGCCGGTCGATCGTGCGGCCGAACAGCGGGCCGCCGACCGCCGCGCCGATCGCGAACGCGCCCGCCACCGCGCCGGCCGTCGCGTACGACCCGCCCTCGTGGCGGACGAGCAGCAGCAGCGCCAGCGGGACCATCGCCTCCGGCAGCCGGGCGACCAGCGCGCAGGCGAGCATCCGCAGCGCGTACGGGCGCCGGACGAGGGCGCGGAGGTCGCTCACCGCCGCGATCATACGTAACACCTCGGAGCCTCGTCGCTGGCGCGGGCGGCGGCGATACGCTCCGCGACGTGGCGGGCGACCTCCCCGAGCTGCGGGCCTCCGACGCCGACCGGGAGCGGGTCGCCGACGTCCTGCGCCACGCCGCCGCCGACGGGCGGCTCACGGTGGACGAGCTCGACGAGCGCCTCGACGCGGCGTTCGCGGCCCGGACGCGCGCGGAGCTCGACACGCTCACGGCCGACGTCGTCCCGGACGGCCACGCGCCCGCCGGCGCCGGCGCCGCCGCCCCGCTGCCGGTCGTCCCCGGCGCGCCGGGCGCGACGAAGTGGCTCATCTCCATCATGTCGGGCCACGACCGCCGCGGGCACTGGCGCGTCGGGCCCAAGGTCATCAACATCAACTTCTGGGGCGGCAGCGACATCGACCTCAACGACGCCGAGCTGACCGCCCAGCACACCGAGATCCGCGTCGTCTCGATCATGGCCGGGGCCGACGTGCGCGTGCCCGAGGGCCTGGACGTCACGGTCTCCGAGCTGTCGCTGATGGGCGGCAACTCCGTCAAGCTCGGCACCGACCGGCCGGTCCCCGGCGGCCCGACCATGCACATCAGGCTCGTCTCGATCATGGGCAGCACCGACGTCAAGCGCGGCCGCCGCCTGACCAAGGCGGAGCGCCGGGCGGCCAAGCTCGAGCGCCGCGAGCAGCGCCGCCGCCTCGACCGCTGAGCGCCCGCCTCGCCCGCTGGTCGAATGGGCCTGGACCGACCGGCCCAGTTCGTGCAGTTTGCGCGAAACCGAGTGGACTTGCCCGCACGTTGCGGCTAGGGTTCGTCCAGGTTGGTTGATACATGAGCGACAACGGCCCCGCCCAACTCGAGCTGATCCGCCGGTACGCCCGCACCCTCCGTGAGATGCACGCCGACGCACGGGCCGCTCGAGGAAACGACGCCACCGATCGCGCCGCGCGCATCGCCCGCGCGCGCCAGACCGGCGAGCCGATCCGCAAGGCGACCGAGGCGATCACGCGAAGTTCGCCGACCTCGCCGACGACGCCCTGAGCGCCCGCCGCGCCGCCCGATAGCCTCGGCGCGGCATGGCGTCGACGATCCCCACCAACATCTCCGACCACATCGGCCACACGCCGATGGTCCGCCTCAGCCGGCTGGAGCCGGAGGGCGCCGAGCTGTACGGCAAGCTCGAGGCCTACAACCCGGGCGGCTCGGTCAAGGACCGCATCGGCATCGCGATGATCGAGGCCGCCGAGGCCGAGGGCCGGATCGAGCCGGGCCGGACCACGATCGTCGAGGCGACCTCCGGCAACACCGGGATCGCGCTCGCGTTCGTCTGCGCGGCCAAGGGCTACGAGCTCGCGATCTTCCTGCCGCAGGGGATGTCGCGCGAGCGCGAGGCGCTGCTCAAGCTCTACGGCGCGCGCGTGGAGATCGTCGAGTCGATGGGCGGGATGGACGAGGCCGTCAAGGCCGCGCGCAACGCCGCGACCTCCGGCGACGCGTTCCTGCCCGACCAGTTCTCCAACCCCGCCAACCCGGAGGCGCACCGCCTCGGGACGGGGCCGGAGATCCTGAAGGCCATGGAGGACGACGTGGACGTCTTCGTCGCCGGCGTCGGCACCGGCGGGACGATCACCGGCGTGGGCGAGGCCATCAAGTCGGTCAACCCCAAGGCGCGGGTCGTCGCCGTCGAGCCCGCCGGCAGCGCGGTGCTCAGCGGTCGCGGCGCCGGACCGCATCGCATCCAGGGCATCGGCGCGGGCTTCGTCCCGGCGGTCCTGGACCGCGACGTCATCGACGAGGTCATCACGGTGAGCGACGACGACGCGATCGGGACCGCTCACCGGGCCGCGGCGCGCGAGGGCGTCCTGGCCGGGATCTCGTGCGGCGCCGCGCTGTGGGCGGCGATCGAGGTCGGCAAGCGGCCGGAGAACCGGGGCAAGCGGATCGTCACGATCCTCCCGGACTCGGGCGAGCGCTACATCAGCGCGCCGTTCTTCGCCCCGCAGTAGCCGCGCTCAGACGCGGACGTCCGCGGTGTTGGCCTCGAGCGCGTCGGCCTCGCCGAGCGCCCACGCCTCCATCGCCGGCCACGGCCCGTAGCCGGCCTCGACGTTCAGGTGGCCCGCGCCGGGCAGCAGGTCGACGACGAGCTCCAGCGGCTTGCCCCAGTGCTCGGCCGCGCCGCGTCCCGGGCAGTAGGCGTCGTCGTCGGAGCAGACCAACCGCGTGTGGTCGCTCGCGCTGTCGATCCCGGCCTTGTCGGCGCCGGTGGGGTAGAAGCGCGCGAGCTCCGGCACCTTGGCGCCCGGGCACGGCGGCGCGACCAGGACGACGCGGTCGACGCGCTGCGCCGACCTGATCGCCGCCGCCTCGCGCAGCCACAGGACGCACCCGAGCGAGTGCGCGATCACGACGCGCTCACCCTCGCCGCGGGCCAGCGCGCGGACCTCGCGGTGCAGCGCCGCGGCCCAGCGCTCCGGGCACGGGACGTCGCAGTCGGGCAGCTGCGGGTACTGCACGTGGGCGCCGGCGTCCTTCAGGCGACCGGCCAGCCAGGTCTGCCAGTGCTCGGGTCCGGACCCTTGCCAACCGTGCAAGATGAGGACGCGTAATGGAGCCATGCCGTCGAGTACGGTACTGGTCAGATGCTTGGCATCGGGATCCTCAGGCGCGTCTCGCGCGAGCTGAAGCTCGACATCGCCGCCGCGCACGAGCGTGACCCGGCGGCCCGCGGCGTGTCGTCGGTCGAGATCCTGATCGCGTGGCCGGGCGTCCAGGCGGTGCTCGCGCACCGCGTCGCGCACGCGCTGCACGACTCCCGCGTCCCGATCCTCCCGCGCGCGATCGCCTACTTCAGCCGCATGGCGACCGGCATCGAGATCCACCCGGCCGCCAACGTCGGCGACGGCCTGTTCATCGACCACGGCATGGGCGTCGTGATCGGCGAGACGGCGGACGTCGGCGACGACGTCACGCTCTACCAGGGCGTGACGCTCGGCGGCACCGGCTTCGCGACCGGCAAGCGGCATCCGACGGTCGGCGACAACGTGACGGTCGGCTCCGGCGCCAAGCTGCTCGGCCCGATCGAGATCGGCCACGGCGCGAAGGTCGGCGCCAACTCTGTGGTGATCACCGACGTGCCGCCGAACTCGACGGTCGTCGGCAACCCCGGCCACGTCGTGCGCGTCGACGGCAAGCGGCCCGAGGGCCCCGACGCCGACTGGATCCACCTGCCCGACCCGGTCGCCGACGCGATCCGCGAGCTGTCGGGCCGCCTCGGCGACCTCGAGAAGCGCGTCGCCGACCTCAACGGCGAGGAGCCGCCGGCGCAGGTCCGCGAGCTGCGCCCCGTGCGCGGCCGCAACCCGGCCGGCGGCTAGTAGTAGACCGTGCGGCAGCGATGCCGCGGGCGCGCCTTGAGCGCGGGGTCCTGGCCGCGGGTCCAGAGCCACATGTCCAGGACGCGGGCCGGGACGTCGAGGCGCGTGCTCAGCAGCTCGCAGGCGTGGACGGCGCAGGCGCGGATCTCGCGCTCCTCGCGGCCGGCCGGCAGGAGCTGCTCGGCGTCGATCCGCGCGGCGAGCGCCGGCTCGTAGACGAGGAGGCCGTCGCAGCGCAGGACGTGGGGGACGAGGTTGTCGGCGAAGATCGTCAGCTCGTCGAGGTCGGTGAACTGCGCGACGCCGGCCAGCGCCAGGTCGTTCGGGACGATCTGCGCGCGCTTGAAGAAGCCGCGGTCGTCGTAGAAGGCCAGCGAGCCGGCAAGGATCGCGGCCAGCCGGTCCGCGCTCCCGGCCGCCTCTGCGACGAGGTCCAGCGCCGAGCGGTCGCCGAGGAAGCGCCCGAGCTCGCGCAGGGCCTGCGTGTACAGGCTCATCAGCTCGTGGTCGGCGGGCTGGCCGAGGGTGGCGGCGAGCGTCTCGGTCCGCAGCTCGCGCAGGTCCGCGGTCGTCCACGGGCCGTCCACCCGGAAGCGGTCGGCGAGGTTCCACGCGACCGTGAAGTAGCCGGACACCGTCTGCCCGGTCGCCGGGTCGACGCGCTTGCGCAGCGTCGGGAACCAGCCCGAGCCGAAGTTGATGGTGTCGAGCGCGAGCGTGTAGAGCGCGACGTCGGCCGGCGTGCCCTCCAGGTAGTGGCGCACCGGGTCCAGGCCCGGGTCGCTCACGACCGGCTCGCCGCCGTCGGCCGGGTCGTAGGCGTCCAGGCGCGCGTGGTCGATCCGGACGTGCCGGGCGTCGGTGGCAAGCTCGGCGCACGAGGCGCGGACGTGATCGGCGAGGCGGCCCATGGGCGAGGGCCGCAATGTACTCAGCGACGGACCCGTCCGAAGTCCAGCGTGACCGTGAGCGCGCCCGCGTTGCCGCCGCTGGGCGCGCCGTGCGCGACGCCGATGCCGAGGTCGCGGAAGGCCGGGTCCAGCAGGATCGCGCGGTGCGGCGGCGAGTTCAGCAGCCCCCGCAGGATCGCCTGGGGCGCGCCCGCGCTGGACTTGCCCCACGCCAGCGCCTCGCCCAGCCACCACTCGCGGACGCTGCGCAGGTAGCCGGCGCGCTTGATCCGGGCCTGCATCGAGCCCGCGCGCGGGGAGTCGTGGGCGAAGTAGTCGTGGGTGGCCATGTCGGCCGAGTGGCCGCGCGCGGCCCGGCCGAGCCGCGCGTTGGCGCGCACCGGGCGCAGGCCGTGCTGGGCGCGGACGCCGTTGACGAGGCACTGCAGCGCGTGGGTCGCCGCGCGCGTGGTCAGGTGCGACGGCGCCGCGCTGGCGTGCGCGCAGCGAAGCTTGGCGGCCGCCGCCGGGGATGAGGAGGCGGCGGCCGCCGCGAGACAGAGTACGGCCTGGAGCGCGAGCGTTCGCGTCCACTTCCGCCCATGGGCGTGCCCCAGCCTCGCGGCCGCGCCTTCGAGAATCCCCCGCACGGCGCGAGGTTGTGCCTCATGTCATCGAGCAACAGACTGGTCGATCGAGAACTGCACGGGTGTGAGGGGGTCAAGTTGCGCACTTCCACCCCTCAGGCGGCCGCCGGAGGCGCGCCTATCCTGGAGTGGTGCCGTCCGAAGTGCCGTCGTCCACGCCCGCCCGCGACCAGCGGGTCGCCGATCTCCTGGAGGGGTTGAACCCGCCGCAGCGCACCGCCGTGCTGCACGGCGACGGGCCCCTGCTGATCCTGGCGGGCGCCGGCTCGGGCAAGACGCGGGTGCTCACGCACCGGGTCGCCTACCTCGTCCACACGGGGCGCGCGCGGGCGGGGGAGATCCTGGCGATCACTTTCACCAACAAGGCCGCGGCCGAGATGCGCGACCGCGTCGGGCTGCTGCTCGGGCACTCCACGCGCGCGATGTGGGTGATGACGTTCCACAGCGCGTGCGCGCGGATGCTGCGCCAGCAGGCCGAGCGCCTCGGCTACACGGCGCGCTTCACGATCTACGACGCGTCGGACTCGCGCCGGCTGGTCAAGCGCTGCCTGGACCAGCTCGACGTCGACCCCAAGCGCTTCACGCCCGGGTCGGTCGCCCATCAGATCTCCGACGCCAAGAACAAGCTGCGCTCCGCCGACGACTACGCGCAGATGGTCGACGGCTACTTCGAGCGCACGGTGGCCGACGCCTACAAGTTGTATGAGTCGGAGCTGGTCCGGATGAACGCCATGGACTTCGACGACCTGCTGTTCCGCATGGTCAACGTCCTGGAGCTGTTCCCGGAGGTCCGCGAGCGCTACGCCAAGACGTTCCGGCACGTGCTCGTCGACGAGTACCAGGACACCAATCACGCGCAGTACAGGTTCCTGCAGCTGATCGCGGGCGAGCACAAGAACCTGGCCGTGGTCGGCGACGACGCGCAGTCGGTGTACTCGTTCCGCGGCGCGGACATCCGCAACATCCTGGACTTCCAGGACGACTTTCCGGACGCCGAAGTGGTCAAGTTGGAGCAGAACTACCGCTCCACGCAGACGATCCTCGACGCGTCCAACGCGGTCATCGCGCACAACCGCGAGCAGATGCGCAAGTCGCTGTGGACCGACCAGGGCGCGGGCGACCCGGTCGTCGTCCGCGAGCTCGACGACGAGTACGCCGAGGCGCGCTACGTCCTCGGCGAGGTGCAGCGGCTGCGCGACGAGGGCGTCTCGCTGGCCGAGATCGCGACGCTCTACCGGACCAACGCGCAGTCGCGCGTGCTGCAGGACGCGCTGGTGCGCGCCGACATCCCGTTCCAGATCATCGGCGGCACGAAGTTCTACGAGCGCTCCGAGGTCAAGGACGCGCTTGCCTACCTGACGCTCCTGGCCAACCCGGCCGACGCGATCTCGTTCACGCGGATCGCCAACTCGCCCAAGCGCGGGATCGGGCAGACGTCGCTGTCGCGCGTGCTCGCGCACGCCGAGGCGATGGGCATCTCGACGTGGGACGCGGCGCTGGACCCGGCCGGCGTGCCGGGGCTCGGGACCGCGGCGGTGCGGTCGATCGGGCGCTTCATGGACACCATGGAGGGGCTGCGCGAGCGGGTGGCCGACAACGTCCCGATGGGCGACCTGCTCGACGCGGTCCTGCACGAGTCGGGGTACCTGGAGGCCCTGCAGGCCGAGCGCACGATCGAGGCGCAGGGGCGGATCGAGAACCTCGAGCAGTTGGTCGAGGTCGCGCGCGAGTTCGACGGCACCCACCGCGCCGACGAGGACCGGCTGGACCTGTTCCTCCAGGAGACCGCGCTGCGCGCCGACACCGACGACCGCGACGACGACGGCGGCATGGTCACGTTGATGACCTTGCACAACGCCAAGGGCCTCGAGTACCCCATCATCTACATGATCGGCATGGAGGAGGGCGTGTTCCCGCACTCGCGCTCGCTGGACGAGGGGACGCTCGAGGAGGAGCGGCGCCTCTGCTACGTCGGGATGACGCGGGCGATGCGGTCGCTGACGCTCACGCACGCGCGCCAGCGCAACGTCTTCGGATCGCGCGCCTACGGGCTGCCGTCGCGGTTCCTGGCGGAGATCCCGCCGGAGTTCGTCGACCGCCAGGGCGCTTTGGGTTCGTGGGGGGCCGGCGCCGACGCGGACCGCTCGATCCGGCCCCGCGCCTCCGCCTCCTGGGCGTCGATGCGCTCCGAGGTCCCGGAGCCCAAGGGCGGCGGCTTCCGCCTCGGCGACGACGTCGTGCACGCCGCGTTCGGCGAGGGCGTCGTGACCGGGACCGAGCCCGGCGGCGTGGTCGTGATCCGCTTCGCGAGCGACGGCAGCGAGCGCAAGCTGATGGCGGAATACGCGCCGCTGGAGAAGCGAGGGTCCTGATCTCCGACCCGCGGCGGCCGGTTGCCTGACGCGCGCGCCGTTCGCGAGGCGAGCGTGCAGAACGCGATCGCGGACGCGCTCGCGGCGGTTGAGGCGACGGCGGCTGCGGACGCGGCGGTGATCGAGCGCCTCACGGTCGCCACGACGCTGGACCAGGTCGCGCGGCTGCGCCTGGCGGCGCGCATCGGCGACGGTCCGGCTCCGCCGCGGAGCCGCGCTCCCTCAGACGAGCTGTGGCGAGCGATCCACGCGCTGGAGGCGCAGCTGCGGGTGGAGCACGACGACGTGTACGCCGGCCGCCACGTGGACGACGAGATCCTGGTCCGTGTAGGGCTCGTCGATCGCGTCGGCGCCATCACGCCGCGTCTCCGGCGCGCGTTCGCGTTCCCTTCGCGTCTCCACGTCTTCGCGGCGGACTTCTCACGGGCGCGTCGCCCACGGTCTCGCGGTGCTGCGCAATCGGGTGGAGATCGAAGTCGAGCGCGACGTGGAGCGGCACGGCGCGTTCCTCCGCGAGCGCTTTGGGCCGACGGTCGTGGTCGAGCGCGGTGAGCTCGCGTTCCTCGCATGAACGGGTTCGAGAAGCGCTAGCGTCCCGGCCGTGAGCGCGGAGATCATCGACGGCAAGGCGATCGCGGCGAAGGTCCGGGCGGAGGTGGCGCGGGATGTCGAGGCGTTCGTCGCGCGGACCGGGCGCCAGCCCGGGTTGGCCACCATCCTGGTCGGCGACGATCCCGCCAGCGCGATCTACGTCGCCAACAAGCGCAAGTCGGCGGGCGAGGCCGGCATCGCGTCGTTCCACCACGGGCTTCCGGCCGACTCGACGACCGAGCAGGTCGAGGCCCTGATCGAGCAGCTCAACGCCGACGACGCGGTCAGCGGCATCCTGTGCCAGCTGCCCGTTCCCGACCACCTCGACGGCGTGCACCTGACGGGCCTGATCGACGCGCGCAAGGACGTCGACGGGCTGACGCCGCTGAGCGCCGGCTACCTCGCGCTCGGGCGCCCGGGGCTGCGGCCGGCCACCCCGTCCGGCGTCATGGTGTTGTTGGAGGAGTCGGGCGTCGAGCTGTCCGGCGCCGAGGCGGTCGTGGTGGGGCGCTCGAACCTCTTCGGCAAGCCGATGGCGCAGCTGCTGCTGGCGGCCAACGCCACGGTGACGATCGCCCACTCGCGCACGCGGGACCTCGCTGCGGTGTGCCGCCGGGCCGACGTCCTGGTCGCCGCGGTCGGGCGCGACCGGATGGTCAAGGGCGACTGGGTCAAGCCGGGCGCGACGGTCATCGACGTCGGCATCAACCGGTCCGAGGATGGCCTGCACGGCGACGTCGACTTCGACGAGGCCGTTGAGGTCGCGGCCAAGATCACGCCGGTGCCGGGCGGCGTCGGGCCGATGACGATCGCGATGCTGCTGCGCAACACGCTGACCGCGGCCGAGCTCGTCGCGCGCGAGGGTGCGCCGGCATGAGCCGGATGCGCGTGGGGGAGTGGGTCGCCGCGGTCGGCGGCGTCGGGCTGTTCGTGCTGCTCTTCTTCAACTGGTTCGAGATCGACGTCAAGTCGCTGCCGCAGCCGACCGGCGGCGGCGTCCTCAACCTGTTGTACACGTTCAAGTCGACCAGCGCCGACGGGTGGTCCTCGCTCGGCTGGTTCATGGTGTTCTTGCTCTGCGTCCTGCTCGTGGGCGCCGCCGCGTTGACCTACATGACGCTCAAGCGCGCATCGCCGGCGTGGCCCGTCGGCGCCGCCGTGCTGACGTGGATCGTCGGCAGCCTCATCTGGCTGGTGCTCCTGGTCCGGGTCTGCATCGCCCAGCCTGGGCCCGATCAGTACGTCGTGGTCCAGGCACCGGCCTACCTCGGCCTGGCGTTCGCCTTCCTCATCCCGCTCGGCGGCCTGCTCTCGCTCCGCGACGAGCGCACGCACAGCGCCGAGGCCCAGGCCTACATGCCGCCGCCGGCGCGCACCGCGCCCGGCACCTAGTGTCGTGATTCGGAGATTCGCGGGCAGCATCCGCGCGCTCGCCGCCGTCTGACGTCCGCCGCTGATCCTCGATGAACCAGGAGTTCACCTGCGGTCAGCGACGAACGTCAGCCGGGGCCGAGCATCACGGCTGCTGCGCCCGAATCTCCGAATCACGACACTAGCCTGAAGGCCATGAAGCTGCTCATCACCGGCTCGGGCGGCAAGGTCGGCCGGGCCACCGTCGCCGCGGCCTCCGCCGCCGGCCACAAGGTCACGGCCGTCGACCTCCAGCGCCCGAGCTTCGACCTCAAGGCGCCCGGCGAGCCCCGTTACCAGCAGGCCGATCTCACCGATCCCGGCTCGGCCTACGCGCTGCTGGCGCGCACCCGCTTCGACGCGGTCATCCACGCCGCCGCGATCCCGGAGCCGACGGCCAACCCGCCGCACGTCGTGTTCCACAACAACCTGATGGGCGTCTTCAACCTGCTGGAGGCCGCGGTGCGCTTCGGCGTCCCGCGCTTCGTCAACGTCTCCAGCGAGACCGTCCCAGGCTTCTTCTTCCCCGAGCGCCCGTGGCTGCCGGACTACCTGCCGATCGACGAGGAGCATCCCGTCCGCCCGCAGGACCCGTACGCGCTGGCCAAGTCGTTCTCCGAGCAGCTCTGCGACGCGGCGGTCGCGCGCTCGGACGTCAAGGCCATCAGCATCCGGCCGTCGTGGGTCCAGAACGCCGACAACTACGCCCGCAACCTCGGGCCGCAGCTGCGCGACCCCGACATCCTGCCCGCGGGCTACTGGGCCTACATCGACGCCGAGGACCTCGCCGACGCGCTGCTCCTCGCGGCGGCCTCCGAGCTGCCCGGCCACGAGGTCTTCTACATCGCGTCGCCGGACGTGGCGTCCACGCTGACGCTGCCCGAGCTGCTCGCGCGCCACGGCCTGACGGACAAGCTCCCGCTCCGCGACCTGCCACGGCCCGACGCCGGCAGCATCTCCATCGAGAAGGCGCGCCGCCTCCTGGGCTACGACCCCAAGCGCTCGTGGCGCGACCACCTCGACGAGCAGGGGCATCCGCGCCGCTCGTAGCGCGCTGCTCTCCTAAACTCGACGCCTGCATGATCGACCGTGAGCAGGTAGTCCACGTCGCCCGGCTGGCCCGGCTGGAGCTGAGCGATGACGAGGTCGGACGGATGGCGACGGAGCTGTCGTCGGTCCTCGACCACATCGAGAAGATCGGCGAGCTGAGCCTCGACGACGTCGCGCCGACGAGCCACGTCGTGGAGGTCGCCAACGCGCTGCGCGAGGACGTGCCGGTGGAGTGCCTGCCGCGCGAGGTCGCGCTGTCGCAGGCGCCGGCGGTGCAGGACGGCGGCTTCCTCGTCCCGAGCCCCCAGGCATGACCGACCTGACGACGCTCACCGCCAAGCAGGCGGCCGACGCCATCGGCACGGGCGACCTGGACGCGACCGAGCTGTTCGAGGCCTACCGCGCCAAGGCCGCGGCCGACGAGCTCAACGCCTACACCTGGGTCGCCGAGACGGCGCCGGCGGCCGCGCCCAACGGCCCCCGCCCGCTCGCCGGCGTCCCGCTCGCGGTCAAGGACCTCTTCTGCACCGAGGGCGTCCCCAGCCAGGCCGGCTCCCGCATCCTCGAGGGCTACCTGCCGCCCTACACCGCGACGGTCGTCGCCCAGCTGACCGCCGCCGGCGCGCCGCTGCTCGCGAAGACCAACCAGGACGAGTTCGCCATGGGCTCGTCGAATGAGAACTCCGGCTTCGGCCCGACCCTGAACCCGTGGGACCGCGCGCGGATCCCCGGTGGCTCGTCCGGCGGGTCGTCGGCGGCCGTCGCGGCGGGCAGCGCGCCGTGGGCGCTGGGCACCGACACCGGCGGCTCGATCCGCCAGCCCGCCGCGATGACCGGCATCGTCGGCCTCAAGCCGACCTACGGCTCGGTCTCCCGCTACGGGATGATCGCCTTCGCGTCGTCGCTGGACCAGGCGGGCCCGCTGACGCGCGACGTCACCGACGCGGCCCTGTTGTACTCGCACATGACCGGCCGCGACCCGCGCGACTCGACGTCGCTCGAGCACCCCGAGGCGATCACGCTGCCGACCGGCGACCGGCTCGACGGCGTCACCCTGGGCGTCCCGGACACGCTGACCGGCGAGGGCGTCGAGCCCGGCGTCTACGCGCGCTTCGAGGAGACGCTGAAGCTCGCAGAACAGCTCGGCGCGACCGTCAAGCCCGTCTCGCTCCCGCACACCCAGTACGGCATCAGCGCCTACTACGTGATCGCGCCGGCCGAGGCCTCGTCGAACCTCGCGCGCTTCGACGGCGTCCGCTACGGCCAGCGCGCCGACGCCGCCGACCTGCTCTCGATGTACATCAGGACGCGCCACGACGGCTTCGGCCCCGAGGTCAAGCGCCGGATCATGTTGGGGACCTACGCGCTGTCGTCGGGCTACTACGACGCCTACTACGGCAAGGCGCAGCGCGTCCGGACCAAGATCGCCGACGACTACAAGAACGCGTTCGCCGACGTCGACCTGATCGTCACGCCCACGGCGCCGAACGTCGCCTGGGAGCTCGGCGCCAAGAGCGACGACCCGCTGGCGATGTACCTGGAGGACCTCTTCACCGTGCCGATCTCGCTCGCGGGCCTGCCGGCGATCTCGATCCCCAACGGGTTGAGCGACAACCTGCCCGTCGGCTTCCAGATCGCGGGGCCGGCGTTCAGCGAGAACCGCATCCTGAGCGCGGCCTACGCGCTGGAGCAGGCGATCGGCTTCGACGCGACCCCGGGGAGAATCTGAGCGATGAGCGTGACTGACGCAACGCAGGTCGAGTACGAGACCGTCATCGGCCTGGAGATCCACGTCCAGCTCGCGACCGTCACGAAGATGTTCTGCGGCTGCACGCTGAGCTTCGGCGACCCGCCCAACACGCACACCTGCCCGGTGTGCCTCGGGCTGCCCGGCGCGCTGCCGGTCGCCAACGCGCAGGCGATCCACTACGGGGTGATGATCGGGATGGCGCTGGGCTCCGAGCTCGCGCCGCGCTCGATCTTCCACCGCAAGAACTACTTCTATCCGGATCTACCCAAGGGCTACCAGATCTCCCAGTACGACGAGCCGCTGTGCCTCGGCGGCCGGCTCGGCGACGTCCGGATCCACCGCGTCCACCTCGAGGAGGACGCGGCCAAGTTGGTGCACGTGGGCGCGTCCGGGCGCCTGCACGCCTCCGACGCGTCGATCGTCGACTTCAACCGCGGCGGCACGCCGCTGGCCGAGATCGTCACCGAGCCCGACCTGCGCGACGCGACGGCCGCCGCCGAGTGGCTGCGGATGCTGCGCGCGACGCTGCGCCGGCTCGGCGTCCGCGACGTCAACATGGAGGAGGGCTCGCTGCGCTGCGACGCCAACATCTCCATCCGTCCCGTGGGCACCGAGACGCTCGGGACCAAGACCGAGCTCAAGAACATGAACTCGTTCCGGTTCATCGAGCGCGGCATCCGGGCCGAGGTCGCGCGCCAGACGCAGATCCTGCGCTCCGGCGGCGAGGTCGAGCAGGAGACGCTGCACTTCGACCCGCGGACCGAGTCCATCACGTCGCTGCGCTCCAAGGAGGAGGCGCACGACTACCGCTACTTCCCCGAGCCCGACCTGACGCCGGTGGCGATCACGCAGGCGATGCTCGACCGCGCCGCCGCGGCGCTGCCCGAGCTGCCGCTGGCCCGCGCCGAGCGCTTCGAGAAGGACCTCGGGCTCAGCGCGGACTCCGCCCACCTGCTGGCGTTCCGGACCGAGTTGGGGGACTACTTCGAGGCGGCCGTCGCGTCCGACGGCGCCGAGCCGCAGCCGCTGGCCAACTGGGTCGCCAACGAGCTCGTCGCGCGCATCGGCGCCGACGCCGACCCGTCGGAGTCCAAGGTCGCGCCGGCCGCGCTGGCCAAGTTGGTGGCCATGGTCGGCTCCAAGCAGGTCACCCAGGGCGGCGCGCGCCAGGTGCTCGACACGCTCGTCGCCCAGGGCGGCGACCCGTCGTCGATCGTCGAGGCCGAGGGTCTCGGCGCGGTCGGCGGCGCCGACGAGCTGGCGCCGGTCGTCGAGGCCGCGCTGGCGGCCAACCCGGCCGTCGCCGAGAAGCTGCGCGGGGGCGACATGAAGCCGATCGGCGTCATCGTCGGCTACGTGATGAAGGAGACGAAGGGGCGGGCCGACGGCGGCGAGGTCACGCGCCTGGTCCGCGAGCAGCTCAAGCTCTAGCGAGGCCGGGACGCCCGGTCTACCATCGGCTCCAGGCCACGACTTGGAGGTGGGTGGATGTCCCGTCTCGTACGGATGGATCGGACCGGTCACACCACGCTCGCCCAGTGGGACGCGCGGGACCCGCGGGCCGTGGAGGCCGCGGTCGCCGCGTTCCGTGAGGAGCTCGACCGCGGCTACTTCGCCATGGTCACGACCGGTCCCGGGCACGCCGAGCAGGTCAAGGAGCTGCCGCTCGACGCGGACCTCGTGATCCTGCGGCTGCCGATCAGCGGCGGGTGATGGCGCTCGACGCGCACGCGCACGCGCACGGCGCCGGCGCCGCGGCCGCGCTCCCGGAGACGGCGGCCGTCCACTGGCGCGCGCCGATGGACGCCGCGCGCCTGCGCAAGCGCGGCGCGCTGTGGACGCTGACGACCGTCGCGCACGTCGTCCCGTTCATCGCCGCGGGCGTGATCCTGTTCCTGGTCCAGCCGCTGGCGGTCGCCGTGTCGCTGGCGAGCTTCGCCCACGCCTGGGTCATCCCGATGCTCTACGCCGCGCGCGGCGCCAACGTGCTGCGGCCCAAGGGCGGGCGCAACGGTGACCCGCACGCGCAGAGCACCGCGCTCGGGCTGCTGGGCGACCTGGTCGACCACGACGCGCGGGCGCTGCTGCGGGAGTCCGGCCTCGTCGTGGAGCGCGGACGCCTCGGCGTCTGGGTCGTGGCGGAGGCCGGCGCCGCGCTGATCACGGCGCGTGGGCGGCGCATCACGTGCTTCTGCGTGCGGGTCGACGACCCTGACCTGCCGGCCGCTGACCGCGTCGCGCACCTGCTGCTGGCGCTGCGCGCCGACGAGGTCGGCTTCGCCACCGTCGCCAACATGGCGTTCAGCGGCGCGCGCTGGCGTGTGGCCCGCCGGCTGGGGCGCGAGCAGCGGGCGGCGCTGGCGGCCGCGGGGCGGCTCGACCGCGTGTAGGGGTCCGGCCGTGCGAGTTCCGACCGCCGGGCGGTGGGCGTGGCCGCGGTCCGGCGGCATCATGATGGCCATGACCACCGCTTCCGCAAACCCGCTCTCGAGGATCGTCCTCGTCGGCGAGCGGGCGCGGCTGGGGTCGGGCCAGGACGCGCCGGCCATCCGCCGCTACCGCCTCGCCCGCCTGCACGTCAACGA